>DATNEM010000144.1:0-35531 GCA_035552995.1 Acidobacteriaceae bacterium | reverse complement strand
GCCTCAGGTGCCGCCGGGCGGCGCCGTCACGATTCTGCTGCTGGATTCTTTGAACACGCCTACGAAGGACCAGACTTATCTGCACCAGCAACTGATGGCATATCTGAAGACTGCGCAACCGGGCTCGCGCACCGCAATTTTTGGGCTCAGCGACCACTTGCTGCTGCTACAGGGCTTCAATGCCGATCCTGCGGTGTTGAGAAAGGCAATGGAAAAGATCAATGTCAAAGCCTCGACTGTTCGGAGCGATGTTGCGGGTAACGGCATCCAGGACAGCGCCGCGGATATGTTCGAGAACAGCGCCGGCGACGTGGCATTTGCAGAGCTGATCGCCAATCTTCGCCAGTGGGACGCGCAGCAGAAGAGCCAGGAGTTGCAGATGCGCGCGAAGTATACGATTGACGCGTTCAACCAACTGGCTCGCTCGCTGGCTGCGATTCCCGGACGCAAAAACCTTATCTGGTTTTCCGCGTCGTTTCCGCTGAACGTGATGGCGGATACGACCGACAACCTCGGCTCCAATTCAAGCACGCCCACGATGGACAGTTTCCTGAATCCATTTGCCGGCGAGGCGGACATGAGCGAAGAGTTTCAGGCAGCTATGGCCCGGCTGGCGCGGAGCCAGATTGCGGTATATCCGATCGATGTCCGCGGAGTGATGCAAAACCCCGTGTTTGCGGCAGACACGACCCGCAACTATGGCGGCGGCGCGCGCGGCACTGCGCGTATGGCAGCGGACCAGAGCCAGTTCATCAACGACACCGCGGCCGAGAACGGCACGATGACCGTGCTGGCCAAAGCAACCGGCGGTCGCGCCTACATCGGCACCAATGACCTGACTCAGGCGGTGAAAGAGGCGGTCGATCAAGGATCCAACTTCTACAGCCTCAGTTATTCGCCGACGGATTCCAACATGGATGGCAAGCTGCGCCGCATCAAGGTGCAGGTTGGGCATCCCGGCGTGACGCTTGCATACCGCACGGGCTACTACGCTGTGCCGACTGACGCGGTGAAGACCTCAGGATTGATCACGCAGACCGCGGCCTCGGCCGGACCGAACGACCCCAGCGTTGCCGCCCTGCGTTCGAACCTCCGCCTGGCGATGGCGCGCGGCGCGCCCGCACCAACTGACATTCTTTTCCGGGTGGGCGTGGTCCCGATGACGGCGGCCGACAAGCCGGAGGAGGTGGTTGGGCCCAACAATACCGCCGCCGCGAAGGCCAAGGGGCCGTGGCGGCGCTACAGCGTCAACTATCAGATCGATCCGGCGGGCCTGGTATTTTTTCGCGGGGCAGACGGAAAGATCCATGCGGACTTCGATCTGATGGTGTATGTCTATACGCCAGATGGCGACTTGGTGGACGTTACTCACAACGTGCAAAGCTTTACAGGGGATGACGAGAATGTCCGCGGGTTTTACCAGCACGGGATCGTGCAGCATGCGGAGGTCAGCGTCCCGGCAAAGGGCGAACACATTCTGAGAATAGCGGTGCACGACCTGCATCGCGACCACTACGGTGCGGTGGAAGTGGCTACCTCACAGGTGAAGAATCTAACGCCAGTCGATGCTCCTGCGAATGCGGCCGCTGCTCCGCCAAGTGCAGCCAAGTAGATTCGGCGCGGGATTTTCAGGGCAAGTAGAATCGAGAAGGCGCTACTTGACCCGCTCTCTTACATCGGCGGCATTTTTCCACCTCAGCCGGCGTTCGTTGCTGCGCGGCAACCTGCTGGTGCTGTGCAGCGTTGCGATGTCCTTCCCGCTGGCCGGCTTTCCGAATGACCGGCGCGATCCGCTCCTGATTGTTCCAGCGCTGCTGGCGATCTGCGGAACGCTGGAAACGGTGCGCTGCGTGCGGCCGCGCTGGGACCTTTACCATGCGGGGCTGATTCTGCTGCTTTGGATGGACATGATGTCCGTGTGTCTGGTGTGCTTCTTCCTGTTTTCGCCATACGTGTTTTAGATCGTTTGCACTCGCGCACGGCTTGTTGGGTTATACTCCACCCCTGTAACTTCACTGCCAGGAGCCCTCTATGTTAAAAGGCTTTCGGGACTTTATTCTTCGCGGCAACGTGATGGATCTTGCGGTCGCCGTCATCATCGGCGCCGCCTTCTCCGGCATCGTCACCGCGCTCACGACCGACATCATCAACCCGTTGTTGGGCGCGTTTATCGGAAAGCCGAATTTCGACTACCTTGTTGCCTGGGTCCATGGCGGAAAGGTGATGTACGGCAACTTCATCACGGCAGTCATCAACTTCCTGATCCTTGCAGCCGTCATCTACTTTTTCCTGGTTGTGCCCACGCAGTACCTGCTGAAGAAATTTCAACCCGCCACGGCGGAGCCGCCGGCCAATAAGACGTGCCCAGAATGCCTCTCTGATATTCCGGTTGCTGCGAAGCGTTGCCGTTTCTGCGGCCAGCCGGTCGCCTGACCACGGCATCGAACGCCTAAGAGGCCTGGCCTACTTTGACCAGCGTGCGCCGCTATCTCCTCCCCATCCCGCTGGCTACTCTTGCGCTCATCGGGCAGCCGCCGGAACCCGCGGCGACGCCGCCGGTGCAGGCGCAAGCGTCCGCTCAGCTCGCGCTCGACCATGACTTCATGGCTGTGCCCGATGCGGCCCTCGCACGCCAGCATCTGAAGACGCTGACCGCGGCGCCGCACTGGGCGAGTTCGCCCGAGGACTACGCGACGGCGACCTATGTGGCGGCCGGCTTCAAAGCGGCGGGCCTTGAGACGCAGATCGTTCCTTATTCCGTTCCACTGGCGAAGCCTGTGTCGCTTGCGGTGGAGGTGTTCGACTCTTCCGGAACGAAGATATTGCGGGGCCTCACCCCTGAGTCGCCGAAAGCGGATGCGCGCGCGCTGCTGCCCTTCAATTCCGGCTCGCCTGCGGCCGATCTCACCGCTCCGGTGGTGTACGCGAACTACGGCAGCAGGGAAGACTATGCGCGGCTGGCGGAGATGGGCATCAGCGTGAAAGGTCGGATCGCGCTGATCCGGTATGGACAGATCTTTCGCGGGACAAAGGTTTATCTGGCGCAACAGGTGGGCGCGGCAGGCGTGCTGCTTTTCACCGATCCGGCGGACGCTGCGACGAAGGGAGCAGCGGCGTATCCGGATGGGCGCAATCCGCCGGCGACCGCAGTGCAACGTGGGTCAGTTCAGTTTTTGCCGATCTATCCAGGCGATCCGACTACGCCGGGAGTAGCTTCTGTGCCGGGGCTGCCGGCGTCCAGCCGTATCCCTCTGAACAAGCTGCAGTACGATCTGCCGTCGATTCCATCGCAGCCCATTTCGGCGGCGGATGCCGTGCCGATCCTGCGTGCGCTGGCGGGACCGGTTGCGCCGCGCGAGTGGCAGGGCGCCGCGCTGGGCGCGCCGTATCGTCTGGGATCGAATGAGGCCCCCGTGACGGTGCATATGCGGCTCGCATTCGACACGCGGCTGCGCACGATCTGGGATGTGATCGGAAGGATTCCGGGAACGATGGAGCGCGATGAGTGGGTGATCGCGGGCAATCATCGCGACGCGTGGGTGTATGGCGCGACGGATCCCTCAAGCGGAACGGCGGCGATGCTGGAGACGGTACATGGCCTGGGAGTTCTTTTGAAACATGGTTGGAGACCGCGCAGGACAATCGTGATTGGGAGCTGGGACGGGGAAGAAGAGGGTCTGATCGGATCGACAGAGTGGGTGGAGCAGCACGAGGCAGAGTTGCAGCACGCGGTCGCGTACTTCAATATCGACGAGGCGGCGTCGGGCCCGGCATTTCATGCGTCCGCGGTGCCGTCATTGCGGGAGTTCGTGCGCGACATTGCGGCGGAGGTGCCGTCGGCATCAGGAAGCGGCTCGGTTCTGGATCATTGGATAGCGCAGGAGCGTGAAAAGGGCACCGGTGAAAAAACGGCTGCTACAGAACGTGCGCCTCACGCGACAGAGACACGTGGAACTCGTGAACGCAGTTCCGTTACCGTGAGCGCGCTGCACTTCGGCGAGCTTGGCTCCGGGTCGGATTACTCGCCCTTTCTGGACCACGGCGGAGTTCCATCCGCGGACGTTGGCTCAGACGGCCTGTTTGGCGTGTACCACTCGGCGTATGACAACTTCGACTGGTTCGCGCGCTTCGTCGATCCGGACTTTGCGCTGACGGTGCAGCAGGCGCGATTCTTCGGACTGGAGATTCTGCACATGGCTGATGCGGAGGTGCTGCCGCTGAGCGAGGTCGGGTACGCGCAGGCGATTCACGGCTATCTGGAGCAGGCGCGCACACGTTCGTCGGCGTATGGGATGAATCTCGACTTCGCTGCTGCACTTGCTTCAGCGGATTCGTTTGCCGCTGCGGCGCGGGTGGCTCATGCGGCGGGGCTTTCATCGCCCGGCGATGCGCCGCATCTGAACGCTGCGCTGATTGCCGCGGAACATGCGCTGGTGGTTCCGGAGGGGCTTCCGATGCGGCCGTGGTACCGGCAGGCGGTGTATGCGCCGGGCCTGGCGACAGGCTACGCGCCGGAAGAACTGCCCGGCGTGAACGATGCCATCGATGGGAAGGACGCGCGTCGCGCGCAGGAGCAACTGGCCAAGTTGGTGCAGGCATTGGATCACGCAGCGGCATTGCTGGCGGCTGCGTCCCGTTAGCAATCTATCCCTACAACTTGCGTGTAGCAGGATCACCGCGGGTGCTATTCACCGCACCGTAACGCGGAACGATGATGCCCTTAGAAGGCGATCCAAGCCTCAAGGAGCACCGTCCATGTCGCACGACCTTATCTTCGCCCTGGTTTTCATCATCATGATCGCCGCGCCGGCGCTGGTCACCACCACCTCCGACCGCGACGAGCGGGACCCGCTATGAACCAGTTTCGCGCTCTGCATTCCTCGCTCGATCTCTGCTGTCTGCCCTCGCCGTATCGCGTGATGCAGGGCGTAGCGGGGATGGCATTCAACTTCTCGAAGATCGAACTCTCGCACCATCCTGCGCTGCGCAAGGTGGTGTCGATCGAGGAGAAGAGCCATTCGCAGAAGGACCTGATCACCGCCCTGCGCGGGTAGAGCTTCCTCGCTCCGCCGTCCAATGCGGATGCGAAGCTGTCTCCAAGAAATCGACGACGTTCGCCGGCAACAGAAGCGGCAGCCAGCAAAGCCAACGGGCCACCTCCCCAGGAGACGGCCCGATCTTTGCGTGTGCGGTATTGATCCGCGAGAACAGCTACGTCATGAACCAGCCGCCGTTCACGTGAATGGTCTGCCCGGTGATGTAGCCGTTCTCGGCGAGCATGACTGCGGCGGAGGCGACTTCGTCGGGCGTGCCGAAGCGGCCGGTAGGGATGAGGTTCGGGCTGGCGTTGGGGTTGGAGGTGACCATCTCCGTCTCGATGAGGGCAGGCGAGATGGCGTTGACTGTGATGCCTTCCTTCGCGAGGTGGCGGGCGTAGTAGTGCGTCAGACCGAGCATTCCGGCCTTGGAGGCGGCGTAATGCGGCCCGATCACGCCACCGACGTGCGCCGCGACAGAGGAAAGATTCACGATGCGGCCCCAGCCGCGGCTGCGCATCGCGGGCAGCACAGCCTGCGTGACGAGAAAGCAGGACTTGAGGTTTGCGTCGAGTATCTCGTCCCAATCGCTTTCGGCGATGGCATCGATCGGCTGAGGACGCGCGATGCCGGCATTGTTGATGAGAACATCGATAGGGCCGAGTTGGGCCTCGATGGTTTGGATGAGTCGTGTGACTTCCGGGGCGGACGAGACGTCGGCCTGAATGGCGATAGAGCGGCGGCCGAGCCGGCGAATTTCTTCTTCGACGGCCTTCGCTTCTTCCGTACGGCGGAGGTAGTTTATGGCGACATCGGCGCCGGAACTAGCGAGAGCAAGCGCAATGCTGCGGCCGATGCCGCGGCTGGAGCCGGTGACGAGAGCGACGCGGCCGGTGAGAGAAGGCATGGAGAGAGGGTAAAGGATTCCCGCACCCACCGCGCGACTGACATCGCGCGATGAATGCGGGATTCGGATTCGTCTTTTTCCCAGCGACTACTTCTTGTCACTGACGTAGGCGGCGCCGTTGCCGTTCGTCGCGGGCTTGATGTTGTCGCGCAAGAGGTTGGCGAGCAGGACGTCGACCAGCGTGCTGCCACCGTGGCCGTTGCCGCCGCCGGCGACGATCTGCGGGACGAGCGGCACGTTGTGCTGTGCCAGCGCCTGCATGACCTGCACCAGAGCGTAGTTGCCCGACTCCATGGAGTCGATCTTCTGCTTGATGACATCGGCTTCGGCGGTGCCGACGGCCTTGGTCTTCTCCGCCTCGGCATTGCCCACCGTGGTGATGACGTTGCCGTCGGCCTCGGCGTTGATGGTCTTCGACTTTGCGTCGGCTTCGGCGCCGATGATGCGTGAGCGGGCATCCCCCTCGGCGCGCTTGACGGAGGCCTGCGCGGTGAAGTCCGCGATGGCGACCGAGCGCTCCGAGTCGACCACCTTGGCCTGCGTGTCGGCCATGGCGCGCGCCTGCTGGAGGTCCTTGCGCGTCTCTTCGGCGAGCTGCTGGGTCTTGTAGGTGACCTGCTCCTGCTCGGCGATCTTGCGGTCGGTAAGGGTCTTCATCAGCGCGTCGGGCGGCGTGATGTCGCCGATGAGCGTGTCGATGGCGTTGACGTTGTACTCGGTTAGGGCGGCAGAGATGGCAGTCTTCGCCTCGGCCTGGCGTTCCGAACGATGGCGCAGGAACTCGATCACATCTGAGGTCTGCGCGGCGTTGCGGAAGTAGTTTCCGATGGTCGGCTCCAGCACCTGCGTCACGAGATTCGCCATGGTGCCAAAGCGCGCAATGACCTTTGGGGCATCGTTGCGCGGGACATGGATGATCTGGCTGACGTCGAGGTTGAAGGTAAAGCCGTCCGACGAGCGCACGGTGATGGTCGAGAGCTTCTCATCCAGCTTGTGCGCCTCGGATTTTCCGGTGGCCCAGTTGAGGACGATGTTGGCCGTGGGCACGATCTCCACTTTGTGCGTGAACGGGTTGATGGGGTATTTGCCGGGATCGAGCGGATCGAGCCAGACGCCTTTTTCGCCGCGGGAGACGAGGTTCCCGTGTTTGAAGCTGTCGCCGGAGAGGTCCTTGCCCTCTTCGCCCACGTAGGCGATGACGACACCAACGTTGGCGATGGGGACTTCGGTCATGGGCTTGATTTCGACGGTGGCGAAGCGCGGATTGATGAAGTAGCGGCCGGCGAGGATGACCTGTTCCTGCAAGCCTTTGTAGCCGCCGGCGGTGATGAAGCTTTCGGCATCCTGGAAGAGGTTGTGGCCGGGGACCTCATGCCCGGCAATTTCGCCCGTGGGCAGCGGCTGGCCGTCCTTGGTGGTAACGACGCCGACCATGTTGTCGGGGATTTCGAGCACGTCGCCTGTCGACACCTGGAAGAGCGCAGTGTTGATGCGGTAGGTGCCGGGCGGGACGATGGAGATCTGCGGGCCGCGCTGGCCGCCGCCGGCAAGGAAGGCGCGCGCGTCCTGGAAGGAGCTGCACTCCACCGCGCGAGCGAGTACGCGGCCGTTCGAAAGCGCATGGCCGTCGCGGGCTTCAACGATGCCGATGTGGCCCTTGTCGATGGTGGTGAAGGGCGCGCGATAGATGGTGTACTGCCAGATCCAAAGTCCGAAGTGCACGCCGGGGGCGAGGGTGTCAGCCTGCAGGCCGGCTTCGCCGTTGAGGGCGATGATGGCGCCGCCGGGCAGCGTACGGTTCTTGCCGAGCACGACCCAGCGCTTGTTGACGATGCCGATCTCTTCCTTCGCAATGATGACGGCGCCGAAGAAGACACGCAGAACGACTTTGTAAAAGATGGCGATGAGGATGAGTGCGAGGATCCAGCCGTATTTCTCAAGCAGACTTGCGACGTTCGGGTTCATGATTGCGAGGCTCCTGTGCTCGCCGGATATGAATCCTAGTCCTGCCGGATTGCGGTGCAGATATTAATTGGACACGAAGCGCGATTATCGCGCGTGGCTTGTATGTCGCGTGGAATGTGCGGCGTGGCGGCGATGAAATTTCGTTATTGCGTCCTGCATCCAAGCGGGAATGCGGGGTGCGGGAAGGCTGCGAGGCAAGGATGTGGTGGCGGCGCCGTTGTGCGAGGCGGCGCTGATTGCGATTGCTGGAGTGGCCGCGTGGATCGCGCATGCGCCTCTGTTGTTTGCGAGCCTGGGGCCGACGGCGTATGAGCTGGTGGAGACGCCCGAGCGGCAGAGTGCGAAGCCGTACAACGTGATCGTTGGGCACCTGATCGGCGTGCTCGCCGGGCTCGGCGCGGTGTGGGTAACGCGAGCAGATGCGGTGGCGGCCGTCGGTGCTGGAAGCGTGCCGCTGGCGCGCGTGTGGGCCGCCGCGATTGCGTCCGCGATAACAGTGTTGCTTACGCTGCTGCTGCGCGCGACGCAGCCGGCGGCAATTGCGACGACGCTGCTGATCGCGCTGGGGATGATGCAGGGATGGCGCAGCGGAGTGGAGATCATGGCCGCGGTGCTGCTGATGACGCTGGTGGGCGAGCCGCTGCGCGCGTGGCGGCGGCGCGATATCGGCATCGATGAGAAGCCGTTGAAGATGCTGGAAAAGTAAAGGAAGCTAGCGCTCTGCGGTGGTGCCATTGCCGTGAATGGTGATATCGCCGGAGCCGGTGCTGGCGTGGAGAGTGGGACCGCCTCCATTGACGTTGCCGGAGACATGATGGTGATTGATCGAGCCCTGCATCATCATGGGCTGGTCCACATGCACGCTGCCGGAGCCGGTGGATGCGTTCAGGCTGAAATGTGCGTTGTCAGGAAGCTTGATGCGGATGCTGCCGGAGCCGGTGGAGAGGTCCCATCCGGTGCCGATGTTGCCCGCAGCATCGATGGAGCCGGAGCCGGTGCTGGCATGGAGCGCGCCGGTGGCGCCTTCAATGTGGATAGAGCCGGAGCCGGTGCGCGTGTGGACGTCGCCGGAGCTGGCCAGCGAGAGATGGAGCGAGCCGGAGCCCGACCCGGCGGTTACTGCGCCGGAGATGCCCGCGATCTGTACCTCACCGGAGCCGGTGTGCGAGGTGAGCAGAGTCGAGCGCGGCGTGGTGATCTCGTAACTGATGGAGACGTTGCGATAAAGCTCATGGTCGTCGGTGTGGCCGATGGTGATGATGCTTCCGGTCTGGGTGATGGGCGGGTTAGCGACGATCTTTTTCACAACAGCGTCGGGATCGCCGGCGGATAGCCAGCCGTTGTTGGCGTGGACGTGGCCGACGACATGGAACTGGTTGTCAGAACCGGGATTGACGTGTATGTATCCCGCGCCTGTAGAGACGTTAACGATCGGCGCGCCGCGGACGGAGAGGGTCTTGTCGAAGGTGCCATCGGCGGCGAAGGCGGCGGTTCCGGAGACCGCGAGCGCGGCTGCAGCGAGCACAAGCGGGGCGGCAAAGAGTGAGCGGCGGGACAGGTGAGACATTTGGTGCCTCCTGAAGATGGGCTGCGCTGGGGCAGCCGCTGCTGGCGAACCGGGACCCTGCACTTGAATATACGGCTACAGCTACGCACGGGGATGCAGGATGGTTCCGTGGGTTTTGGGCTAGCGTGCGGTGGCGATTGGATCGGTCGCCGGCTCGCCAAGTTCCTGATCGCGGTATTGGAGTTGGTAGAGCTTCCAGTAGAGGCCGCGCTGCGCGAGGAGCTGTTGGTGGGAGCCGCGCTCGCGCAGCGTGCCTTTGTGCATGACGAGAATGGTGTCAGCCGATTGGATTGTGCTCAGCCGGTGTGCGATGAGGACGCTGGTGCGGCCGGTGATCATGCGGGAGAGGGCGAGGCGCACACGATATTCCGTGTCTGTGTCGACGGAGCTGGTGGCTTCGTCGAGAATCAGGATGGCGGGCGAGTGGGCGAGGGCGCGGGCGAAGCTGATGAGCTGCTTCTGGCCGGTGGAGAGGGTGGCGCCGCGCTCGCGGACCGGCTCGGCGAACTTTGCGGGGAGCGTGCGGATAAAGTCGGCGATGTTGACCTCTTCGCACGCGCGTTCGAGCTCGGCGTCGGTGATCCATGAGGAGCCCAGGCGGACGTTGTCGGCGATGGTGCCGGTGAAGAGGAAGGGATCCTGCAGGACGACGCCGAAGCGGCGGCGGAGCGCGGTAAGGTCCTGGTCGCGGACATCGACACCGTCGACAAGGATCGAGCCGGCCTGGATGTCATAGAAGCGCATCATCAGCGCGGTGATGGTGGTCTTGCCGGCTCCGGTGTGGCCGACGATCGCGGCGGTTTCGCCGGGAGAGATAGTGAAGGTGACGCCGCGGAGGACCCATTCGATGTCTGCGAGTGGGCCGGAAATGAGGGCGGCTGTGGCATCGCTTAACTGCAGGTCCCTCGACTCGGTCGCTGCGCGACTGTCGCTCGGGATGACAGAGTTGAGGTAGTGCGATTGTTCTTCGGTCAGCGACTGATATGTGAACCAGACGTTGCGGAACTCGATGGAGCCGGAGTTGTTGCCGGCGATGGGATTCGCAGGCGAGAGGATGGTCGGCTCTGTATCGAGCAGACGGAAGACACGCTCGCTTGCGGCCATGGCTGCCTGCAGGATGTTGTACTTCTCACTCAAGTCCTGGATGGGGCGGAAGAAACGCTGCGCGTACTGGATGAAGCCGATGAGGACACCGATGGTGATCGTCCCGAAGAAACCTGCCGCGTGAGAGGGATGCAGTCCAAGCGATGCGGCGGCGCGGAGAAAGGCATCGTTGTGCAGTACCGCGCGTCCGCCGACCCAGATGACCAGCCCGATGGCGGCGGAGGAGAGGAATTCGACGACGGGGAAGTACCAGGCGTATGCGAAGATGGCGTCGGTCCAGGCCTGCTTGTTCTCGGCATTGACGTGGGAGAAGTCGGCAAAGGCGCGGCGCTCGCGGTTGAAGAGCTGCACGATCGACATGCCTGAGACATACTCCTGCGTGAAGGAGTTGATCTTCGCGGTAGCGGCGCGCTGGCGCCGGTAGCTTTCGCGTACGCTGGCGCGGAAGATGCGCGTCGCGATCAGAATTGCCGGAATGACGGCCAGAGTGAGCAGCGCGAGCGGCCAGTTGATGCTGACCATGATGGCGACGATGAAGCTGAGGGTGAAGACATCCTCAAAGATGGCGAGCACGCCGGCGGTGAACATCTCGTTGAGGGCGTCGACATCGGAGGTGAGGCGCGTGACCAGCCGGCCGACAGGGTTGCGATCATAGAACGCCGGCGACATGCGCTGCAGATGGCGGAAGATCTGGCTGCGCATGTCGAACATCACCTTCTGGCCGGTCCACTGCATCAGGTAGGTCTGGAGGAGTTCGAGCAGAAAGGTGAAGACAAGACAGCCGAGATAGATGAATGCGATGTCCGTAACGCCGGCGATGGCGCTGTGTGGATGAAGATGGCGCGGAAGCCAGGAGCGTAGCCACGACAGTCCGACAGGCGCGGCATGTGTGGAGGCCTGGCCCGCTGCGCCGGACATGTACGCATCGATCGCGATCATCACGAGCAGGGGACCGGCGGAGTCCGAGGCGGCTTTAAGAATGGTGGCGATCGACGAGATGACGACCTGCAGCTTGTAGGCATGCAGGTAGGTGAGCAGGCGGCGCATGAGGCGCGAGTCATACGCCTTGCCGGCGACGTCGTCGTCATGCGCGCGCGTAGGCGATGCGGTCTTCTCTTTTTGCTTGTCGCTTGAGTCGGCCATCTGGGCTGTACTGATTTTAGATGGCGGCAGGCACGGGAGGATTCGTGGGCTTACGGGATGCTTAGCGGCGATGGCAGTCCACAGGAAGCACTATAGAAATCGCCACTTCCCGAAGATGGGCAACTTGGTATTGTCGGCGAAAGCAGGATTGTTGTTGTGGGCTTTGGCGTGGGATCGATCTCCCTGGCTGTGATGGTGTGCACAGCAGCCCCAAGGATTGGCCCAAAGTTGTTCGACTGTGCAAATACGACCAGACGAGGAGCCACGAGTCTGGATTTAACGGGTAGCTGAATTCTGAAGGAAGAGTGATCGAAGTCTTCCAGACGCGAGGCTGCGCCTACCGTCGCTACTGCTCTTACAACATTTATATGTTGTAAGGCGCGCCCGGCATTCTCCCCGTTCTTAACGTTCGTATTGTCCTGCGGTTCGATGATCGCCGCATAGAGGTTGACATATTTGGCCCTTATGGCTGGGTTAGCAAGCTTAAACGAAACACTCGCGCCATTGCGGACGTGTACTTCAACGATCTGTAGGGGAGCCACATCAGCCGAAGCCTTCGCGATGGCGCTATTGATTGCCGAGGGATTCGTGCCGTCGAACTGGGACGACCCGTTGACCACAAACTGCGGCGTGTAGATATCGTCGAGGTGAAAGACGGACTGGTAGTTGCGCTGGCGTTGGGTGACGTATGGCGAGGAGAAACGGTCTTTCCAGCCGAGATGGTCCCAGTAGTCGACATGCTCTTCAAGGGCGATGATGTTGGCGGAGGGCACAGGCTGGTCTTGCTGGAGCTTTGCCAGCAGCGCATCGGCAGGCGGGCAGCTGGAGCAGCCTTCTGAGGTGAAGAGTTCGACGATGACCGGATTGGCGCCTGGATGCTGGACAGGCGCTGCCACAGGCTGCGCGGGCGGCTTGGCGCGTTTCGCCGCATAGACATTTGAGTTATGTCGGGCGAGCGCGATGCAGAGCGCAAGTGTGGCTACGATTGCAGCCAGAAGAACGGAAGATCGGGAGAGTCTGGACAGCGCCATGGCGAATGCCTCCCCGCTCGAATTAGACGAAGCCACTCGCCTGCGGACGCGTTCCCGCGTGAAAGAATTGTAGCCGTGAAGGACTCTCTCGGCATTTACATCTCGGTGCCGTTTTGCAAAGCGAAGTGCACGTACTGCAACTTTGCGTCAGGAGTATTTGGCCCGGAGCGGATGGATGCCTATGTGGACCGCGTGTGCGCGGAGATGCGCGCCGTGCGCGGTTCAGTGGCTGGGTTGATTGAGCCGCGCGGGTTCGGCGGCGTGGGTGCGGTTGAGCTGCCGGAGCGGGTCGATTCAGTGTATCTCGGCGGAGGAACGCCCAGCCTGCTGAGTGCGGAGCAAGTGCGGCGGCTGTTTGGGGTGCTGTGCAAGCAATTTGCGGTAAGCGCAGCGGCGGAGATCACCCTGGAATGCGCGCCCGGGCAGTTGAGCAGTGAGACACTCGATGCGATGTTGCGGGCGGGCATGAATCGGGTGAGCTTCGGCGTGCAGAGCTTCGTTGATGCTGAGGCGGCGGCCGTAGGGCGGCTGCACACACGCGCGATGTGCCTGGATGAGATTGCGCGGCTGCGGACGGCGGGCATCGAGAATCTCAATGTGGACCTGATCGTGGGTCTGCCCCGGCAGACGCGCGAGAGCTGGCGCCAGTCGGTGGATGTTGCGATCGCGAGCGGGGTGCCGCATATAAGCGTGTACATGCTGGAGGTGGACGAGGACTCCCGTCTGGGGCGGGAGGTTCTGGCCGCAGGGAAGAGAGAAGAGGGAACAGGAAACCGGTTGAGGTACAGCGCGGATGCGGTGCCCTCGGACGATGCAATCGCGGAGTGGTATGCGCAGGGATGCGAATGGCTGGAGGCTGCGGGCATCGAGCAGTATGAGATTTCCAATTTCGCGCGAAAGGGATCCGAATCGCGGCACAACATACGCTATTGGCGGCGCGGGCCTTACCTAGGCTTCGGGCTTGATGCGCATTCCATGCTGCGATCCGGGGCGGGAGGAATGCGCTGGGCGAATGTGGATGATCTGGAAGAATATCTTGCGCAGCCAGCAGGGAACAGGAATCGGGGAACAGCGAACAGCCGGGTACTGAATGTCCTCTCGTCGAGTGCCATGGAGCCAAAGCCGGAATGGATTGGGCGTGAGCAGGCATTTGAAGAGGCGATGTTCCTCGGGCTGCGGCTGAATGAGGGCATTGATCTTGACGCTCTGCGCGGAGCATTTGGCGGCGAGCTGGTCGCGGCTGTGAACGATGCGGTCGCTGAGATTGAAGAGGCTGGGCTAATCGAACGCGAAGCTTACCGGCTGCGGCTGACGGCGCGCGGTCGCATGGTATCGAATGAGGTATTCAGCCGGCTGTTGGTGAGTGCGGCGGCACAGGAGATAGCTTGATCGATCTGCGCAGCGATACCTTGACCAAGCCCACGCCGAAGATGCGTGCGGCGATGGCCGCGGCTGAGGTGGGCGATGATGTCTGGGGCGAGGACCCGACGGTCAACCGGCTGGAGGCGCGCGCTGCGGAGATCTTCGGACGCGAGGCAGCGCTGTTTGTCCCCACGGGGTCGATGGGGAATCAGATCGCGATCCGGCTGCATACCGAGCATGGGCGCGAGGTGATCTGCGAGTCGCGCGCGCATGTGCTGGACTGGGAGATGGGCATGGCGGCGGCATTCTCCGGTTGCACGCTGCGTGCCGTGGAGAGTGAGCGCGGCATCCTGACGTGGGAGCGGATACGCGCCGCGATCTTTCGGGGTGTTCGTTTCCACACCGAGACCGCGCTGATCTGTATCGAAAATACGCACAATATGGCAGGCGGCACGGTAATGCGGCCGGAGACGGCGCGCGAGATCTGCGAAGGCGCGCATGCGATTGGGCTGAAGGTGCATTTGGATGGGGCGCGCATCTTCAATGCGGCGACGGCACTTGGTGTTGGGGTGGGGGAACTGACGGATGGCTTCGATACGGTGATGTTCTGCCTGTCGAAGGGGCTGGGCGCGCCGGTCGGGTCGATGCTGGTGGGCAGCGCGGAGGAAATCGCTCGCGCGCGGAACTTTCGCAAGGCGCTGGGAGGCGGGATGCGGCAGGCTGGCGTGCTGGCCGCCGCCGGGCTGATCGCTTTGGACGAAATGGCGGCGCGGCTGGGCGAGGACCACGCGAATGCGCGGCTGCTGGCGGATGCCGTCGCAAGACATGAGGCCGCGCAGATCGACATGGCGACGGTGGAGACGAACATCGTGATCTTCACTCTGCGTAAGGGTGGAGATGCAGCGGCGTTCTGCGCAGCGTTGAAGGAACGAGCTGTGCTGGCGGCGCCGGTAGGACCGCGAGCTGTACGATTCGTCACCCATATGGATGTCAGTCAAGCTGAGTGCAAGCGGGCGGCGGAGGCCGTGGAGGAAGTGCTGAGCAATTGGCGCTGAAGGCTTCGCAAACATGAAAATCTTCTCGTTCGGATGGCGCGTTGCTTGCCGTGAGAGATATTATTCGGGACGGAAAGGAAGTGCCTGATGCGAGGTGTGGAGATTTCACGGCGCGAGATGATCGCCGGAGGTGCGGCGGCGCTTGGAGTTGCAGCAGTGGGAATCGCGCGTCCAGCGCATGCGGCGTCGCCGCTGACGGTGCAGGATGTGCTCGACCGGATGAAGCTGCATGTAGGCGGCCCGTGGAGCGAACGTGGCGGTGTGGACCGAATCGTCGTCGGGTCGGCGGACACGCCAGTCACAGGCATCGCCACAACTATGATGGCGACCTTCGATGCGTTGAAGGACGCGACGAAGGCCGGCCTGAACTTCGTCATCACGCATGAGCCGACGTACTGGCTGCACCAGGACCCTCCGCCTGGGCTGTCAGACGATCCGCTGTACAAGACGAAGACGGAGTACATCCGCGCGCACAACATCGTCACGTTTCACTTCCATGACCACTGGCACGCGCTGCGGCCGGTGGATGGTATCAACTACGGCATGCAGCAGCGGATGGGCTGGACGGGTTACATGGATGTGAGCAACCAGCGCATGTTCACGCTGCCGCAGACGACCCTGCTGGACCTCGCGCGCGAGTTCGAACGCAAGCTGGGTGACCACACACTGCGTGTGGTGGGCGATCCTGCGCTGCCGATCAGGCGGGTGTATGAGAGCTGGGGCAATTCGAGCGTCTCTCCCGGGGTGAACTTTCTGGACAGCGATGCAGACGTGCTGGTGATCGGCGAGGCGCAGGACTGGGACCTGATCGAGTATGTGCAGGACCTGGTGTCGTCGGGGCAGAAGAAGGCGCTGATCCTGCTGGGGCATGTGAAGAGCGAGCAGTGGGGAATGCAGTACTGCGCGGAATGGCTCAAAGGGTTCGTGACCGAAGTGCCTGTGAAGTTTGTGGTGATCATCGAGCCGTACTGGACGATCGACAGGCCGGTGATGGAGATCAACACGAAGATCTAGGTAGACGCGGGATTTAGCGAGACGCGGTTTCGAGGTCGAGATGGAAAAGGAATTGGGATTGGCACAGCCGCCGGCTTCGCAGGGAGCAGGTCAGGGAATTGGACAAGGTGCGGGTCGGCCTGCGGGTGCGGGGCCGGGCGGCTTCGCTCGTCCGCCGCAGCACACGGGGCCGGTGACGGCGCTGCAACTGGTGGATCGCATTCGCGCGCGGGCAGGACTGCCGACGCAGCCAGTGCCGGAATCCGCGCCGCCGCCGAACGCGCCGCCCACGCCTCCGGTGACCGATCAGATTCTTGCCGGCGATCCGCTGACTGCGGTGACTGGAGTTGCAACGACGGCGATGGCGACCTTCGATTGCCTGAAGGCCGCAGCCGCGGCGAAAAAGAACCTGATCGTCACTCTGGATCCCGTCTTCTGGTCAGAGAACGACAGCCTGGATCGTATGGAAGGGGCCGCGGTGTTTAAGGCCAAGCGCGACTTCATCCACGCGAACAATCTGGTCTGTTTCCGCCTGCATGACCACTGGCCGGCAAAGGGCCCGAACGGCATCGCAACCGGCATGGCGAAAGAGTTGGGCTGGGACAGCTATGTGAACGACGCAGCGAATCCCACGAGCTTCAAATTACCCCAGACGACGCTGTTCGGGCTGGCCAAAGAACTCAGCACGAAGCTGAATGACCGCACGATGCGCATTGTGGGCGACCCGCAGCTGCCGGTCACGAACGTTGCGGCCAACTGGGGCAATACCACGCAGAAGCAAGCCATCCATCTGCTGAACACCTCGGCGGATGTCCTGATCGTGGGCTACACGTGGGAATGGGCAGGGGTAGAGTACGCGCAGGACATGGTGGCGGCAGGCGATAAAAAAGCGCTCATCCTGCTGGGAGAGTCGCGTTCGCTGGGCGGCGGCATGAAGTACTGCGCCGATTGGATGAAGACCTTCATCACCGAAGTGCCGGTGGATTACATTCCGGTGATCGAGCCGTACTGGAACCTGCGCAACCCAGTGCTTGAGATCAACACGAAGATCTAAACTCGGCTGGGTTAGAACTCCACCTTCAGCGTGCAGCCCTTGGCGGAGGACTCGCGCGCCATCTCCAGCAGCTTGGCGACCTGGTAGCCGGCCTCCGGCGTGACGATCAGCGGAGTTGTGCCGAGAATCGCGTCGCGCACGTTGGCGTAGAAGCCGCGATAGTCGCCGGGTTCAGTGCGGATATGCTTCTCGACGAGCGTGGTGGGATCGGCGGGATTGGGAGCGACGGCGAGTTTGCCCCAGGCAGATTCTTTCTCCTCCAACCAGACATCGGAATCGGGCGATCCCGGCTCCATTCGCGGGACCTTTGCCCCGGCGACCAGCGCCGGCTCCTGCGGGTCGAGCCCGTATTTCACAAAGCTGCCTTTTGTGCCGTGCAGTGTGAAGCGCGGCGCGTTGATGCAGGCAACGTAACTCGTGCGGCAGTGGACGAGGAGTCGTTTGCGGTTCGTAGCTGGCCCGTCCTTCGGGAAATAATGCAGCGTGATATCGAAGGCATCTTCGATGGCGGTCTGGTCGCGGTCCGCGCGCACGCTGGCGGTGATGGCGGCGGGCGCGCCGAAGAGAAACAGCGCCTGATCGACGAGGTGCGGGCCGAGGTCGAAGAGCATGCCGTTGGCCGGGTTGCCCTCTTCCTTCCATGTGTTCTTCCGCGGCGTGGGACGGAAGCGGTCAAAGTGCGACTCGAATGTGACAAGGCGGCCGACGGCATTTTCGGCAAGAAGTTTTTTGAGCGTAAGGAAGTCGCCATCCCAGCGACGGTTGTGAAAGGGAATGACGAGCAGGCCTTTTTTCTTTGCGAGGTCAATGAGGGCGCTGGCTTCTGCGCTGGTTGAAGCGAACGGCTTGTCGATGACGACATGCTTGCCTGCTTCGAGCGCTTTGCTCGCGAGGGCGAAGTGCGTCTCATTGGGCGTGGAGACGACGACCAGCTCAATGGATTTGTCCGCGAGAAGATCGTCTAACGAGCGATCGATGCGGACGTGGGGATAGGCCTTCGCGGCCTCGTCGCCCTTGCGCTGCAGGATGGACACAAGCTTCAGCCCAGGCACGGCGCTGACAAACGGCGCGTGAAAGACGCGGCCGCCCAGGCCGTATCCGACGACTCCAACACCAATCTCGCGCGACGCCATCTACGCTCTCCCAATCTCTTTCAGTGCAGGATACATGCGGCGGTAGTGAGCGTAATGCTTCTCCATGCGGGCTGCGTCTTGGGGCACGACTGTCTCTGCGACATGAATCGTTGCTGCGCACGCTGCCTCGACGGTAGGCCACTGGCCCACGCCGACGCCCGCGAGCAGCGCCGCCCCGAAGGCTCCGCCTTCATCCGCGGCGAGCAACTCGACCGGCTGGCCATATACATCGGCCTGTATCTGCCGCCACAGCGGGCCGCGCGCGCCGCCGCCGCCAAGCCGGATGCGTGTGACGGGAATCTGAAGTTCTGCGAAGAGTGAAAAAGTGTCGCGCAGACTCATCGCAACGCCTTCCAGCACTGCACGGACAAAATGCGCTCGCGTGTGCGAGGCGGTGATGCCGGTAAAGGCAGCGCGCGCCTCGGGATCGAGATGCGGCGTGCGCTCGCCGAAGAGATACGGCGCCCACAGCATTCCTTCGCATCCCGCAGGAATTCGTGACGCCTCGGCAGTGAGGTCGTCGTAAGGAACACCGGCGGCGAAAGTGTCGCGCAGCCAGCGTAGCGAAAGCCCAGCACCATTCGTCACGCCCATCACGTGCCACAGCCCAGGCGCCGCATGGCAGAAGGTGTGCAGTCGGCCGAGGCGGTCGAGGGTGGGTTTTGCGGTAGAGGCAAAGACCACGCCGCTGGTGCCAATAGTGGCCGAAACCGAGCCCGGCCCAACGATCCCCATACCGACCGCGCCTGCACCCTGATCGCCCGCGCCGGCAGCGACAGGCGTGCCCGCGGCCAGGCCGGTTGCGGCTGCGCCATCGGCGGAGATGTGCGCGCAGATCTCCGGGCCTTCAAACAGCCGCGGCAGCCACGCCATCGGAATACCGGCGGCTTCGGCCACCTCCTGCGACCAGCGCCGGTGCGTCACGTCCAGCAGCAGCGTGCCGGAGGCCTCCTGCATGTCGATCGCGTACTCGCCGGTGAGGCGCAGGCGGACGAAATCCTTGGGACAGAGGACGTGGGCAATGCGGGCGAAAAGTTCCGGCTGATGCGCGCGCACCCAGAGGAGTTTGGTCAACGTGAAATTGGGCAGCGCGGGATTGGAGACCAGCTCAATCAGGCGTTCGCGGCCGATCTTTGCTTCAAGCCAGTCGCACTCCGGCTGCGTGCGCTGGTCGCACCAGATGAGCGCAGGGCGGATGACGCGTCCGTCGGCGTCGAGCATGACGCAGCCGTGCATCTGGCCAGTGAGGCCGATGGACTTGATATCAGTGGCCGCAATCTTCGCGGCATCGAGAACAGCAGCGATGGCCTCACGCGCTGCACGCCACCAGTCTTCGGGGTCCTGCTCGGCCCAGCCGATGTGTTCGGAGCGGATGGGAGCGTGCTCGGCGGATGCGGAAAAGAGCACGCGGCCTTCAGGATTCACCAGCACGGCGCGCGTGCCGCCGGTGCCTACGTCGATACCAAGGAACATTTTGAGTCTCCAGATGGGGTTGCAGGAAAAGTGTATCTGCTTCGCGGCGAAGCGCGAAAACGCGTAGCTGGCGAGCAGCCGATTGCACGGCAGTTGTTCTACTTTCATCGACTTTTTTGCACTTTTGAGGCGTGGTCGTGCATCCAAAAGTTGACAAGATTCGATGCGTGAGCGATTTGCGGTCCCCCGTCAAGGTGCAGGTACCATAGAGAGAATGGCACACAGAGCAAAAACGGCGAACGCCGGCAGGATTTTTGCGGCAGCTGGCGCGGTGGCGGTGTTGCTGCTGGGCCAGTGCGTCTGCGCGCAGGGGCCGGGCGGGGCGAACAACAGCAACAGCGCCCCGGGCGCGACAACTCCCGCGCAGGCCAGAACGGTGGAGGGCGGGCTGCAACAGTTGACCCAGCCCGGCGGGCTGAATCCCGCTGCGCCGACACCGGATTCGTTCAAGGGCTCGATTGTCAGCGGGCAGGCGACCGGCGCGGTGATGGACCTGTCACTCGACGATGCCATCGCCCGCGGCTTGCGGCAGAATCTCGGCGTTATTTTGCAGTCCACTGCGCAGCAGAGCGCAAAGGGCCAGGAGCTGGAGATGCTGCAGCCGCTGCTGCCGACGATTACCGGCGACGCATCGATCGAAGTGGAGCAGGTGAATCTCGCGGCATTCGGCCTGAAGTTCCCGGGGGTCAATCCCATTATCGGCCCGTTCCAGGTAGTAGACTTCCGTGCTTTCCTGACACAGAACCTAGTAAATGTCCCGTCGTTGGAGAACTACCTCGCGGCGAAGCATAATTTCCGCGCCGCGCAGCTGACGGCGGAAGATGCGCGAGAGATGGTCGTGCTCACCGTCGGCAATGCGTACCTGCTGTGCATTGCGGACGCAACGCGCATCGATGCAGTAAATGCGGAGTTGGCGACGTCCAAGGTCTCGCTGGACCAGGCGACGGCCGCGCACGATGCGGGCATCAGTCCGCGTCTCGACGTGCTGCGCGCGCAGGTGGACTACCAGAACAACCAGCAGACGCTGATCTCGGTGACCAATCAACTCGCAAAGGACAAGCTTGCGCTGGCACGTGTGATCGGTCTGCCGCTGGACCAGCAGTATCGGTTGACGGACAAGGAGCCATACGCAACGCTCGACAATCTCGATCCGCAGACGGCCTTCGCGGATGCGCTGAAGAACCGCAAGGACCTGGCATCGCTGAACGAGCAGGTGGAGGCGTCGCGCAATCAAAAGACCGCGGCATGGGCGGACCAGCTTCCGACAGTGAAAGTCTCCGGCGACTATGGCGACATCGGCGAGACAGCGGGGCATTCGCACGCGAGTTACACCGCGACCGGCAAGGTGGAAGTGCCCATCCTGCAGATCGCCAAGACAAAAGGCGAAGAGGACGTAGCCGATTCAAACTATCAGCAGGCGAAGGACAAGCTCGCCGACCAGGTGCAGCAGGTGAACGCTGACATTCGCGATGCAATTCTGGACATCCAGTCGGCGGAGAAACTGGTGGATGCCGCGAAGTCGAATCTTGACCTGGCGAACGAGGCGCTGAGCGAAGCGCAGCAGCGCTTCAAGGCAGGTGTGGCGGACAATCTGCCCGTCAGCCAGGCGCAGTCCCAGGTGGAACAGGCCAACGAGCAGTACATCGGCGCCCTTTATCAGCACAACGCGGCCAAGCTTTCATTGGCGCGCGCTACTGGGGTGGCGGAAGCACATTGGAAGGATTATCTCGGAGGAAAGTAAACGTGGCAGACGAGCAAAACAAAGACCAAGGGCAGCCGCAGGATCCGAAGATCGTGACGCCATCGGGCGAGCCGGCGCCACCGCCGCCGCCGTCGAATCGCCGGTACATCGTGATCGGGGTAATTGTGCTGCTCGCAATCGCCGCCGGGTTGTTCTACTGGCATTCCACCTACACCGAGGACACGGACGACGCGCAGGTTGACGGAAATCTCTACCAGATCAGCTCGCGCATCCAGGGACACGTTGTTGCGGTGAATGTGAGCGACAACCAGATGGTGAAAAAGGGTGACGTGCTGGCGGAGATCGATCCCGCCGACTATCAGGTTGCGCTCGACCAGGCCGAGGCGGACCTTGCCGCCGCGCAGGCACAGTATGTGCAGGCGTCCACCAACATCCCAATCACCAGCACCAACGTGAACACAGCGGTCACGACCTCCGCTTCCGACGTGCAGGGCGCGCAGGCGATGGTGCAGCAGTCCCAGAAGCAAGTGGATGCCGCGAATGCGCGTGTGGTCCAGGCCAATGCGAACGCGAAGAAGACCCAGGATGATGTCGATCGCTATGCCCCGCTGGTGGCGAAGGACGTGATCTCCAAGCAGCAGTACGACGCGGCAGTGGCCGCGGCCGCAGCGGCCAAGGCACAGGTGGCTGAGGCGGAGGCCGGCGTGCTTGCGAACCAGAACGCTGTTTCGAGCGCACAGCAGAAGCTGGCGCAGGCTGAGGCGCAGTCGAAGCAGTCGGTGACGAACCGCTCGGGGGAGCTGCGTGTGGAACAATCGCGTGCTCAGGCAGCAGCGGCCACGGTGAAGCAGGCGCAGGCGCGCGTGCAGCAGGCGAAGCTGAACCTCAGCTATACGAAGATCACCGCGCCGACGGACGGCATCGTGAACAAGAAGAATGTTGAGGTGGGCGCGAACCTCTCCGCCGGGCAGGACCTGATGACGATCATTCCGCTGACCGACCTGTGGGTGACGGCGAACTTCAAGGAGACGCAACTGCAGAAGATGCGGCAGTGCCAGAAGGTCGAACTGAAGGTGGATGCGTATGGCGGCCGTAAGTTTTCCGGCGTAGTCACGCAGATTGGCGGCGCGACAGGCTCCATGCTGTCACTCTTCCCGCCGGAGAATGCGACGGGCAACTACGTGAAGGTAGTACAGCGCATCCCGGTGCGTATCGATTTCACCGACCTTGAGCACGAGGACCAGGACCATGTCCTGCGGCCGGGTTTGTCGGTGACGCCCGACGTGGCGGTCAAGGACGGGCTGGACCAGAACTGCGAGAACCGGCTGCAGCAGGCACAGAGCACGCCGCAACAGAACGCAACACCGCAGCAATAACGAGTCATCCGGCGGATGGAGAGGGCGCGGCTTCGGCCGCGCCCTTTCTTGTCCAAGTCCGGCGCAATCATTGGACAAACGTGCCGTCGAACTATCTCCCTATCGATGGGCGCCGGCTATTTCCAATCGGATTCGATAGAGTCCGGTCCGTGTGCACAGATAGAGAGTCTTTCTGTCGTCGCCGCCCCATGCCACGTTGTTCGCGTGCTCAGGAGGAACGATCGTGCCGAGGTGTTTGGCCTCGGGCGAGATGATCCATATCCCGTCGGGGCCTGTGACGTACAGATTGCCCTTCTCGTCGACCTTCATGCCGTCGAGGGCAGACGGGCCTGGCGTGGAAGTCATATCGAAGAAGACTTTGCCTTTGGCGAGCGATCCGTCCGGTTGCACCTCATACCGCATGATTACCTTATGAGCCAGGTCCCAATCGTCGACATAGAAATATTTCTCGTCTGGTGAGAAGGCGAGGCCATTGGGGCCTTTCAGATCGGTGGTGAGCAAGCGAACGTCTTTGCCATCCGGGCTTACGCGAAACACTCCGCTGTAAGGCAATTCTTTGCGGGGATCGTCCGCGTATTTGGGCAGGCCAAAGGGAGGGTCCGTAAAATAAAGCGCGCCGTCGGATTTGTAGACCAGATCGTTGGGGCTGCTGAACCGCTTGCCGTCGTAGCGGTCTGCGAGCACGGTCAGCTTGCCATCCTTTTCCATGCGCACCACACGGCGGTTTCCTTGCTGATCGATCGTGAGGCGGCCTTGACGGTCGAGCGTGAGACCGTTGGAGCCCGGCTGGCTGTACTCGCCGATGTCCGTGCCGCTATAGCCGCTGTTCGCCATGAAGACGGAAAGCGCACCATCCTGGGTCCAGCGATAGATGACATTCTTGTATGGATCGCTGAAGAGCAGATAGCCATCTTCGTCCTTGGTCTTTGGCACCCAGATTGGGCCTTCCGTGAAGCGGAAGCCGCCGGCGAGCTTTTCAATAATGGCATCGCGGGGGAGGATCGCGTCGATTGCTGGATCGGTCCGAAGCACCTGTGCGGGTGAATTGCTGTGGGTGGTAGTCGGCTGATCCTGTGCGGGCTGCGCAAAGACGGGAACGGCCGCGGCTACCGACAGAAGGGCGAGTTGAAATACGGAGAGGCGCAATGCTTTGGTCATGGCGAGGAAATATTACCGGATTGAGGCGGCCGCCCGGAGAGACGATGAAAACTGTGTTCGGTGGTTAGACTGCAGGGCGAATGGCTTCGCCGATGAGCAGGATGACGGGCGCGGGGCCGACTGCGTCGTCAATGAGTGTGGCGAGGGTGGCGCGGAGAACATGTTCCTCCGGCGTGCTGGCTTTGGAGACGGCGACGCAAGGTGTCGCGGGCGCGATGCCTGAGGCGATGAGTTCGTCTGCAAGCTGGCGGAAGCGCCGGCCCGGCATGTAAACGACGAGAGTGGCGTCAGGCGGGAAAGCGCCCTGCCATTTGGGCGTGAGCTCGATCTTGTCCTTGGCGTGGTGGGCTGTAGCGAAGATGAGTTTTGAGGCGGCGCTGCGATCGGTGAGCGGCGTTTTGAGCGCGGCGGCGACGGCGAAAGCGGCGGTGATTCCAGGAACAATTTCAAATGGAATAAAGTGTTCCACGAGGAACGCGATCTCTTCTGCGGCGCGACCGAAGATGAGCGGGTCACCGGACTTCAGTCGCAGAACGGATTTGCCTGCGCCTGCGTGCTCCAGCATCAGCGCGTGAATGCCGGCCTGCGTGATGCGCGGCTGGCCGCAGCGCTTACCGACAGGCACGAGGAACGTCGAAGGCCCAGCCAGTGCGAGAATTTCGTCGGAGACAAGATCGTCGGGAAGAATCACATCGGCGGTCTGGAGCAGGCGCAACGTGCGCAGCGTTAACATGCCTGGATCGCCAGGGCCGGCACCGGCGAGGTAGACGACGCCGGGTTTTGCGGGATCATTCGCGCTCACGGCTTGCTCTCGGGAGAACGCGGATTGGTTTTAGCATGTTCGCGGGCGAGGGTGCGTGAAGGGCAGCCATCATAGCTGCAGACCTCGCGCGAGGCGAGGGTATGCAGGAGCTGGTTGCGGGATTCGTTCAGCGGCTCGGCGGCGAGGACCTCGCGGCGCAGGTTGCCTAGTTCAGCCAGCCAGTCGCCGGTGTCGAGTGGCAGAAGCTCGTTGATCTCCTTCCGGAGGCGCTGGGCCAGCGCCGGCGAATGCCCCGCGGTGGAGATGGCGATCTGCAGATCGCCGCGACGAACCACGGAAGGGAAGTAGAAGTCGCAGAAGGGCGGGTCGTCTACTGCGTTGATGAGAACGCCGGAAGCCTCGGCTTCGGCGAACACGGCGCGGTTGACGGCGGGATTATCAGTCGCAGCGACGGCGAGGAACTGGCTGGCGAGATCGCCGTTCTTGTATTCGCGGAGATGCAGCGCAATCTCGCCGGCATCGGCCAGTGCGGTGATGCGGTCGTTCGCCTGGGGCGCGATGACGGTGACGCGCGCGTTCGCGGTGAGGAGAGATTCGATCTTCGACTCAGCGAGTTTGCCCGCGCCGATGACGGTGCATGGGCGCGCGGTGAGCTTGAGGAAGATGGGGAAGAGCGACATCATTCAGGCCTACTCGCCCGGGGCGAAGCGACCGGCACCCACGGGCGGGGCGTCGCGCTCGACGGGCGGGAGCCAGGTGCCGGCGAGCTGGGCGCGGATGCTCTCGTCGTCGTGGCGGGCAAAGTACTGGCGGAGGTCTTCGCCGGGCTGCCGGTCGGCGAGGTAGGCGCGGAGGAGTTTCTCGACGGCTTCGGGGCAGTCTTCGGCGGCGGCGCGGAAACCGACCGGACGGCCCGGTCTGGCATATTTGCCGATCGAGCCGCCGACGCAGAAGTAGAAGGCATCGACCATCTTGCCGTCCTTCTTGATCTTCTTGCCTTCGAGGCCGATATCGGCGATCCAGTGCTGGCCGCAGGAGTTGGTGCAGCCTGTGACGTGCAGCCGGATCTGCTGGTCGAAACCGGGAAGACGGTCTTCCATCTCGCTGACGAGCCACTTGGCGAAACCCTTGGTTTCGGCGATGGCGAGCTTGCAGAACTCGGTGCCGGTGCAGGTGATGGCGCCGCGGAAGAACGGCGTGGACTCGACGCGCAGGTCCATCTCACCGAGCTTGTGAATCAGCTCGCGCACGCGTTCATTGCGGACGTTGACGAAGACGATGTTCTGCATGATCGTCGCACGCAGATGGCCGTCGCCGAATTCTTCGGAGAGATCCGCGAGTTGGACGAGCTGCTCGCCCGTCAGGCGGCCGCGCGAGATCGTGGCGCCGACGGCGGAGAGACCGGGCTGGCGCTGCGGGGTGATGCCCACATGGTCGCGATAGATGTCGTCGGGAACCACGTCTTCATCGGCGGGCGATGGATCGAGTTTGTAGCCGAGGCGCGCTTCGATGGCTTCGAGCATCGTCTCGGCAGTCCAGCCATGGCGCATGAAGAGGTACTTGATGCGCGCGCGGGTGCGGTTCTCGCGCAGTTCGGCAGAATCCTTGAAGATGCGGATGACTGCTTCGACGACGGCGTAGGCCTTGTCCTGGGGGATGAAGGCGGGAATGCGGACGCCGATGTTGGGCTCGGTGGAGAGGCCGCCGCCAACGCGCAGGGTGTAGCCGATCTCTTCAAGGCCGTTGACCTCCCGGCGGATGGCGGTGAGGGCGACGTCGTTGATCTCCGGGTAGGAGCACCAGAGCGGGCAACCGGAGACCGTGACCTTGAACTTGCGGGGCAGGTTGACGAACTCGGGATTGCCGGTGAGGCCGCGCGCCAGCTGCTGCGCCAGCGGGCTGCCATCGATCAACTCGTGGCCGTCCAACCCGGCGAGCGGGCAGCCGGTGACGTTGCGCATCACGTCGCCGCAGGCGCCTTTCGATCCGAGGCCGACCTGGTTCAGCGCCTCTTGAACTTCCACGATGCCCTGCAGCGTGAGCCAATGGAGCTGAATGTTCTGGCGCGTGGTGATGTCGGCGAGATTGTTGGCGTGCTTCTGCGTGAGCTGACCGATGGTGCGAAGCTGATGTGACGTGAGAAGGCCGTTGGGCAGCGCGATCCGCATCATGAAGTACTCGGTCGACTTGCCGTGGCCGTCCTTGCCGCCCGTGACGCCGACGCCGTCGCCCTGGGTGTAGATGCCCCACCACTTCAGGTAGAACTCGGCCCACTCGGGTGAGAGGGTCTCGCGGCCCTGGCGAGCGAACTCCTTGATCTCGTCCCAGGCCTCCCAGGGGTTCTTGGCGAGCTTGAGCCGCTCAGCCTTCTGGGCTTTGGTTTCTTTGGGGACAGCGGGCGCAGCAGGTGTAGCTGCGGCTGTGGGCGGCGGAATGGTTGCGGTATCGCTCATAGAAAGATTCCTGGAGGATGGCTGGTTGGTGCCGGCTCAAACAGAATCGCCCACCGTTCGGGGGTGGGCGGGTGCGCTGCGGGCTGTGTCAGGTGCGGTTACGAGGCAGGACACAGGCGGCGCACAGGCCCACAACAACAGGCCGAACAGCACGCGCTCTGGCAGCACATCCTCATCTCCTTCAGGATACGTGCCTCATGTGCAGTGCGTCAACATGTCGATAGCGGGCCGGTATAGCCATCCCGAGTCGACGGAAACCGTTCCATGACGAAACCGCTAACGTCGTCCTAAACCGTTGACAAATCAGCGGTAGTGGTGGATTGTAGTGGAATATTAATCTAGCCCGACCTGACGCGCCCCCTTTATCCGGGCCTGCGGCGGACATGGATCATCGGATTTTCGCGACTATCACGCCGTCCCGACCGCAACGAGTTTTTTCCGTTGCGGGACCCCTTACTTGCAAGTCTTTGGAGGCACTTCCCATGAGATTGAATCGGCTGTTCAACGTCTCCCTTTCCCGCACCATCTTCGGATCCATCTGCCTTTGCTGCGCGCTGGTATTCGGCGGCTTGACGGCCTCTGCGCAAAGCGCGACCACAGGCAGCATCAGCGGCACGGTCACGGATTCGACGGGGGCAGCGATCAAGGGCGCCACGGTTACGTTGACCAATACCACTCGTGGCGGCGAAGTTGTCCGTACCGTTACGACCAGTTCCGCCGGCTACTACACCGCTGCCTCGCTGCCACTCGGGACCTACGTCGTGAAGATCTCCGACTCGGGCTTCAAGACCGAAGAAGTGACCGGAGTTGTGCTGAATGTCGCGGATACGCTGACGGTGAACCGCGCGCTCGTGCCGGGTGCAGTGAACGAGGTCGTCTCGGTGACCGCGGCCCAGGCGCAACTGAATTTGCAGGACGCTACCTCCGCCGGCCTGATCGACTCGACGCAGATCAATGAGCTGACCATGGTCTCGCGCAACTACGAGAGCCTGATGAACTTACAGCCTGGCGTTGCTTTTGGCAATGCGACCGACGTTCTGCAACGCGGGCCGGTCGGCGTAAATGGGTCTTCAAGCGTGGTGAACTTTTCCGTGAACGGTGCACGGGACACCTCCAATAACTGGACGATCGACGGCGCGGACAACCTCGATCGCGGCGCGAATTTGACGCTGTATACCTATCCCAGCCCTGACGCCATCTCCGAATTCAAAACGCTTCGCGGCCAGTACAGCGCGCAATACGGCCGCGACGCAGCCGGCCAAGTGGATGTTGTCACCAAGTCGGGCACCAACAATCTCCACGGCAGCGCTTATGAATACTTCCGCAACGACTACTTGGATGCCGCAGGCTATTTGAACGACCAACTCGGCAACAAGATCGCGAAGTATCGCTACAACGACTTCGGGTTTAGCGTGGGCGGACCAGTCTGGTTTCCCAAGCTCTACAACGGCAAGAACAAGACATTTTTCTTCGTTTCCGAGAACTGGTTGAAAGAGGTCACCTACTCGTCTTCCACGCAGGCCATTGTTCCCACAGCGGAAGAGCGCACTGGAGATTTCAGCAACGACTGGTACCTCAACACGAGCAAGCAGTGGGTGCAAGGGCCGGTGAATGTATGCACGGCGTATGCCAACAACCCAGCCACCCAAACGAACACCTGCACAGCCTCCGGCACGAAGATTGCGAATATCTCCCCGGCGGCACAGCAATACCTTAAGGACATTTACAGCATCATTCCGGTTCCCAATGAGGCGTATGACGTCGCCCACGGACTTGATCCGCACACGATCATCAGCAGCATCCCCAACCGGTATCCCAACCTGGATACAGTCATCCGCATTGACCAGCAGGTTGGGCAGAAGCTGGGCTTTGTTTACCGCTACATCCATGACACGTTCCCGGACTTCATCGGTTCAGGTACGTTCGTGGCCGTGCCGATTCCCGGCCTCTCCGGCACATTGTCCAACAATCCGGGTACGCAACACCTTGCCAAGGCGACATGGACCTTCAACCCAAGTTTGGTGGCCAACATTGGCTATGCATACTCCAATGGCTCCATCTACACGCGGCCGCAAGGCGCCCTATTGGCCTCCTCTTCGCCGGACGTCAAGATACCGCTCGCCTATACGAGCACGGTCAATCTGGTTCCCACCCTCAGCATCTCGGGCATGTCTACGCTGGGCGGCAGCGCCGTTTATGCCGATCACGGCGTGAACCACGAGGCATTTGGAGACGTCACCAAGCTCCTCGGCAACCACACATTGATCGCGGGTTTTTCTTACAACCACTACGAGAAGACAGAGAACAACTCCTTGAGCGGCAATAACCAGGGATCTTTCGGATTCATCGGAGACACGCTCTACTCTGCCATCGTTACGCCGCCGGCAGCCTCCGGACAATCCGCCTCGGTCAACGAGGACCAGGCATTTGCCAACTTCCTCGCCGGCAATGCAAACAACGGCTTCTCCCAGGCGAACCGCAACCCCAGTGTGGACATTAACCAGAACATCTACGGTGTATTTTTGGAGGACAACTGGAAGGCGCGGCCCCGGCTCGCTCTCAACATCGGCCTGCGCTACGACTACATCGCTCCGCCGACGGACGCGGCCGGCTATATGAATAACTTCGATCCATCGACGTACTCGGCATCGCTTGCACCTACCATCGCCAACAACGGTCTGTTCTGCTTCACCTCTCCCTGCAATCAGACAGGCAGTAACGCAGGCCTCTCTACCTCCGCCAACCCTAACGCCGACTTCAATGGAAAGAACTATCTCAATGGCCTAGTCTTTGCGAACCCCAACGCGGCGAACAACAATCAGAAGTCTCCTTTCGGCAACCACTCCACCGTGATGCAAAAGATCAATCTCGCTCCACGCGTGGGCTGGGCGTTCGATGTATTCGGCGACGGCAAGACCGCTTTCCGCGGCGGTTACGGTTGGGCCTATGACGAACTGGAGGTCAGCTATTGGGAGACGACCGACTGGGGCAACCCACCGGCCGTAACCACCTATTCGGTCACTAACGCCGTTCTAGACAATCCGGCAGGAGGTTCAGTCTCTAGCGCGCCCTCCACCACTCCTCCGCGTATTCAGGCCGTGCCGTTGAACGCGGCAACACCGTACATCCAGCAGTACTCGATGGATATTCAGCAGCAATTCACACCGACACTGCTAATGGATGTCGGTTATTTTGGCACGCATGGAACACATCTCTCGGGCGCTGAAGAGATCAATCAGCCGAAGCCCGGTGCGTGGCGCGGGGTAGTCAACCCCGAGACAGCCAATTCCGGCTGCTTTATCGGCACAGCAGCAACGCCAGCGTTCATTACATCCAACTGCGACATCGTGCTGAACCAGATCAAACCCTATTTGGGATATTTCGCAATCGATGCTATGCGCACGATCTTTAGTTCCAACTACAACGGCCTGCAGGTGAAGACGACCAAGCGATGGGCAGGCAAGAGCTACCTTGACGCCAACTTCACATGGTCCCGCGATCTTACCAACTCGCCGAACACGTACTCCAGCTTTGTCCAGAATATTTATAACGTAAACGGCGACTACGGACGCGCTTCAGATGATCGCAAGTTGATCTTCACGGTGGATGGCGTGTGGGAGCTGCCCTGGTATCGCAACCAGAGCGATCTGAAAGGCCGTCTGATCGGCGGCTGGGAGATCTCGGGCATCTACACGGCGGTCAGCGGCTTGCCATTGACGGTTGGCGCCAGCGGCGGCCTTTCGCTGGTGAACCAGGGTGGTTACACCAGCGTTCCCGCGCCGAACAATCCCACGAATATCGTCAACGATAACGCTGGCCTAAGCGTCCTCGGCAACACTAACGCCGGGTTGCGGCCCAACCAGATTGGCGATCCTAACAGCGGCAACGGTCACCAGTTGCACCTCAGCAAAAAGTACGAGCAAACCAGCAATCCGTACTTCAATACCGCGGCATTCCAGGCGCAGGACCCGTTGAGCAACGCACCTGGCACAGCGCATCGCGGCAGCATTCAAGGACCCGGATACAACGTTGCAGACCTCGGCATCTTCCGGAATTTCCGTCTCTTCGAGAACGTGAAATTCCAGTTCCGCGGCGAAGCATTCAACGTGGCGAACCACACCAACATCCAGAGCTTAGGGACCACATCGACTTCGGCGACCTTCGGCCAGATCACCGGCTACCGCGATGCTCGAATCCTCCAGCTTGGAGGGAGGTTGGACTTCTAGGCCCAATTCCTTTACCGCCCGTCCTCGCCTATGCGGCGCGGGCGGGTTTTTCTTTAGTCAGTCGGCTTCGGCGAGGGACATCTTGTGCCGGACGTCGGAGCCGCGCAGCCAGAAGATCACGTCCTCGGCGATGTTGGTGGCGTGGTCGGCGGCGCGTTCCAGGTTGCGCGAGATGAGGATGGCATTCAGCGCCTGAATACTGGTTTCGGGCTCCCGCTGCATGCGGTCCACCAGCCCCGCCTGCACAGCCCGGTTCATGTCGTCGACCTCATCGTCCAGCAGCAGGACGGATTCGGCCATCTTCGCGTCAGCCTCCAGCAGCGATTGCAGGGCGGTGCGGATCATGACGCCTGTCTTTTCGCCCATGGTCTCGATCTCGGGAGGCAGGTCGAATTTGGAAGCGTCCTTTAGCATTTGGGCGCGTTCGGCGATGCCCGCGGCCTGGTCGCCGATGCGTTCCAGGTCGCCGTTGATCTTGATGACCGATAGGATGAAGCGCAGGTCGATCGCCATGGGCTGCTCCTTGGCGAGCAGGTCGTAGGCCATATCGTCGACCGTGGTCTCGGCGGAATTGATGGCCTCCTCGATCTCGAGCACGTGGTCGCAAAGCGGCATGTCGCGGCCGATATAGGCCTCGATCGAGAATTCGAGCGCCTGCTGCGAGAGCGCGGCCATGGCGAGGAGCTTGTCCTTCAGCGCGGCCAGTTGCTGGTGGAAGTTGATGCGCGGCATTCAGTCCGCCTCCCCGGCGAAGTGCGTCGTCAGCAGCTGGAGACTGTCAAACTGCTCCGCTAAGGCTATTGTGACGCAGATGGTAAACAGCCGTGTAAATACGACGCGAATGGGAAGCCGGGAAGATACCCGGAGACGGTCGAAGGCCGAGGTTCGTTCGAGGGGTCGAGGGCCGAGGTTCGTGGTGCGAGGAGGGTGCGAGGTTCGAGGGTGGTGGCGTCGGAAGCACGAAAGCGGGCGCGCGTAACGCGGGCCAGCTTTGCTCAGTGCCCGAGCAGCAGGGGCAGATGCAGCAGCGCGGAGCCGTGCGCCGCCTGCGGGCTCTGCAGGTAGTTGCCCCAGCCGACGATTACTGTGGAACCGACCAGCAGCGCAAGGCCGCAGGTCACCAGTACCTTGGTGCGCATGCTGGTGCCCTTCCACTCGCGCAGAACAAGGCCCCACAGCGTGGCGAAGATGATGATCGAGGCCATGTGCAGCGTCCAGGATGAGAAGTCGTACTTGCCCATCTTGGTGGTGCCCATGGAATAGAAGAAGAACTGGAAGTACCAGATGACGCCTGCGAGCGCGGCGAAGATGTAGTTCGCGACCAACGTGGCGGGCGAGAGGCGGTCATAGGTGGAGGGATCGAGCGGATCGAAGTCCACCAGCGTGTCGCCGGAGGTATGCGCGGCGCGCATGGGGTTGATGCCGGGCTGACCCGCGAACTGGCGGATCGAGCCGTTCTGGAAGATGAGGATGGCGGACCAGATGAAGTTGGTGAGGAACCCTCCCCACAGGACAACGATCAGGATGGGCAAGTCCTTCAGCACCAGTCGGCCGCCGAGGCCTGCTGCGACGAGATTGCTTGCCGTGAGGTCGCCAATGGGGTTACCGGCCGCAAGGCCAAAGGCGAAAAAGGAACTCATGAAGCCGGCCAGAATGGCGATGGCAATGCCTTTGGGGAAGTTGTAATCGCGTTCGCCGGCTTCGAGCTTCTCCTCGGGCGTAATTTCCTGCTCCTTGGAGTAGCCCGCCGCGCCGTTGACCGCGACGCCGATCAGGCAGACGAGGACCCCCAGCAGGATTACCTGGCCGCCCGTCTGGTGGATGAGGCCCACGATCTCGCGATGATTGGCCGGTGGGATACGATTCACGAAAGGCGGCACCAGCGTTCCAAAGAAGGCGCACAGGCCAAGTGCGATGGCGTATCCCAGCGCGATACCGAGGTAGCGGATGGCAAGGCCGAAGGTAATGCCGCCGACGCCCCACAGCACGCCGAAGAGGAAGGCGTAGAAGACATCATGCGGATGAGTGGCGTAGACGGCCCGCAGGATTGCAAACGGATGCGGGATGAAGATGCAGGCGAGCACGGTGGGCGCGATGATCCACGCGGCGAAACCCTGGATGATCCAGTAGACCTCCCACGACCAGCGCTTGATCTGGCGGAAGGGGATGAAGTTGGTGGCGGAACAGAAGCCGCCGATCCAATGGAAGATGACGCCTACAAACGGATTTGGTTCCACGGTGCCTCGCGAGCCAGGAATTGGAAATCAGCCAAATGCGTTTCAATCCTACCTGATGGGTGTTGCCTTCTGGAAATGGATTGTCTATTGGACTAAGGTGAGAAGACGCGGCTGATTTCTGGTCTTCACGCCGCGCCATTGCGAAAGAGGCTGGACGGTTTGCGAGTTTCGCTGTTCATCACCTGCTATAACGACACGCTGTTTCCGGAGACTGGCAAGGCGGTGGTGCGCGTGCTGGAGCGGCTGGGGCACACGGTCGATTTTCCACCGGGGCAGACCTGCTGCGGCCAGATGCACTGGAACACCGGCTACCAGGAAGAGGGCTACCCGCTGCTGCGCCGGTTTGTCGAGCATTTTCGCGGGTCGGAGGCGGTGGTCTGCCCGTCGACCAGCTGCGTGGCGATGATGCGTGACCACTATCCGCTGATGGCCGAGCGGCTGAAGGACGCGGAACTGCAAAGGGAAGTTGCGGAATTGCTGCCGCGGGTGTGGGAGTTCTCGGAGTTCCTGACGAAGAAGCTGGGGCTGGAAGACGTGGGGGCGTATTACCCGCATCGCGTCACGTATCACGCGAGCTGTCACGGGTTGCGCAGCCTCCACGTGGGCGATGGGCCGATGAAGCTGCTGCGCGCGGTGAAGGGCATTGACCTGGTGCAGATTGAGAATTTGGAGACCTGCTGCGGCTTTGGCGGCACGTTTGCCATCAAGAACGCAGAGGTTTCGAGCGCGATGCTGTCGGACAAAGTCCGTTGCGTGCTGAATACTCGCGCCGAGTGCGTGACGGCCTGCGACAACTCCTGCCTGATGCATATCGGCGGGGCGCTGCATCGCCAGCGCACGGGGGTGCGACCGGTGCACCTGGCTGAGATTCTTGCCAGCGAAGAAAGCGGCGCCGAGTGAGCGAAGGTCTCGATGCGCGAACGTCTGCGGCCTTTCCCGATGCGGCGAAGGCGCTGCTCGGCGACGCGCAACTGCGCAAGAACGTGCGCCATGCGACGAACGTGATCCAGGCGAAACGTGCGCGCGTTGTCGAGGAGATGCCGGACTGGCAGCAGCTTCGCGAATCCGGCGAGGCGATCCGCCGTCACACCATGCGGCACCTTGATTTCTACCTTGAGGCGTTTGAGCAGAACTGCACGGCTGCGGGCGGCCAAGTCCACTGGGCGCGAGATGCGGAAGACGCGCGACGGATTGTTGTCGATCTGGTGAAGGCGAGCGGCGCGGATGGGCTGGGTTCAGGCACAGCCGCGGAAGTCATCAAGATCAAGTCGATGACCACCGAGGAGATTCAGTTGAACCGCGCGCTGGAGGCCGCAGGTGTCCATGCGTACGAGACCGACCTCGCCGAGCTGATCATCCAGCTCGGCCATGACCAGCCCTCGCACATCGTCGTGCCGGCGCTGCACAAGAACCGGGCGCAGATCCGCGAGATCTTCCAGCGGGAGATGAATCTGCCGGAACTGGGCGGGACGCCACAGGATCTGGCCGATGCGGCACGGCGTTTTCTGCGTGAGAAGTTTTTGCGCGTGAAGACGGCGGTGAGTGGCGCGAACTTTCTGGTCGCTGAGACGGGCGGCGTCTGCATTGTGGAGAGCGAAGGCAACGGCCGCATGTGCCTCACGCTGCCGGAGACGCTGATCGCTGTCGCGGGGATCGACAAAGTGATTCCGCGCTTTCAGGACCTTGAAGTCTTCCTGCAGTTGCTGCCGCGCAGCGCGACGGGCGAGCGCATGAATCCGTACAACTCCATCTGGACCGGAGTTGATTCAAAGGATGGACCGCGCAACTTCCAC
>DATNEM010000143.1:0-3834 GCA_035552995.1 Acidobacteriaceae bacterium | reverse complement strand
AGCGTGGCCATGAAGACAGGAAGCAACTGCCTGACGTGCCACATGCCAAAGCGGCGGCCGGAAGCTTCAGTCCATGTTCTGCTCACGGACCATTGGATTCAACGCCGCTTGCCGCCGGGCGATCTGCAGGCGCCGATCCAGGAGAAGGTTCAGGCACAGGACCGCACAAAGGTCGAGATCTATTATCCGAAGGCGGCATCTGCGAAAGACGCCGGGCTGTATCTTGCCGTCGCTCAGGTAAACGATGCGGGAGTGGATGGCATCGGCAATTTGCGCGCGATTCTGGATAGGGAACATCCGAAGTGGCCGGAGCCTTATGTCGCCTTGGGAAAAGCGTATGCGCAGGGCGGCCAGACGGATGCCGCGCTGAAGGCATTTCAGGATGCGCTCGACCGCAGGTCTGACGATTACTATGCCCTCGACGGAATGGCGACTGCGCTGCTCGCGACGGACCGCACCGAGGAGGCCATGTCCTTCTTGCTGCGTGGCGCAAATCGGTATGCCGACGATGATCGCTTTCTGCTAAATCTCGGCAACACGTATCTGCGACAGGGCAAGCTCTCGGAGGCCCAGGACGCGCTATGGAAAACGCTGGCCGTGAATCCTGAGAATGCGCAGGCGAGAAATCTGCTGGGGCTTTGCGGGGTCCAGTCCGGAGACGCGCAACACGCGGAGGAGAATTTCCGTGAAGCGATCCGGCTGGAACCTCTGCTGCCGGAGCCCCATAACAATCTGGCGAACCTGCTGTCAGGCAAACAACAATTTCGCGAGGCTGAATTTCAGTTCCGCCGTGCCCTCACCCTCAATTCGCAGTATGCGGATGCGCACCATGGCCTCGGCCTGCTGTTGATTCTCACCAGACATGCGGATGAAGCCGGAGCGGAGTTTGAAGCCGCGGTTGCGGAGGCGCCGAAGGATGCGCAAGCGTGGGCCGACCTCGGCGATCTGCGGAATGCCCAGGGGCGCGCGCAGGACGCCGCCGCCGCGTATGGCCGCGCGCTCGCGATCAATCCGTCGCGGCCGGATGCAAATCTCGCACTCGGCGCAATCTTCCTCCAGCAGGGCCGGGTGGATGAAGCGCTGCCGCATCTGACCGCGGCAGCACAGGGATCCGATCCCGAGGTCGCGCGACAGGCACAAGGCATCCTCGCCCGGATGCAACGCTAGGCGCACCTGCAAACACCGCATTTCACGAAGGCCAGATGCGCTTTCGTGCCAATGTCTAAATGGTCATAGTTGCATCTTCTAGCGGCATCAACCGGACGTTTCGCGGCGCTTCTATCTCCCGGCTACTTGCCCACCCAGCCGCCGTCCACGTACAGCGATTGGCCGGTGATGTAGTCCGCCTCGTCGGAGGCAAGGAATGCGACGGCCTTGCCGATATCGCACGGCTTTCCCGGCCTTCCCAGTGAGATTTGCGCCACCACCTGCGGAAGAATATTCGGGTCCTTCATCACCCAACTCGTCATCGGGGTATCGATCAGGCCGGGATGCACGCAGTTCACCCGGATGCCGTGCGGACCTACCTCGGCGGACATATTGCGCGTCAGCGCCTCGATCGCCAACTTGCTGGGCGCGTAATGCGTTCTGCCGGGAAGGACCTTTCCCGCCTGAATCGAGCCGATATTGACGACCGCGCCTTTGCGCTTCTCCGCGATCAGACGCTTACAGAAAATCTGCGCAGCCATCCAGCCGCCTTTCAGATTGACGTGAACCACGTCCTCCCACTGCTGGTCGGTCAGTTCGGTGAATGGGACGATGGTCTCGATGCCGGCGTTATTGACCAAAATGTCGACCGGCCCGAGTTGCTGCCACGCCTGATCGAACAACCGCTCAAGATCGGAGCGTTTGGCGACATCGCCCTGGATGGTAAGCGCACGCCGACCCAGCTTGCGGATGTTGTCCGAGACCTCTTCGGTCCGCGCATCCAGCGTCAGGTCGTTGACCACAACATCGGCACCTTCTCTGGCGAAAACCTCCGCGATGCCGCGGCCGATTCCCTGCCCTGCTCCCGTTACCACCGCGACCTTTCCCTTGAGCCTCATCTGCCCCATCCTCAATCAATCCTTGCTACTGGATCGTCCATCCGCCATCGACCATCAGCGTGTGACCGACGATCATATCCGCAAAATCGCTCGAGAGGAAGAGGACGGCCCCCACCAGGTCTTCCGGCTGGTTCCAGCGGCCCCTGGGGATCATCTGTTGCGTCGCCCATTCTTTATAGCCCGGGCGCTCCAGAATATTCTTGCGCGACTCGGTCTCTGTGATGCACGGCGCGACAGTGTTCACCAGCACGCCATTCGCGGCCCATTCGAGCGATAGCGCCCTCGCCATATGGTGAACAGCTGCCTTGGCAGCGGCGTAGACAGCACGCTTCTTGAACGCGATCTCTCCGAAGTTCGAGCCGATATGGATGATGCGGCCGCCACCCTGCTCCAGCATCACCCGGCCCGCGGCCTGCGACGCGAAGAAAACGCTTTTCACCGTGGCGTCAAAGGTCTTGTCGTACTCTTCTTCCGTCACATCGAGCGCGTCGCCGGTGCCGGTCCAGCTTGCGTTGTTCACCAGAATGTCGATCCGTCCAAAGGCCTTCACCGTTTGGTCGATCAACGAGCGGCAATCCTCGACTTTATTCACATCGGTGACCACGATGAGCGCCTTGCGTCCCAGCGCCTCGATCTCCCCGCGCAGTTGCTGAATCTCTTCCATCCGCGGTCCCGGATACTTGGCGAGCACAAGGTGTGCGCCGGCCTGCGCCAGGCCCAGCGCGATGGCGCGGCCAATGCCCTGGGACGCGCCAGTCACGACAGCGACTTTATCTTTGAGCCCGAAGCTCGAGTAATCTGGCATCCCTGGATCCTGAAAAGCGTTGCGTTAGGTGCTGAATGCATTGCGCATCACGCAAGCACAGAAGATCGTATCGGGACGCTCCATCCGCGTCAAGGCGACAGGTCCCGCGCGATGCCCGAAAACGCCAGAACTCGCGTGTTCTCTGCACTCACCTTGACAATAGCACTCCATGAGAGGCAAAGTGTTTGCGCTTGGCGCAATAGAAATTGCATGAAGCGCAGGGCCAGGCCTCGACGCGCTCGCCACTTCGGTACTGGAAGGTTCCATGATGATTACTCGCCGCCGTTTTTTGTCCAGCGCCGCCCTTGCCTCGGCCGGCGCAGCGATTCATCCCGCCTTCGCAGCCGGAGCCAAAAAGCGCAAGCTGCAGGTCGGCCACACAGGAATCACCTGGCGCAATGACCAGGTGGCCGACGCGATCGCCGGCATCGCATCGCTGGGGTTCTATGGCTTTGAAACCTTCGGCGACAACCTCATCAAGTGGGAAGATCAGGGTGGCATGGCGCCGCTGCTTCAGAAGCACAACCTGCCCCTCATCTCGGGCTATTGCACGATCAACCTGACTGAGCCGGCGCAGCGGGACACCGAACTGGCCAAAGCAGACAAATATTGCGATGTCATTAAGAAAAATGGCGGCCGGATCTATGTCGTCGGCCCCAACTCCGTCCGCCGCAATACGTACGACTTCGCCGGCAGCAAGGCGAACATCATCACCACGCTGAATGAGCTCGCCAAGCGCGTCGAGGGCCACGGCCTGACGCCCGTCTTGCATCAGCACACCGGCACCTGCATTGAATCGCGCGATGAGACCTATGCGATATTGGAAGGCGCCGATACAAAGCATCTGAAGTTCGGACCCGATGTGGGCCAGCTGACGAAGGGCGGCCAGGACGCCGTCAAGGTCGTCAAGGACTTCCTCCCCATCGTCCAGCACATGCACCTGAAGGATTACGCGGGCACGAATGATCGCCTGCTCGGCTATTG
>DATNEM010000142.1:0-7109 GCA_035552995.1 Acidobacteriaceae bacterium | reverse complement strand
TCCTCGTGGCCGCAACTGACATCGGCATCTGCGCCATCGCGTTCGGCCATACTGATGCGGAATTGGTCGCCGATCTGCGCGCGCGCTTTCCTCGCGCGAAAATACATGCCGCAAGGCGGGCCGATGGATGGCTGCGAGACGCCGTTGGCTACATTGCCAGCCAGACCACCGAACACCCTCTGGCCGCGACCTTCCCGCTCGATCTGCGCGCTACTGCGTTCCAGCATCGTGTATGGAAGGCCCTGCAACAAATACCGCGCGGGCAGACATGCAGCTACGCCGACGTCGCGCGCAAGCTGGGCCGTCCGAAAGCTGTGCGGGCTGTGGGCCGCGCCATCGCCTCCAATCCCATCGCCGTCGTCGTGCCCTGCCACCGCGTCATCGGCAGCAATGGCAGCATGACCGGTTACCGCTGGGGCCTCGACCGCAAGGAGAAATTGCTCGCCTGCGAAGGCGCCCTGAAGTAACTACGTCCACGCGTCCACAGTCACGAAGCGCGTCGCCGTCCCTGCATGCGCCTCCAGCAGCCGTTCGACCGCGCGCACTGTGTCCATACGCCGCGCGCCCATTTCGCGGTGTCCGCCATCGTGCAGCAATAGATTCGATCCGCGCCTGCGCTCGCGATTGCCGTTGATCCCTGCATTCAGGTTCGCCAGAATTGCATCCTCACCGATCGGGTTCCAGTCGAATGCGGTCACGTTCCATGTCACCGGCGTCAGACCCAGCTCACGCGCCATGCGCAACACCACCGGGCGGCGCGCGCCGAACGGCGGACGAAAGTACGCCACCGCCTCGCCTGTGATGTCTTCCAGCACCGCGCTGCATTCCTTCAGTTCCTGCCTCACCCGCCCAGCCGGCGTGAGTGACAGCTTCGGGTGCGTCATAGTGTGATTGCCGATCAGATGTCCCGCTGCGCGGATGGCGCGCACAAGCTCGGGCCGCTGCCGGGCAAAACCACCAATCAGGAAAAACGTTGCCCGCACGTTGTGCCGCGCCAGCACCTCCAGCAGTTGCGGGGTCGCGGCATCGTTGGGCCCGTCGTCAAAGGTCAGCGCCAGCTCCCGCGAATCCTTCCCTGCAATCAGCGTGTGGCCGAAGATCTGCGACGTGGGCGCAACGGAAGCATAGATCAGCCCGCCGGTCGCGAGCGCCAACGCTCCCGCAATCCCTTCCGCCGCGATCAAGCCTGGCATTTAGTTCTTCGACCCGCTTTTTGCACCCGTCCAACCGTTTTCTTTCAGCAGCGCAAAGACTTCTTCCGCATGACCCTTCGGCGTGACCTGTTCAAAGATGTGCAGCAACCGCTGGCCCTTGCCGGTATCTGGACCGATCACGTAAGTCGTTCGCGCCACGCCCGTGACTGGTTTGCCATACATGGTCTTGTTCTGCAGCAGCCCGTAGCGCTTGATGAGCAGCATCTCCGGATCGGCGAGCAGATCGTATGGCAGCTCGTACTTGTCCTTGAACTTCTTCTGCGCCTTTACTGTGTCGCGCGAGATGCCCAGCACAACGATGCCCGCCTTCTTGAACTGCGTAAACGCATCGCGGAAGCCGCATGACTCGATGGTGCAGCCCGGCGTGTCCGCGCGTGGATAGAAGAAGAGCACCACCGGCGCGTCCTTGTAGTCGGTGAGATGGACGGTCGCACCGCCCTGGTTTTGAAGCTCGAAGTCCGCTACCTTGTCGCCAACCTGCATTCGCATGCCTCCCCTGGAGAAGTCTACCGCTGAGCCGACCTTCGTTCGCAACGGTTACCCCTGGAGTGCGCCCAGGGTCTTCTCCAGCGACGTTGCATCCTCAACGTTGGATACCGGCAGAGTGGAATCCTTGCCGAGAATCTGTTTCATCAGGCCGCTGAGCACGCGTCCAGGACCAACTTCAACAAAGTGCGTCGCACCGTCACGCACCAGCAGTTCCACGCACTCTACCCAGCGGACAGTGCCCGTCACCTGCGCGACCAGCGCCTTGCGCGCGGCATCGCCCGTCGTGACAGGAGTCGCGGTTGCGTTGGCCGCAATGGGAAACTTCGGATCGTGGAACGTCAGCTTTGCCAGATCGGCCGCGAGGGCATCCTGCGCCGGCTGCATCAGCGCGCAGTGGAAGGGCGCGCTGACCGGCAGCATCACCGCACGCTTCGCCCCTGCCTGTTTGCAGAGCTCCACCGCGCGCTCGACGGCGCCCAGCGCTCCAGAGATGACAGTCTGCCCCGGGGAATTGAGGTTCGCCGCGGCAACGCACGCACGTTTCGGATCGAAGTCTTCCGCGCCCGCCGCTTTCGGCAGCGGCGTCATCTGGTCGCATACCTGTTCGCAAATGGTGGCGATCAGCCCGGCGTCCATGCCCAGAATCGCCGCCATCGCGCCCTCGCCCGCCGGTACCGCGTGCTGCATGTAGCGTCCGCGCAGCCGTACGGCGCGCACCGCATCCGCGAAGCTCAGCGTGCCCGCGGCAACGTGCGCGGAATACTCGCCCAGCGAGTGCCCCGCCGCCATCGCGGCAGCTACGCCGCGTTCGGCCAATACGCGCGCGGCGGCGGTCGAGACGGTGAGGATTGCAGGCTGCGTGTGCTCGGTGAGCTTCAGTGTCTCTTCCGGCCCGGAGAAGATCAACTCAGACAGTTTGAATTCGAGCGCCGCATCGGCCTCGTCGAAGACCGCGCGCGCTATGGGAAAACGGTCATAGAGATCGCGGCCCATGCCCACGGACTGCGAGCCCTGGCCAGGAAACAGGAAGGCTATCTTTTTCATCGATGGCTATCGTAACTCAGCGGAGCCATTACGCGGCCCGCGCGAAGGGACGGCTAGATGCCGACTCCGCAGTCAGCTTCCGCGAGTTCGTCGCCGGAGTGTGCGTACATGTCATACGGCGTGCGCCGGTTGAACTTGTAGCGCGCCCGCAACTCGCCGCCCACGATCAGTCCCAGCGCCACCGCACCCAGCGCCGCGGAAACCCATCCCATCGTCTTCAGCAGGCTGGATTCCTCCCCGCCTGCCTCCTCACCCGCCACGTCCTTCATTTCGCTCGCCACTTCAACCGCCCCAGGTCTCTCCAAACCGCCGCGCAGCCATACTCGAGTTCCGCGCCTGGGGAGGAGCCTCATGCCAGTCATGATAGCGCACGTAAGCTATAGATCGAAAATGAATTCCTCGCGTCGTATATCCCACGAATGGGGAACGCAGGCATGCGTCAGGGCATGATGCAACGTTCTGCCTAAAACTCCAGACGCAGGCCCATCTGTATCTGCCGCTCCTGCGCCTGGCTGGTCCGCGCGGAAGTAAAAGCGCCAAATGGAGGCGTATTCAGGCCCTCGGCAGCAACGGTTGCGGGGCTCTGAAAAACCAGCGGCGTCAACACCGGCCCGCTCCCGCCAATGGCCGCCGGAGTTCCTGCCAGAAATGCCCGCTGCTCGATTCCGGAATAGTTCAGGTGATTCATCACATTGAAGCCTTCAATAGCCGCACGCAACCAAACGCCGTCTCGCCAGACGCGAAAGCTGCGGCTGATACGAAGGTCGAGGTTCAACCTGTCCGGCAGCCGCAGCGTATTGCGGCCCACCGTAGGCAGCACGACACTGCCGCCGGAGCCGTTGATGCTCTCGCGACCCCCTGCGAGGCGGCGTCCGCCGAAAACGTCATAGCTGTATCCGCGCCCGCTCGCCTCATAGAAAATGACCCCGAGCGACCAGCCATCCGCGAGCCGCCACGCGGCGCGCTCGGCGGCAGGCAACGCCCCGCCGTTCTCCATCGCCGCCATCACCCGCGGCGACCACACCACCGTGGCCGAAACACGATGCGGGAAGTTCAGGGCGGAGAGACCCTTGTCATAGCGCACCTGAAACGGATCGAACTGCCCATTCGCGCGTGGAGTCGCGCCGCCGTTCTGGCCAAAGTCGATGGCTTTGGACCACGTCCAGCTCACGCGGAAGTCCAAGCCACGCGCCCCCGCGTAACCCGACCGCGCCGAACCCAGACCGCGGCGGGCCTCCACGGTGAGGCCATGGTAGGTCGCGTTTGCGTTCGAGACGATATCTGTTACGGGTCCGTAAGCCGAGGTAACGCGAGTCGAGTAAACCGGCACATAAAAGACCTCGCCATCGCGCACGCCGATCGCACCTGTCCCGCCCTGGAGCTTAAATTCCGCCACCGAGTTTGACGGTGCAATATTGATGTCCACGGAATTCGGCAGTTGCCGATCGAGATTCATCACATATCCAATTCGCCCCAGCACGCCGCCGCCGACTTCGTGCTCCAGTTCCAGCGTGCCCTCCTCGACCATCGGCAGCCGGAACCGGTGATCGAACACCATCGCCGACGTCGTCGCAGCTACGACACCCGACGGCTGTGCAAGGAACGAACAGGGATACCCAAAACCTACGGACGGCATTTGCGGACACGCCGTCTCAGTGGTTGGCGTGATGCGCACGCGCACCGTTGACTGCGGCAGCGCCGTGTTGATGAGCGCCGCGCGCACGGTCGCACCCGGCAGCTTGCCGTAATAGACGCCGAAGCCTGCGCGCAGCACGCCGCGGCCAAATCCGAACGGCAGCCACTCCAGACCGATGCGTGGCCCGAAGTTGTTGCGGTCCTCAGGAAACGCGCTCGTCGCACCTGCTGAGCCGAAGATTGCATCCAGCGCCGCATTTGGATGCTGTGGGATTGGCAGCTGCTGCAGCTCATATCTGACTCCGAGATGCAAGGTCAGCCGCGATGCCGCGCGCCAGTCGTCCTGCACAAACGCCGCCCACTCGCGCGTCTTCCAACTCACGCTCTCCTCGCCGAAACTCTGCGAATACGACCGGAAGCAGAAATCATGCACGGGCGCAAAGATCGACGGGCAGGCGCCGTTGGGATACGCATTCACACCGAAGCTGTAATCCGTGATCCAGTCGACCAGACCTCCCGCATGTCCGCTGCTCGTCCCGCTGTCGTAGTTGAAGGTGCCCTCGGCGTTGGTGAGTGAAGCAGTTTCGTCGCTGAGCCAGGTGGCGTCGCCTCCCAGTTGAAGGAAATGCCGGCCCCTCACCCACGCCAGCACATCCGCGACCTCGGTGCGCCGCTCGTCGGGATAGGCGCGTTGCCCCAACGCTGCCGGGGTCCCGAAGAGAAAGCCGTCCGGCCCAATGGAGACCTCTGGCGGCATGCCTCCCGGTCCGATGTTGGGCTCCTGGGTGAGCGGCGTCTCCGGCGTTTCGTACTTCAGCTCGCGACCCACCTGCGCGCGGAGTTCGTTGCTCAAGCCCGCACCCCGGAACGCAGTCCAGCGGGCCACACCCGCGTCCACATCCCCGTAGCTTGAGCCGAAGCTGGCCAGACCGCGGTTCACGACGGCACCGGTTCGGGCGCCGCCCGGGGCGCTCCAGCGAACGCGGTTGTATTCGACGGCAACGCGCTGGCTGCTTCTGCGCTGCCAATCCATCCGCGCGAAGTTGACGGTCTGGTCCTCGTGGCGAGGAACCGTTCCGGTCAGGCTCGCAAGATAGTTGAGCGCTGCGTTGGTTTGCGTTGACGAGACGCCGCGATTTGCCAGCAGCGCAGTCTGGGTAGGGGTCAGCGAATAAAAGCCTGCATATCCCGGCGACGAGATCGCCGGGAAGTTCCGGCGCTCGCCATCGAACGCATAAAAGTAGAAAATGCGCGCCGCGCCGACCGCTCCCTTTGACGACTCATCGCTCTCCCACAACGGCCCACCGATCCGGCCGCCGAACTGCTGCCGCATGTCCTCCGGCCGTACAAGACGACTTGTGGTAACACCGTTGGCATAAGTCTGCGCGAGTGCAAACGGGTCCATCGCGGACCATGCGCTGTCGCGCACGTTGTAGAACGCCATGCCGTGCAATGTACTTCCTCCGGAGCGCGACACTGTTGTTACCACGCCGCCGACGCCGTGTCCGTAAAGCGCTGAACCGTACTGCGCCGCGCTGGCCTGCGCTCCAACGCGGAACTCCCGCACCGCCGCGCCGGAAAATGCATACGACGAGCCGGCGCGCTGCCCCCCAGCTGCAAGCGACCGCGTCCCGCTGCCTGGGCCCGACGCCGGATCACGCACCTCATCGGAACCGACATCCGTATCTTCTGCCACACCCATGCCGGCGCGCCCGCCGCTGAAACCTTCATCTGAGCCAATGCCATCGAGGCGTGTGCTGTTCTGCGTGAGGTCGACGCCACGGAAGCTGATGTCGCCTGCATCGTCATCCGTGGAGGCAGCAGCGTTCGCGTCGGAGATCGTCAGCGCCGCAGCGCGCCACTGGCCGCCCTCTACCGGAAGCTCGGCCAGTTCGGCCGCAGGCACGTTCCGGGCGCCTTCAGTTGGAACCGGCGCAGAAGGCAAGCCGGAAGCGGCACCGGAAGTGGCGAGATGCAGTTCAATCGCGGTCACTTCACCAAGCCCCACGTGTACCGGCTGGGCATCGCCCGCGCCTCCGTTCTCGATTGCCACGGAATATTCGCCGACCGGCAGCCGCGGCAGCAGAAACTCGCCATGCGCGCCTGTCCGCGCGCGCTCTTCAACCGAGGTCTGTTCATCGCGCGCGACAACGACCGCATCTGCGACGGGCGCGCCCACCGCCGTCACCAGGCGGCCGCCGATCGCACCATCGTCCGGAGATTGCGCACTGATTGGAACGCACAATCCGCAGCCGGCAAGTGCGGCGAGTGCCGTCCACCTCATCACGCGCAAACAGTTGCGCGGCGCGGGGTTATGGCGCACGAGCCATCCGTGCGCCCTCCGATGAAGCCTGCGGGAGAGAAAGATCACTTCAAATTGCCTGCGCTTGCAGCTCGTGGGATAACGCAGCTCCGCACGCCACGGAAAAATACCGCACGGAGAAGCAGTCGCAGACTATCGGCTTTGTCGCGATTAGGGAAGAGGTATCTTCGTAACCTCACGGCACGCCGATCTGCTGCGGAAGGGCCTAAAGAAAAGGGCGGCAGCCATCGGCCGCCGCCCCACGGTCTCTCACAAAGTTTTTACTGCCTTAGAAGTCCACCCGTGCGCCCAATTCAAACTCTCTCGGCGTATAGAGGAAGCCGGAATTGTTGGAACCCGAACGCGACTGGAAGGTCGTAGGAAGGTAGTTCAGCTGCACCGGATTCGTCGGTGTTGTGCCGATG
>DATNEM010000141.1:0-7751 GCA_035552995.1 Acidobacteriaceae bacterium | reverse complement strand
CAAGGCGTGAAGATGGACTACCAGCTCATCATCGCGGGCACGGTGGGCAAGGAGAACACGCACGGCACCCTCGACGGCACCGTGAAGGCCGGCCCGATGAGCTTCGCGCGCTTCTCCACGGACGACTTCGGCGGCACCATTCGCGGTTATGTCGGCGAAGGCGCCTTCACCAACGATCCGCTGAATACCTTTGGCGGCGCTGGTGTCGTCCAGATCCCTAACATGCAGAATCTCCTCCACTACATCTGCGAGAACGGTTTCGAGCACCACGTTGCAGCCAACTTCGCAACGGTCGCTGCTTCCGTCCATGAGGCGGGTTCGAAGTACCTCAACTGGCCAATGCACTGGCACAAGTAGCCCCGATCAACGACTCGACGCGAACGGCCCGCCCTTTTGTGGCGGGCTTCGCCGTCTGCTCGGCGGATTTGTCGACCCGCACTGCACACGTATACACTTGCGGTCGCAATCATCGTTCAGGAGACACCCTTGAAGTTCACCCGCATCGCTGTTGCACTTTTCGCCCTCTTCTCGCCCGTCCTGCTTCCCGCACAGAGCAACGCCCCGGCGAGTCGCCCAGTTCGCCCAGCTCCGGAAGAACCGTACAAGGAAGTCATTCCGCCGTCACCCGGCGACCTTACCGTCTGGCCGCGCGGCGTCTCCCCGCAGGCGATCGGCAAAGCCGTCGCGGAGCACTTTGTCAATGATGGCGCGGCAGATCGTTTTTCGGGATACCCCTACGTTTGCACCTTCTACGGCGCGATGACGTTCGCCGAGATTACGCATGACGATTCGCTGCGCGACCGCCTGATTGCGAAGTTTGCGCCCATGATGCCCGGCGGCGCCAAAGCCGACCGCTGGCCGCAGCGGCACCACGTGGACGATTCCATCGTGGGCGTCATGCCGTTGCAGATCGCCATCCAGACCAAGGGGACGCCGAACTACGATCCGAAATATCTGGCGCGCGGCATCGAGTGGGCAGATCGCCAGTGGGGTCCCGTGACTGCGGACACGCCACCGCAACTGCCGACGGATGAGGCCGCGCAGCTGGTCAAAGACGGTCTCTCGCCCGAGACGCGTCTCTGGGTCGACGACATGTTCATGCTGACCATGCTGCAGCTTGAGGCATATCGCGCCACGGGCGACCGCAAATATCTCGACCGCGATGCGCACGAGATGGTTGTCTATCTTGACCGGTTGCAGCAGCCGAACGGACTTTTCTACCACGCGCCAGACGTGAAGTACTTCTGGGGCCGCGGCGACGGCTGGTTCGCCGCGGGCATGGCGGAGATGCTGCGCACGCTACCCGCGGACCACCCAGACCGCCCACGCATTCTGCGCAGCTACAAGCTGATGATGGCCAGCCTGCTCAAGTATCAGGGCGCGGACGGCATGTGGCGGGAGCTGATCGACGATCCCGCGGCGTGGCCTGAAAGCTCCAGCTCGGCCATGTTTGCCTTTGCGCTCATCACCGGCGTCAAGCACGGATGGCTGGATGCGGCTACCTACGCGCCTGCGGCACGTCGCGCATGGATCGGCGTCACCGGCTACGTCGACCAGAACCATGATGTCACCCAGGTTTGCACGGGAACCGGCAAATTCGACAGCAAGCAGTATTACCTCGACCGCAAACGCGAGACCGGCAATCTGCATGGACAGGCGCCGGTGCTGTGGGCTGCCGTAGCGTTGCTAAGGGACAGTCAGTAATCCAACGGAGGAAACAAGCTGGATTCCGCCATTTGGAATGAGGCTCGCCGAATTTCATCCGGCAGCTCGTCGTTTCCGCCGTTGCGAAATCGCGCCAAACCCGTCATACTTAGGTGTTGGGGAAATTAGGCGATGGGTCCAGCCTGCGTTCGCGGCGGGCCATGTGTGCCCTCTTCTCACCCTACACACATTGTTTTCTTTTCTTTTCTTTTTTTGAGAGGACTTTCCACGTGTTGATGATCCGCCTGGCGCGCGTTGGCGCCCGCAAGCAGCCCCACTACCGCATCGTCGTCATTGAGAAGGACCGCGCCCGCAACGGCCGTTCCATCGAGGTGGTCGGCACTTACAATCCTCGTACCTCTCCGGCCTCTCTGGAGCTCAAGCGCGACCGCATCGACTACTGGGTCGGCAACGGCGCGAGGCTCTCCGATCGCATGGAAAAGCTTTTAGGTCAGCCCGCGGCAACCTCTCCGGCCGCCGCAGCATAGTAACTTATCGGTAATCAGGTAACCGGGTTTTGGGTATCCAAAGGTCTTGCTGCCCGCATTTTTAGGCAGCAAGTTTTCCGTTCGATACCGTAGACTCTTGCAAAGCTTTACAAACGTAAACGCTGAAGGAAAAGTGTTCGTGGTCTTCGCGGAGCAACCCACGGCCATTGCGCTGCACGGTGGCGAGTCATTTCGCTCCTTTTGAAGACCTCACCCTAGATGAGGCTAATACGGGGCTGAAGAGTGCCGGCGCAGCATACTCTACGAGGTGTGTGTGATGAATCAAGCTACGCAAGCCGCCAAGCCGGCGGAGATGATGAAGAACCTGATGCTGGAGATCGTGCACGCGCTCGTCGACCAGCCCGAAGAGGTCGTCATCGAAACCATCGACGACCACGAGTCCACCGTGATCCGCCTGCGCGTCGCCCACCAGGACATCGGGAAGGTGATCGGCAAGCAGGGCCGCACGGCGCGCTCGCTGCGCACCATCCTGGGCGCTGCCAGCATGAAGCTGCACCATCGCTTCGCTCTGGACATCGTTGAGGACCGCGACGCGCGGGAGTAGTCCGTACGTCGCAGTTCGAATCGCCACGATGGATCCCACGCCGCAATGGACGCTTCTCGCGCGCATCTTGCGTCCGCAGGGACGCAAAGGCGAGGTGCTCGCCGACCTGCTCACTGACTTTCCCCATCGCTTCGCGGAGCATCCGCGCGTCTGGCTTGCGCCGCCCGGATTCACAGAGGCTGCGTCTCATCCTGCCAGCCCAGGGGCTGCGGAGATCACTTCGCACTGGCTTCCTGTCGGCCGCAACTCCGGCCGCATCGTTCTGCATTTCGCCGGCGTTGATTCCATCTCGCAGGCCGAGGCGCTCGCCGGCAAGGAAGTGATCGTTCCGCTCGCCGAGCGAATGCCGCTTGACGCAGATTCCATCTACATCTCCGATCTGATCGGCTGCACCATCTACGACCGCGACGCTCCGCTCGGCGTGGTGGAGTCAGTCCAATTCCCTGCTACGCCTGACGGCACGCAACGGCTGGAAGACACCGCGCCATTGCTCGCGGTCGCGACACCCGATGGCGGAGAACTGCTGCTCCCATTCGCGAAGAGCTATCTGGTGGAGATTGATATCCAGGCCAGGTCGATCCGCATGGCGCTGCCAAACGGCCTCACCGATCTCAACCGGCACGCCTGACAACGAGCAACCGAGGTGGCCTGTTCCATGCGCACAAAGCAAATCGAGGCGAGCGAAGGATTCTCGCCCACCCCGATTGCTGTCTGTTCTCCGATCTAAAAGCGGTACGTAACGCCGGACGTGAAGATCGGATAGATTTCGAACTTCTTCATCTGCTCGTTGATCTTCGCCTGCTGCCGTTGGACGTTCTGCTGGAAGGCGGGATCGTTCGCGCTGCCGCAACCGCTCTGGTCGCAGACGCCGCCCTGCATGTTGATCGCGATCGAGTTCTGCCCGGTGTATGCCGCGCCCAGCTCAAACGGGAAGCTGAGGTGCTTGAACTCATGCCGCGTGATCATATTGCCGAAGCCAATGGTGAACATTGGCATCGCTGTCCGGCCGAACTGGATCGCACCTGTTCCATTCACCGGATTGTTCGGGTCGCTGGTGTAGTCCGTATCGCCGACGCTGAAGCTGTTACCGCCCGGAACGTTGAGCGACGCCGTGAGGTTGTTCTTGAAGATCATCACGCCGGGGCTTACGTGGAAACTGCCGTGAGCGAAGGGATAGATGTCGGTTTGGATAGTGCCTGACTTCAGGTGCGCCGAAGCGTAGTAGTCCGTTCCGTCGCTGGTCAGTCCGTAGCCCAGATTGAAGATGTCTAAGCCGCCACGCAGATTGATGCGGCGCGTAATGGGCGTCGCGATCTGGCCGCCCCAGCCCAGCGTTCCCAGCTTGGTGCCGAAGGCGACGCGCGAGAACGGTCGGATGCGAATCTCCTCATTGACCGGATGCGTCCGCGGCGTGGGCGTTGCGATGATCGCTGCCGAATCTTCGGCAGCGGCGCTGGAGGAAGAGGTCGCGGCCGAGCTGATCGGGCTGCTGACTTCGGCATAGCCCGCCGAGGCGATCTGCGTGCTCTGCGCAACGCCGGCAGAGGCGCTGGTGAGAACGATGGCAACCAGAGAGGCAAACACAATCCGGCAATTCGACATAGAGAGGGCTCCTGCCTGAACAGCTCCATACGGCTGTTTCTATAGGTAGTCGGAGAATATCCGGCAGCGCCGGGCCACCCAATACACCCAAAGTCGTACCGGGACAGGGCTCATCATCAACCGGCCGCAAACCCGCATGAATACTTGGTTTGGCTCTACACTTGCATAGACGCAGCATTGGCATTTTAGCCCAGGGCAGACGTATTCATGCGCTTCGACATCGTCACCATCTTTCCCGGCTTCTTCTCCGGGCCGTTCGATCACGGCATCCTCAGCCGCGCCATCGGCGATGGAACGATTGAGGTCCGCACGCATGACCTGCGGTCGTTCACGCAGGATCGCCATCGCACCGTGGATGACCGTCCCTTCGGCGGCGGCGAAGGCATGGTGCTGAAGGCGCAGCCAATCTTCGATTGCGTGGAATCGATTGGTGTCGCGCCGAAGACGCAGCGCGATCTTGCGCGCGAACGAGTCATTCTGCTCTCCGCGCAGGGCCGGCCTTTCACGCAGGCCACAGCGCAGCGGCTGTCGAAGCTGGAGCGCGTGGTCCTGATCTGCGGGCGCTACGAGGGCGTCGATGAGCGCGTCAGCGATCTGCTCGCCGACGAGGAGCTTTCAATCGGCGACTATGTGCTCTCCGGCGGTGAGCTGGCTGCCGCAGTAGTTGTCGATGCGGTCACGCGGCTTCTGCCCGGAGTGCTAGGACATGAAGACTCCGCGCGGTACGAGAGCTTCGGGCTCGCCGACTCTGAGATCGCCGCCGATGCTTCTACGAGTTCCGACGGCGTTCCCCGCTCCACCCATGGCGCCGGCGGAATATTGGATTATCCACACTACACGCGTCCGGCGGAGTTCCGCGGTGTGGCTGTCCCGGAAGTCCTTGCGGGCGGCGACCATCTGGCCATCCGCCGCTGGCGCCGGCAGCAGGCGCTCGCCAAAACGCGGTGCAACCGGCCCGATCTGCTGACAAACGCACGACTCAGCGATGAGGACCGGGAGTTCCTCGCATCTCTTGATACGTATCGCTCTTAGACACAAATCCTCGCGTCAAATCGGGTCAAATTCGTGTAAACTAAGGATTCGAGTCTTTGAACAGGAAATCGTCATGTCTATCCATCCCATCATGCAGAAACTGGCCGCGAAACTGGAGCGGACCGACCTTCCCTCCTTCGCCCCCGGCGACACCGTCCGCGTGCAGGTAAAGATCCGCGAGGGCGAGAAAGAGCGCCTCCAGGCCTTTGAAGGCATGGTCATCGCGACGCGCAAAGGACCGCAAGGCACCTTCACCGTGCGCAAGATGAGCTTCGGCCAGGGCGTCGAGCGCATCTTCCCGTACAACTCCAGGGTCGTCGATAAAGTAGAGAAGCTGCGCAGCTATGAGGTGCGCCGCTCCAAGCTCTTCTATCTGCGCGGACTGCGCGGCAAGGCTGCTCGTTTGCACGAAGTCGCTCGCCCTTCCTAATTGGTTCTCCTCTGATTTTCGCCCGAGCGAAGGATCGCTGCCTTGAGTTCTGCGTCCGACAATGCCCGCAAAGCAACCGCGGGAACCGGCGTGAAGAAGAAGGTTGCGCCTTCGCGAGTCTTGAAGCAGGCTGCGGCGAAACCCGTGGCGGAGGAACTTGCGAAGGCTTCCGCGCACATCTCAGTCGCGCCCACGGGCGAAAGGGCGCGGAAGATCGCCGCATCTGAGCCGGTCTCAGCAAAAGCGAAACGGGGCAAGACGGCAAATCCACTCGCGCCGGAGCGGATCGCGGCGATCCTCGACGCGCTGGAGAAAGCGTATCCCAAAGCTGTTTGCGCGCTGAACCATCGCAATGCGTGGGAGCTGCTGGTCGCGACGATTCTCTCCGCACAATGCACCGATGTGCGCGTGAACCTCGCGACGCCTGCGCTGTTTGCAGCCTATCCCACGCCGAAGGCGATGTCTGAAGCTCCGCTGCCGGCGCTCGAAGAGCTGATTCGCAGCACAGGCTTCTTTCGCAACAAGGCAAAGTCCATTCAAGGGGCGGGCCGCGTGATCACGCAGGAGTTTGGCGGCGAGGTGCCGAAGACGATGGAAGAGCTGCTGCGGGTGCCCGGCGCGGCGCGCAAGACCTCGAACGTCGTGCTTGGCTCGTGGTACGGCGTTGCGGTCGGCGTTGTGGTCGATACGCATGTGCTGCGCATCTCGCACCGGCTGGAGCTGACGAAAGAAACCACGCCGGAGAAGGTGGAGAAGGATCTCATGCAGATTCTCCCGCAGAAGAAGTGGATCGAGTTCTCGCACCAGGTGATCTATCACGGCCGGCAGATTTGCATTGCGCGCAAGCCGCGCTGCGCGGACTGCACGCTGGAGCGCCTTTGCAACTCGGCGGACAAAACATGGTCTTCGCACTGATTTGTCCTGCCTTGGCTTGCGCGTTGGCCTGAGCACGCTGGAATTGTTAGCATTCCTGCGATGACAAAGCTGGGCAGGCGATGGTCGCGGCGCAAGTTTCTGGCGGTCTCCGGCGCGGCTGCGGCGCAGACTGCGGCGACGCTCCAAGCGCTCGGCCAGACGCGAGCCACTGCGCCTGCATCCGCACAATCTCCCGCTACTAGCGGGCCGATACCTGCGCGGTCGTTGCCACCGGAGGTCATCAGCGGCGGCATTCAGCCGCTGCTGGAGGGCCATACTGCGCGGCCACTGCGCTACAAGCCGGGCACAGGAGAACAGGCGGGCGAATTCATCATCCGCCACGGAGCGGAATTCTTCAACCGGCCTATCTATGGACCGCCTGATTCTGCGGGCTTTCGCGTTGACGCCGGTGACAAGCCGGAGTTTTCGCTCTATCTGCCCGGACACGGCGGAAATCTGAAGCTCGGCTTCATCGTCGGTGAACAGTCGAAGTGGGGCGCGGAAGCGAATGAGGTGATCTCGCGCTATCGGCCCGGCCGAATGATCTATGAGATTCGCGATGCGCTGCTCGCGAAGGGCATGATCCGCGCGGAACTGCTGACTGCGGGTGAAGGATCCGGCGTGCTGCTTAAGGTGGAAGGCAGCGATCTGCCCGCAAATGCGCGGTTGGCGTGGGCTTTTGGTGGCGTGAGCGGGCGCAAAGGCCGCCGCGGTGGGGATATCGGCTGCGAGGTCGAGCCCGTCTCGCAATTCTTCCAGGTGCGCGCGGAGGAATGCAGCGGGAACACGTTCGAGACGGGCGGTGCAAACGGGCGAACGTGGGCGCGCGTACAAGGTCCCTCCGCACTGATATTGCTGACGCTGCCTGGCAGCGTCAGAAGGATTACTGCGGACGGAGCGGTAATGCATGCCCACGTTCGGCCATTCGCCCCTCCGGTCTCGAACGTGTTCCCACTGCACCCCTCCGCGCGCACCTGGAAGAACTGCGAGACCGGCTCGACCTCGCAGCCAATGT
>DATNEM010000140.1:0-4214 GCA_035552995.1 Acidobacteriaceae bacterium | reverse complement strand
GCACCTCACCGGCATCGCAGCGTATTAGGGCTGCTTCTTCTCGCCCTTCTCAAAGGCCAGGGACGCCGAGTTGATGCAGTAGCGCATTCCTGTCGGCTTTGGCCCGTCGGGAAAAAGATGGCCCAGATGCGCGCCGCAGTTCGCGCAGGTCACCTCGATGCGCCGCATTCCGTGGGAGCTGTCCTCATGCGCCTCAATGGCGTCCGGAGACACCGGGAGCCAGAAACTGGGCCACCCCGAGCCGGACTCGAACTTCTTGTCCGACGTAAACAGCGCTGCATTGCAGGCCGCGCAGTGGTACATGCCGTCGTCGTGGTTATCGAGCAAAGCGCCGGTAAAGGCCCGCTCCGTGCCCTTCTCGCGCATGATCTGGAACTGTTCCGGCGTCAGCAGTTCGCGCCATTCGGCCTCGGTCTTCTGCACTTTCTGCTTGTCGGACATATCTGGACTCCCCCGTAAAACGGTGCTTTCATTATTCGCGCGTGCCGTTGCGATCTCAATCTTCAAACCAGGCCACGCTCCGCCGCGGAGACGGCGATCAGATCGATCTCGACGAGTGCGTCCTTGGGCAGGCGCGCCACTTCGACGGTGGTGCGCGCAGGGGCGGCCACGCCCTCGGGCGCCAGGTATTTGGCGTAGACCTCATTCATTGCTGCGAAATCGGTCATGCTTTTCAGGTAGACGGTTGCCTTCACGACATGCGCGAAGCCGAGGCCTGCCTCTTCCAGCACCGCGGAGAGATTGGCGAAGACCCGCTCCGTCTGTTCGCGGATGCTGCCCGCGACGAGCGCGCCGGTAGCGGGATCGAGCGCGACCTGCCCGGAAGTGAAAACGAGATCGCCTACGCGCACGGCCTGCGAGTAGGGACCGATGGCGGCAGGAGCGAGAGGCGTGGAGACCATCATCTTGACGGGCACAGAGGATGATTGTCGCGCATGCCGAGGGGCGGTGCAAGCCGGGCACGATCGATGCATTCGCGCGAGCCGCGTCGGGCATGCTGTAGTCTAGGGCAATCCTTCCTGTCGAATGCCGCAGGTTGCGAATGGTTTCAGAGATGGGAGTTGGCCGCGTGGTTTTAAACACCGCTCGCCGCCAGGTACAGGCAGCAATCCTGCTCTATCTGCTGATCTTTGCTGGGCTGAACATCTATGTCTGGGCATATTACGCGGCCCACCAGCACGTCGTACATGAGTTCCCCCTCGGGCCCAGAATGGAGCGGTTCGGCGATCTGCTGAACTTTACCGGGAAACACCAAATTGGCAGGGACTCGCGGCTAACGGACAGCGACCATCTTTTAGGTACATTGTTTCCGAGGAACTATCCACCGTTCGCGGTGGCGATATATCTGTTCCTGCTGCAGATCTGTGCTCCTTATGCGATCTTTGCGCTGCTGGCGCCTGTGTTTGCGGCAATAGCAGCAGCCTGCGTTCTGCTGCGGCGCAGAGCGTGCCCGTTTAAAGCGTACCGCTGGTACGTGGGAGCGGCCATCTTCGCCACCGGCCTGTTCGGGTGGGGAACGCTACAGGTAGCGATGCGGGGCAATATCGAAGGGTTGATCTGGGTCGGGGTCTGCATCGGAGCGGCACTCTTTGCGCGGCGGCAATACACCAGAGCGGCAGTTGCATTTGCTTTTACATGCTGCATCAAGCCCTACCCCGTACTGTGGTTTGCACTGCTGGCTCGCCACCGCAGATATCGCGAGGCGCTGATCGGGTTGGCGACGGTTGTGATGGTGACCTTCGGATCTCTATTCGTCATCGACCGCAATCCGTTGCGCGCCTATCGGTACATCACCGTAAGCGGAAACGAGTTTTTCGTAAGGTACATCGCGGCGTTTCGCGGCGTATTGGAGATGCGCGGCGACCACTCTCTGCTGCAGACCATGAAGATGATGGTCCGCATCGCACGCAGCCATGGATTCCCGCTTTCTCTCTGGGACTACGACAATCACTACAACGTTCCGTTGGCGTTGACGATTTACAAGGTCTATATGCCGCTGTCTATCGTCATTGGTCTGATCGCCGTGTGGAGAGTGTGGAACAAACCGGTCTTGAACCAGATCTTTGCGCTCGCCTGCATCACCATGGTTCTGCCGCCGATCGCCGGGGATTACACCCTGATTCTGATCCTGGTCCCGATGGGCTTCTTTCTCATCTTTCTGCTCCAGGATGTTGCGGAAGACAGGACAAGATTGCCCATGGGCAACATTCTGTGGTTCCTGTTGCCTTGCGCGTGGATCACCGCGACGGAGCCGCAGTGGATTCTGCATGGCGTATTCAAGTGCATCGCGCTCCTTGTGCTGCTGGTTGCGAGCGTGACCATTGCGCTGCCAAGCACAGTATTTGGAGAGATTGGGGACTCCACGGACCGCAGTGCGATGGAGTCCTCGGCACGCGGAACTCCCCTGACCCGAAGTGAAAACGAGATCGCCCACGCGCACGGCCCGCGAGTAGGGACCGATGGCGGCAGGAGCAAGCGGAGTGGCAACGCTTGTTTTCACGCGTGGCATAAGTTGGTTTCCCTGCGCGTGGTTTGGCGAAAGCGGCGGCCACGGCATCTTAGTAGAGTCGATGATAGCCGCTCGTGATGAAGCTTGACCAATACTCGATCGAAGATCTGCTCCTGAAGCGCCGAGGGTTGTTTCGCGAACTCTCCCAAGCGGAGGGTCTGCGTCCAGTGCGGATCGCCGTCCTTGGCGGTTCGACAACGCAGGAACTGGTCGATCTTCTGGAGCTGCTTCTGCTGGAGGCCGGGTTTCGCCCGGAGTTCTATCAGTCGGAGTACGGGCGATATTACGAGGACGCCGTGATTGACTCCGGCGCCCTGGTCGACTTCGCGCCGGAGATTGTTTATCTCCACACCTCCGTGCGAAACATCCAGGGTTTTCCTCCCGCCGCCGCGGGACCGGAACAGTTTAAAGAAAGCGTTGCAGCGGAGATATGGCGCTGGCGGCAGGTATGGAATGCCATCGAAGCCAAACTGCCCGCGCAGATCATCCAGAACAATTTCGAGCTGCCGCTACATGCGCCAATGGGCAATCTGGATGCGATCGCCGGCGCAGGCTGCTTTGTGCTGGAGTTGAATGCAGCGTTGGCGCGCGCGGCGCAGGACGATGCACGGCTGATCGTGCAGGACGTGCACGGCATATCGGCGCGCATGGGGCTGGAGCGCTGGTTCGACCGCGAGCGCTGGTTCGCCTACAAGATTCACACCACGCCCCAAGCCAGCGTCGCGCTGGCGCGGTCCCTGACCGCAATTGTTCGCGCAATCTACGGCCGAACGTACAAGGTGCTGGCGCTCGATCTCGATAACACGCTTTGGGGAGGCGTCGTCGGCGACGACGGCGTCGAGGGCATCTGTATTGGCCGCGAGACGCCTCTCGCCGAGGCGTATACGGCCTTCCAGGAGTATTGCCTCGCGCTGAGACAGCGCGGCATATTGCTGGCAGTGTGCTCGAAGAACGACGAAGAAACCGCGCGGCAGGCCTTCGAGCATCCCGATTCGGTGTTGAAGCTGGAAGATTTCGCATGCTTCAAAGCAAACTGGGAGACCAAGCACGAAAACCTGCAGGCGATCGCGAGCGAGTTGAACGTCGGCGTAGACAGCATCGTGTTCGTCGACGACAACCCGGCCGAGCGTGCGATCGTCGAGGCGCAGTTGCCGGGCGTTGCTGTGCCCGATGTTGGCAGCGACGTAACGCATTTCGCCGATGCGATTGAGCGCGGCCGGTATTTTGAAACGATCGCGATCTCTCGCGAGGACGTGAGTCGTGCGGCGCTCTATCAGGCCAACTCAGAGCGCGCCGAGGCGCAGGCAAAGTTTGCCGACTACGGCGAGTATCTCGACTGGCTGGAGATGAAGGCGGAAATCGCTCCGTTCAAGCCGGTCTATCTGGAGCGCATCGCGCAACTGACCAACAAGACTAACCAGTTCAATCTGACGACGCGACGTTACACACAGGCAGAGATTGAAGCCATAGCGCGCGATCCGCGCTACATCGGACTGTATGGCAAACTCACGGACCGCTTCGGCGACAACGGGCTCATCTCCGTGGTGCTGGGCAGGCGGGAATACGATGTGCTCCATCTCGATTTGTGGCTGATGAGTTGCCGTGTGTTGAAGCGCGAGATGGAACTGGCGATGCTGGATGCTCTCGTCGAGCACGCGCATGCGGCGGGCGTGCGAACGCTGCGCGGGTACTATATCCAGACGAA
>DATNEM010000139.1:0-4434 GCA_035552995.1 Acidobacteriaceae bacterium | reverse complement strand
CTGCAAGCGTCAATCTGCCTGAATCTGGCGTCGATTGTAACTGCGGCCCACAGCTATCCGGAGTCAAACAAAGGTGGGAGGAACCCAGGCTGGTTCCTGCCCATTCCGCCGCTGGACGAGCGGTTTGGGCCGCCCGCTGCCGGGAACTGCGGCCTTTCGGGTATATTTGGCGTTGCGAATAAAATGTCCGCACCTCGGGCGGGCAGGAAAAATCAGGCGGGGAAGAATCGATGATGCAATCTCTGAAGGCGGTGGCGTTGATGGCGACGGGAGTAGCGATGGCGGGAGTTCAGGCGATGGCGGCCACAACGGTGAGCAAGGCAGACTTCGGCAAACTGCCCGACGGCAAGGCCGCCGAGGTCTATACGTTGAAGGACGCGGACCTGTCCGTGCGAATCACCACCTACGGGGCGCGCATCGTCTCGATCGATGCAAAGGACAAGAACGGCAAGATGGCCGATGTGGTCCTGGGGTATGACTCCGTCGAAGGCTACACCGGCGAAAAGAGCAAGACCTTCTTTGGCGCTATCGTTGGCCGCTACGGCAACCGCATCGCCGGCGGCCAGTTCAAGATCGACGGCCACACGTATCAAGTCCCTAAGAACGACGGCGACAATGCGCTGCACGGCGGGCCGAGCGGCTTCGATGTGAAGAACTGGGCCGCAAAGGAGATCCCCGGCGGGGTGGAGTTCACCCTGGTCTCGCCCGATGGCGACATGGGCTTCCCCGGCAAGCTGACGGCGCATGTCCGCTACACGCTGGTCGGCGCGGCGCTGCACATCAATTACTCCGCCACCACAGACAAGCCGACAGTGCTGAACCTGACCAACCACTCCTACTTCAACCTGGGCGGCCGCGACTCCGGCTCCATCCTGGATGAAGTGATGATGATCAACGCCGACAAGTACACCCCGGTGAACAAGGGCCTGATTCCGGATAAGGGCGCGGTGCCGGTGCAGGGCACGCCGTTCGACTTCCGCAAGCCTACGCCGATCGGACAGCGTATCCATGATAAGGACCCGCAGATGAATCTCGGGCCCGGCGGCTATGACCACAACTGGGTCCTCAACGGTCCCAACGGCCAGATGAAGCTGGCGGCGAAGGTCTACGACCCGAAGTCCGGCCGCGAGCTGACGGTCACCACCACGCAGCCCGGCGTCCAGTTCTACACTGGCAACTTTCTGGACGGCTCACGCAAGAGCCCGAGCGGTGTTCCCTATGGCAAGAACTCCGGCTTCTGCCTCGAAACCCAGCACTTTCCCGACTCGCCTAACCAGCCCGCCTTCCCCAGCACGCTGCTGAAGCCCGGCGAAACCATGCACTCCGAGACGGTCTTCACCTTCTCCGTCCAGAAGTAGCAATGCCGCTCTCCCGTCCTCATCGAAGGCCAGCCCTCACCGGCTGGCCTTTTTCTTGCCTGCAGTGCAGCTTAGCCTCGTTTGCTTTGCCCTGTTCAGCATCAGCACAGGCGAGATTGTAGTAGTAGAGCGGATAGTCGGGGTCGATCTTGATGGCCCGCTCCGCATAGGCCCTGCTCTGGTCTATTTTGCCTGCCATTCCCAGGGCAATCACCACCTGATCGGTCGCGAGACGACGGATCGTGATGAGGCTCGGGTCGCTTGTCTTACTCGGTATTGTGTTCAGGCAGGAATCATAGAATGGCGCCCCCATCAGGGGCTCCTGCTTAAAGAAAACGGAAGCTTCAGCTACGTAATCAGCGCAGTTGGGTCGATAGGAAAGGTCGGGGTGAAACAACGCCAAAGCGGACTCTAGTCTTTCGTCTTCTTTCGGCTTGCCCGACACGGTCGAGGCATGTATTTCGGCGCAGACTTTGGCGTTGCCCGCGAAAGCGAATACATCGTGGTTGTGGTCGGTTCCGTTCAACAGTGTAAGGTGCGAGTGCGTTGCGAATGTTCCTCCGTGGCCGTCAGTCATTGATCCGTCTTTAATGTTCGAGATGATAGGACGGTTGTCGGCGAGTATTGCGTCGACGATGTCCTTCCGGCAGCCTTCAGCGCTCGGAATGCCGGAGAGGTTCTCGGAGATGAGGAAAGAAACAGTGACTCCCGACGCTTCGTTCGCAAACTCCGCGGCTGGGCGAGCCGCGTTGTTGTAAGCAGTCAAAAGGACAAGCTTCCACTCTGCCTGATTGGGAAGCGGTATGCCGCCGATACTGTTCCACGTTACAAGCGTTTCGGGGACGCGCGTGTTAGCCGAAGCCGCGCCGGACACCATGTATGCCCTGCCTCGAATGGCCTGATAGTTCGCTACGTCCTGAGGTGTGGGCAAGTAGTGCGGATCATAGCGCTGGCGATTGAGCAAAGCGGCTGCTTGTGAAGGATCAAGTCTGGTACCTCTATCTGCGTAGACTTGAATGACTAGGCACTGGTCAGCTGTACCCGCGTACTTGTAAAACACTTGATTGCCGGTGGGGTAGGTCAACACCATGGTGGCAACGTCAGGTGTGTCTGCCCCGGCGGGATTGAGTTGCTCGGTGAACTTACCATTGTCGATCCTAATCTGCTTTAGATCCTGCTCCAGGCAGGTTTTCGCGGTTTGTGACCGGCTTTCCGGAGTTAGGAATAGAAAGGCCAGTAATTCTGTATGACTTGTGTCATGTGCGCGGACACCGATCTCGCGATTGTCAGGCTTGGCGGAGGTCTGAGTGACCGTAAATCCGTCAAGATCGAGAACCATAGCTCCAGGATGAGATGGCAGCGCAAAGGACTGCTTCTGGGCGAAGGCACAAAGCGGGCTAAAAATGGCCCCGCAGAGGACGACTCGACGAAATCTACAGCTCAACATAACGACTCTTACCTCTTACAATTCCATGGCAAATTGAAGACTCGCGAACGTCGCGGACGCGGCTGGCGAGGAGGGCTCGGTGGCCAGCGCAAGCACCAGGCGCTCCAGCACGAGGCGCTTGTCGGGCGGGGAGGAACGCAGTTCGAGATCGGCGCGGGCGATGAGGCGCAGCGCGCGCGTGAGGTCGCGGCGGGATTTGTAGCGGCGGGCCTGGCGGATCAGGTCATCGGCCGCAAACGGCGGCATGCGGAAGCCCTGCCAGAGCGCCGCCCAGATGGCGCGCGAGTCGCGCACGTTCTTCTCGAGAATGATCAGCATCTGGCGGAAGGTGCGCGCCAGCATGTAAAGATGCCCGATGGCGGAGTCCTCCGCGCCGTCCGAGGCGTTGAGCAGGCCGTGCAGCAACAGCAGCGCCTTCGCGCGATCATGTTGCGAGATGGCGTCCGTCAACTCGTACAGCGAGCGCTGCTTCGCCGCGAGCACCTGGGTTTCCACATCGCCGAGGGTGATGCGGTTGCGGGCCAGCGGAGCGGCTGAAGACAACTGCAGGTCCCTCGACTGCGCCCGCTCTGACGATCGCGCTTCGCTCGGGATGACAGATTCTGTCTGATTCGTGATCTGCGGTGCGGAGACATAGAGGAAGAGTTTTTCGAGCTCGCTCGCCACGAGCATTATGTCCGCGCCCAGGGCATCGACCAATTCGCGCGCCGCGTCGGGATCGAACTTGATGCCGCGTGCTTCGGCGGTGGCGATGGCCCACTTGATGGCATCGGCTTCGTCGACACGGGCGAGTTCCACCATGCCGCAGTGGTCGCCGAGCGTCTCGCGGATGCGGTCGAAGCGCTCCTTGTCCTGGTAGTCCATGCGGCGGACATCGGCCGGGATGTGGAGGTGGTCGGCAAGGAAGAGGATGAGCGCGCCGGGGTTGGGCGAGCGGAAGTAGTCGTCGATGGCCGCAAACTCTTCCTTCTTCGCGCCGCGCGTGTAGAGGTTCTTCAGGTTGCGCACGAAGAAGACCTGGAAGGGCGCCATCAGCGACGGCGTCCGCGCGCGGTCCAGCACCTCAAAGATGGATGTGTCGGCGAGGTCGAGATCGTGGAGGGAGAAGTCGCGGGCTTCGGGGGGCGCGAACCGCGAGAGCACGCCTGCGCGGCAGCGCTGATAGAGAAACGCCTCATCGCCCAAAAGAATGTAGCCCGGCTTGAGCGCGGACGGCGATGCAAGCTCCGCAAGGAAGCGGTCGGTCGAGGCGAAGCTGCGGAGAGAGATCGCCATCAGAAGGACTCCAGCATATCGCTCACCACGGCGCGGGCGAAGTTGGTGGCGAGTCGGCGCACGGCCGGCGTGTCCTCGCGGATGGAGTTGGTGAAGTCCTGCGTGGACTGGTACTGCTCTCGGAAAGCGAGCGCGTCATTGCGGTAGAGCACGCGGCCATCGCGCGCGGTGAGCGTCACCTTCGCGGTGAGCGTGATGAGGTAGCTTGAGGTCTCGCCGGAGGTGGAGTCGTAGGTCAGCGGTACAGCCGTCTGCGTGAGGATGACGCCGTTCAGCGTGGCGTCGGCGTCGCCGGAGTTGACGACGCGCAGCCGCGTGCGGGTGTCCAGCTCGCGAACCACCGCCTGGGTCAGC
>DATNEM010000138.1:0-7295 GCA_035552995.1 Acidobacteriaceae bacterium | reverse complement strand
TCGGAGTTTACGCGCGATTCAGTACGACGCCAGCAGAAGCAGCGGCTGGACGAGTTTGCCGACGAATTGGAGTCTCAGATCTCGGCCAACAGTACGGCCAATGCGGCGTCCGCACTGACGGAGCGCGACGCGGCCGCGGCCGTGTCTTCGGCCAACGAATCTCGCGCAGTGGTTGCGCGGCTGCGCAAAGCGGAGCCGAACGGCCGCGTGGTACTGCCACTGAAGCCGGATTCGGCCGGCGTCGATGCGCTGCCCGATATTGCGCTACAGGACAACGACCGCTTCGTCGTGCCGCGCATACCCTCGGTTGTCAACGTGGAGGGACAGGTTTATAACGCGAATGCCTTTCTCTATGTGAGGGGTCGTCGCGTAAAGGATTACCTTCGGCTTGCGGGCGGCGCGAACCGCATCGGCGATCACAGCCGCGAGTTTGTCCTGCGCGCCGATGGCTCAGTTGTCAGCAAGAACTACGGCAGCTTTATCGAGCATACGATCTTCGCCGGCCACGACTTCGACGATGTCGTCCTGTATCCCGGCGATACAATCGTGGTCCCGCCGATCATCCAGAAGTCCGCGGTGCTGCGGAATCTGTCGGACATTTCGACCATTCTTGAAGGCTTCGGGCTCGGCGCCGCTGCGATTCAGGTGCTGAGGTAAGAGCGCCCTTCGCTCGATGTCTCCGGTATCCATCGCCTCTACTTCGCTGTGACAGTCAGCTTGTACGTGGCCGTATGCACCAGGAAGCCGTCTGTCGCACTGACGGTGATGGTATAGCTGCCAGGGCCGGTGTAAGCCGGGTTCTTGGCGGGCAGCTTGCCGGAGCAGCCCGAGAGCGACGCGCTTGTCGCCGCGAGCACGAGGAGCATGAGCAGCACAAGCCCATAGCGAACCGTGATGCCGGCGGGGCGGCGCGCCAGCCACAGCATGCAGCCGCTTCCGAAGGCCACCACCCAGAGCCATCCGCGCCCGCCCAGGCCGTAACCGATGATGACATATTGCGATGTCGTGGCCATGGTGACCGTGAAGTTGGAGGCAGGCACCACAGGTGTAATGGATCCTGAGCTTGGACCACAGTTGGCCGCGACTGCTCCGCCGATGTTGCAAGTGACGGTCAATGCTGTATTGAAGCCGGCGATTGGCGTGATCGTTCCGGTGGTGCTAGCGCTGTCGCCAGCCACTACAGAGCCGGAGGTTGGGTTGAGGGCGATGGTGAAGTCGACTCCGTTGCCGGTGAGCGTTACGGTAAGGCCGTTATAGAGCAGGCTGGTCGAGTTCACGCCGATTGTGCCGTTCTGCGGGCCGGTAGTGGTGGGCAGGAAGGTGACGGTGATCGGGCAGCTTGCGCCGGCGGCCATCGTGGCGCCGCAGGCCGAAGTGCTGACCGTGTACTGTCCTGAGGCGGTAAGTGCGGGAACAGGCAACGGCCCGCTGGCGAGGCTGGTCAGCGTCAGAGTCTGCTTGGCGGAGGCACCCACGTCGAGATTGCCAAAGGTCAATGAATTGCCGGAGAGGGAATAGCCGGGCGTTCCGGTGCCGGTCAGCGCCGCGGTGACGGTGCTGGGGCCGGACACCACACTCAGCGTGCCGGTGCGCGCGCCAAGCGCGGTCGGCGTAAAGCTGACGACGATCTGGCAGCTTGCTCCGCCCGCGACAGAACTGCAGTTGTTGGAGACCACGTTGAAGTCGCTGGTCGCTGTGACGGACTTGATGGATGTGGCGAAGCTGGAGTTGTTGGTCCAGGTGAAGGTGACCGGCGCCGCGGTGAAGCCAACGGCCTGCGAGCCGAAGTCCTGCGTCAGCGGCGCGAGAGAGGGCTGTCCGCCCTCATCAGTCAGCTCAAAGAGCATAAACTCCAGCAGCTTTTCCTGCGCGTTCATGCCGGAACCGCTAGTGCACTCCGTTGGAAAAGTCTGCGCGGGACTGCTGGTGCCTGCCTCGACGTGGTACTCGTTGTATAGCACCCGTCCGCACTGGTTCACGGGCGCGCCGCCCGATGCGATGGGAGTGTCGAAGACGAACTGCATCACGGGGTTCCCGCTGGTGTCGAGCGTGAGCCAGTTCTGGGTGGGAGGATTGACGCCATTGAAGTCATGCTTCAGCGTGTTGATCGCGATCTGCCCCGGCGTTGTAGAGGCGCCAACTTCCTGTAGCCAGTTGGAGAGGGTCAGTCCCGCAGTGAAGCTGGTATTCACCGTCGCTTCGCCATCGGGGTAAGAGCCGGCATTCGGCGTCCAGTTCACGACCGTGTCAAACGGCGGATTGCCGACCATCCATGCATAGCTATAGTGGCTCGAGTACACCCGACCGCCGGCGTTTGCGAAATTGACGAAGTTGGCTAATTCCTGCGTGCCTAGCGCGCCGGAGACAACGTCTCCCACCGGCGTACCCTGGCAGGGAAGCATCAGCACGTCATAGGAGTTCAGCAGCGAGGCATTTTCCATCAACGACGCCTGCGTGGGCGTAGCTGCATCGATTGTCGCGCCCGAGCTGGCGCTGCCTTTGTAGAAGTTGACGCGGCCGGTGCCGGCTGGGTCGGTAAACTCTGAGTCGTTGATGCCGACCTTGCGAAGGATGCACTCCACCTGATCCACGGAGCCCGTGGCGATCGCGATCTTTGGAATGTCACCCTGGCTCTGGTTCTGCGGCATAGCGGCGAAAGAGGCGGGCATCGCAGTGTTGGCGCAGGCGGTAGTGGTAGGAACCACGAGCTGCCGTCGCCAGCGGCCGGACACGATGACGAGCGGAATGTTGGCGCCGACTGGCACGTTGTCCAGCTCGAAGTTGCCTTTGTCGTCCGTGACGGTGCCGACCAGCGGCGAACCGGACGGCGGTGCGCCTACAACGGGGCAGCTTACGCCGGGTGGAAATGCATCCACGGGCGCATTGGGGATGTAGACGGTAACGTTGGGCAGTGGATCAGTCCCGTTGGGTGCGAAGACAGTGCCGGTGATGGACGTGGTGCCGTTGTTGGCGCAACTGACCTGCTGCAGGCACAGCCCCGTGCAGGAGGCCTGAGCGAACGCAGCTGCTCCCATTCCAGCGAAAAATGCTGCGCATAGCAGAGAGACCGCGAACGATACAGCAGGGAAGCGACGCATAGTTGGCCAGCCCGGTATTCCGTAAGACCCCAAAGGTATGCGGAACAGTGTACAGACGCGCGGTATCTCCGGTCGCTAAAATTCTTGTCATAAGGCGGCATTTTTTGCCGCCGGTTACCGTTATGCGGCCCGGGCGGCCGCGTATTTACCGCTGACGCGGGTGTTTGCCGGTGATACTCTGTCGCAACCCGGATATTCGGCGAAATGGCGAATCCATCCAAGGGAGTATGTATGCCCGCGAGCAGAACAGGGAGCACAGGATGAGCGGAGCTTTGCCGCAACGGATCTCCCTATCCCACAAGCTGCTTCGGGCGCTGCACATCTCAGCGGCAGCCGGGATCGCGGCTTTGCTTTTCGCAGCAGAGGTGGCGCAAGCGCAGTCCAAGCCCACCGCCAGCCGTACAGCGGACCTGCAGGTCGGCGGCGGTTTGGTCTTTGCGCACTCTGCATACAACTTCACGCCCATATCGCTGATCGGCGGGGCAGGCTACTTCACGGTTGACTGGCGGACGCATTGGGGAGTGGAAGGCGACTTCCGCCACGCGCGCGCCAGTAGCGACACGACCATTTATGAACGCACCTACGAGGTTGGCCCGCGCCTGTTTATGACGCGCGGCATGATGACGCCTTACGCCAAAATCATGTTCGGCCGTGGCGTCTATAACTTCCACCACAGCATCGCCAATGTGGCCTACAACCTCTATAGCTATGGCGGCGGGTCAGACTTCCGTGTGGCGCGATCGCTGAACGTGCGGGCGGACTATGAGTTGCAAAACTGGATGGGGTTCCCGTTGGGTACGCTGCATCCGTCCGTAATTACCGTGGGCGTGGCGTATCACTTCACCAGCCACGGCGCGCCGGACTTCCCTCGATAAAAGTCTGACTCAGGATTTGGCGCGCTTTATTCCAGAAGCGCCATGCGCGCGCTGTCCATCACGCGCAGCCGCTGCAGGATCTTGCGTGTCAGGCCGGTCATCGGTATTCCCGGCAGACGGGCGGTGCGTACCCAGTGCAACTCGCGGTCGGGGCCCTGGACTGCCTTGCGCAGCGGATGCATCAGTGTCTGTGCTCGTTTTGTCTTTGCGCCAGGATCGAAGCGTTGCGGCGCATAGACCTGCACGTAGTAGTTGGTGTTGGTGATGGAGTGGCGCAGGCGCAACACCGGCTCGCGGCTTTCGACCGCGTCTGCGGGCAGCGGCGGCAGCTCGAACATGGCGGGCATCACCGATGCGTCGCCCGCACGCAGTTCCAGCAACACTTCGGTTGCTGTTCCGTGCTTGCGCAGATCCAGCAAGTAGGCTGCGGGACGACTGCGCTGCGGCGCGCGCGGCGGCGTGGCATGCTCGCCACGGGTGCGGCACATGGCATAGACCGGACACGCATCGCACAGCGGAGCCCGCGGCAGGCACACGGTCGCGCCGAGTTCCATCATGGCCTGATTATGATCGCCGGCAGCGGTGCTCTCGGTTTTCGGAACTTCCGAGTCTCCGCCGGCCCGCTCGGTAGGATGCGCACTGGCCGCGAGCGCGATCCGCTCCTCTGCAGCCCACGGCTTGCGGTCCCGCGAGTGCAGGGCACTCGGGCGCGCGACGGTCGTAGTCAAGGTCTTTGCGTCGCGCGGGAGGGTTTCCGCGTCCAGCATCAAGATCTGGGCCTGATCGCGCACCTCCGCGCGCGCTGTTGCCGTCGCGTCCTCAGCGTTTCCGGTCAGGCGCAGAATCACGCGCTCCACATTGCCGTCAACGACGGCAACGGGTTCGCCGAACGCGATGCTGGCGATGGCGGCCGCGGTGTAGTCACCGATGCCGGGGAGTGTACGCAGTTCGAGAGCTGTGGCAGGAAGACGGCCATCACGTTCGAGCACGATGAAGCGGGCCGCTTTGTGCAGCATGCGTGCGCGCCGGTAGTACCCGAGGCCCGACCACGCGGCGAGAACGTCCGGCTCTTCCGCGAGTGCGAGCGCCACCAGTGTCGGAAAGCGCCGTAGAAACTCGTTGTAATGCTCGATGACCGCAGCGACCCGCGTCTGTTGCAGCATGATCTCGGAGACCCAAATCTGGTAGGGGTCGGTCGAGCCGCGCCAAGGCAGCTTGCGCGCTGCGCTGCGGTACCACTCCATCAGCAGGGCGCGGAACTGCGCCGGGTCCAGCGGGACAGTTGATGGTTCTGCCGCTGCGCGCTGATGCTCTGTTGCGGTCCGTCGCTCTGCTCCGCGCGCCGCCTTTTTTGCCGCCATGCAGATCAGTCTAGTGGATCGCGTTCATCGGAATTTGGACCCGCGGATCGCAATGTCGTCGCGAACGTCAGACGGCCTGCAACCTTTACACTGGTTGGCGTAATGACAACCAGCCGCCGCAGATTCCTGAAACAGACCGCACTCGCCACTGCATCTGTCGCCGCATCGCGCCTCGCACATGCCCAGGCTAAGCCGCAATCCATGACACCTACACCACCCGCGGAGAACGCGGGGCCACGCCCGCACTTTCCCACAAGCGATCCCGCCTGGGCGAGGACCTGGGACGCCGCGCTGGCCGTGCTTGCGGGCAATGTGCGCTCGATGCCGCGCTACGAGCATCCGGTGCTGGTCGAGGGCAGCACCTATGCGGGCATCTGGCTGGAGTGCGCGCCACTCGAGGGCCAGGTTTATGGCACGCTGGAAAAATTTGTTGTACGGCGCGAAGGCCAGCCCAGTGCAATGCAGACAGCTCGGGCAAATCACATGGCGTTCTTCAAGCAGCAGAAAGAAGACGGCCAGCTTCCAGCGTCCATCAAGCTGGCGGATAAAGTCGGCACGGGTGCGGGGTACGCGCAGATCCAGATGGTGGTGCCCATCGCCGCGACCGCGTGGGACATCTTCGAGATCACGCACGACCAGGAACTGCTCGAGACTGCATACAATTCCTGCTCGCAGTGGGATGCGTGGCTGCGGCAGTTCCGCGACACGCGCAAGACCGGTCTCTGCGAGGGCTTCTGCACCTACGACACAGGCATGGACAACTCGCCGCGATGGAAGGGCCTTTCCAACAACTGCCCCGGCGGCAGCGCGAAGAATTGCCCGCCGGGCGCCGGCCTGCCGCGGCTCTGCCCGGACCTTTCCGCGACGGTCTACGGCGGGCGCATCGCGCTTGCAAAGATGGCGAAGGCGCTGGGCAGGCGCGACGATGAGGCCCGCTGGCTCGCCGACGCAGAGCACATCCGCAGTCTCATCCTCGCGAAGCTTTATTCGCCGGAGGACGGCGCCTTCTACGATCTTGATGCGCAAAATAGTTTCGTGAAGGTGCGGTCGGTGGTCACGCTGCGTGTGCTGGGCGAGCATGTGCTCGATCCGCACAAAGATCGCCACATCTTGGAGGCTGTCTGGGACAAGGAAGTGCACAACCCGAGGGCATTCTGGGCGCCGTATCCGTTCCCCTCATCTGCGCTGAACGAGCCTACGTTCGTGCGCCCGATTCCGCGCAACTCCTGGGGCGGCGCAAGCCAGGCGTTGACAGCGCTGCGCACCCCACGCTGGATGACTTACTACGGCAAACAGGCCGAGCTGAAGCACGTGATGCAGCAGTGGTGCTCGGCCATCATGCGCCACACGGAGTTCCGCCAGCAAATGGACCCGCTGACCGGCGACTTCACGCAGAACGATCCGGGGGGGTACTCGCCTGCGGCGCTCACGTTTCTCGATTACGCGCGGCGGTTGAGCAAGCCGTGAACCTGCGCGCCGTACCCGATGCCATTGATGATTCAGAAAATGGTCGGGGCGATTGGATTCGAACCAACGACCCCCTGCTCCCGAAGCAGGTGCGCTACCAGACTGCGCTACGCCCCGAATTCACCGTGAGTGAATGCCGGCATGGTGGGTGCGATTCCATTCAGTGCGCGGCGGGAGCGCGCGGGAATCGCATATGCGGCTTGCTTGAGTTTAGCAGAGTTTCGCGCCCCGATGTGAAGGGCTCCTTGATTGCCGCCACGCTCATCCGGGAGAGAATGACGGGCAAAGCGGCGATGCCGCCCACGCGCAAAACCCCTAAACCGCCCGGACGCGATATTCTAGTGCGGGCTTTCGTTCACACGCGTTGGCGCTGTGAAGATCTATGGATAAAGGACAACCACTGATGAGGCGTTCTGCAATTGCGGGGTTATTTCTAACGATGGTTGCGAGCAGCGTAGTCGCGCAGGTAAACGCAGGCGAGCAGCCGTCCGATC
>DATNEM010000137.1:0-11470 GCA_035552995.1 Acidobacteriaceae bacterium | reverse complement strand
CTGAGCGCTGCCTTCGTCTTCTACGGCCCGCCGCCGCCGGACGATGCGCTGAACGCCATCACCGCCCCGGTTTACGGATTCTACGCGGGCAATGACGCGCGCATCAGCGCCACGGTTCCCGCAACGACGGAGAAGATGAAGGCCGACGGCAAGAAGTACGATCCAGTGATCTACGAGGGCGCGGGCCACGGCTTTATGCGCGCAGGCCAGCAGCCCGATGCCACCGACGCCAACAAAAAAGCGTGGGAAGAGGGCTTCAAGAAGATGACCGGCATCATCAGTGGCGGCGGCTCTGCATCACTCGCGCGTCCCGCGCATGGAAGCGCGGTCGCAGCGAAGGCCACGCGCGATGCGAAGCGGCACACTGCGGCGGTAAAGACCGTCTCCGTGAAGTCGAAGTCAGCCTCCGACGCGATGGACTGCCACGACATGGGAATGGACACGAAGACTGCGAACAGCTCAAAGGAAACGGGCGGGAAGAGCAGCACAGCCAAGGGAATGGACATGGCTGAGATAATGTCCATGTGACCTCTGCCCGCACCACGTCGTTACAGGAAGAACTTGATCGCATCACGCAGCAGACCCGCGCCCTCGTTCAGCCCGAGCGGCTCGCCATCTCCGAGCGCGCCAGTGCGGAATTGCTCGCTAGCGGTATTGAGTCGCGGGTCCTGCACGTTGGCGCGCCCGCGCCCGAGTTCGCGCTGCCCGATGCGCTGACCGGAAAGACTGTCCGTTCCGCCGATCTGCTCGCGCTCGGCCCGCTGGTAATCAAGTTCTTCCGCGGACGCTGGTGCCCTTATTGCGTCACGGAGCTGGAAGCGTGGCGCGATCTGCATAGCGAAGTCCGCGGGATGGGGGCGCTCCTCGTCGCCATCTCGCCGCAGAACCGCCGTCACAACGACTTCACCATCCAGCAGCATGCGCTCCCATTTCCAGTGCTCTCCGACGCGGGTGCTGAAGTTGCCGCGCAATACGGCATCGCCTACACCGTCAGTGAAAGCCAGCGCGGCTACTACGAAAGCATTCTCGTGAACATTCCGTTCGTGAACTCCGGCGCAACGTACAAGACTGCGACCGAGGCAAGCTGGCGTCTGCCGCTGCCTGCCACGTTCGTCATCGCGCAGGACGGGACCATCGCATTCGCCGAAGCTCACGCTGACTTTCGCGTACGGCCTGAGCCAGCGGACGTGGTGGCTGCTATAAAGCAAGTCGTAGATTCGCCGCGACCACTGCGATAGAACCGCGCCTAACGAGACTCCACCGTATACTTGCTGCTGCCGAGCCAACGGCGAACGATCATGAACCGTGAACGAATCTTGGAAGTAGTTGTGACGATGTTCGGCGCAGTGTCGCTGGTCATTGCTGCGCTTGGTAACCATCCCTACGGCTTTTACATGGTGCTCCGACTTGTCATCACGGTTGGCGCGGCTTACTGGGCGTCGAGAGTGTACGAGCTAGGGAAGCGGGCTTGGGCATGGATATTCGCGACGATTGCGCTTCTTCTGAACCCGTTCTTGCCGATACGTATGAGCCGGGACGATTGGCAACCAATTGATTTGTTCCTGGGTCTTTTCTTGACCGGATGGTCAGGATATTGGCTATTTCGCAAGCGGGGAGCGAGCTAATTGAGCAGAGTCAAAGCATTCGTTGCCATAGCCTATGCGCTTCAGGCATTCGTGGTGGTGCCGTGGTTTCTTGGGGCTATGTATCGGAGAGAGCAGTCGCTATGGGTGTGGAAAGAATACGCTCGGGATATTGCTCGATTCGGTGAGCGTGACGCCGCTCTTACGGTTTACCTCTACTTCATTTTTTACTTATCGCTAGCGGTGATTCCATATTTCGTACTATGTTTCAGGTATCCGGTTGATGAACCGGGGGTAAAGAAACCGTTCCGCGAGGGCCGCATATTGCTAAGCCTGTGGTTAGCGGGTTCCTTTTTTCTCTTCGCTCGCCCTCTACATGAATTTTTCAGCAGTCTTCCGTCAGATATCTGGAACGGGTGGCTTATGATTTTCTGGGTCGCGTCGGCAGTGGCAGCAGGTTTTGTAGTCCTCTCCCTCGAGAGAAGAATCAAAAAGATGTCAAAATCACCGGCGGTCGTAGGAACGAGTGGGGTTCTCGCTATTTGTTCTTCCGATACCGCCGGATCAGATTCACCGTCGACGAATCGTGCTTCATCTCTGCCTCGCCCGGCGCTTCCAGCTCGCCGAGGATCTTCGTGGCCAGCACCTTGCCCAACTCCACACCCCACTGATCGAACGAATCGATGTTCCAGATGACGCCCTGTGTGAAGACCGCGTGTTCATAGAGCGCGACGAGCTGACCCAGCACAAACGGCGTCAGCGTGTCCGCGAGGATCACGTTCGACGGGCGGTTGCCCTCGAACACGCGATGCGGCACCAGCCAGTCCGGCGTGCCCTCGGCCTTCACCTGCTCGGCGGTCTTGCCGAAGGCCAGCGCCTCGGCCTGCGCAAAGACATTGGCCATCAGCATGTCGTGATGCCGGCCCAGCGGATTCAGCGTCTTCGCGAAGCCGATGAAGTCGCACGGAATCAGCCGCGTCCCCTGATGGATCAGCTGGTAGAACGAGTGCTGGCCGTTGGTGCCGGGCTCGCCCCAGAAGATCGCGCCGGTATTTGTCTCCACGTGCGCGCCTGCCAGCGTCACATGCTTTCCGTTCGACTCCATCGTCAGCTGCTGCAGGTAAGCAGGGAACCGTTTGAGATATTGCTCGTACGGCAGCACCGCCACCGTCTGCGCGTCGAAGAAATCCGTGTACCAAAGGCCCAGCAATCCGATGAGCACGGGCAGGTTCTTCTCCGGCGGCGTCGAACGAAAATGCACGTCCATCGCGTGAAAGCCTGCAAGCATCGCACGGAAGTTCTCCGGTCCAATCGCGATCATCGTCGAAAGTCCGATGGCCGAATCCATGGAATAGCGTCCGCCGACCCAATCCCAGAAGCCGAACATGTTTTCCGTGTCGATGCCGAACTTCGCGACCTCTTTCGCATTGGTCGAGATCGCGACAAAGTGCTTGGCGACGGCGGAGTCCGGCGCGCCGGACGCGAGGAACCAGTCGCGCGCTGTGTGCGCGTTGGTCATGGTCTCAAGCGTGGTGAAGGTCTTCGACGCGATCAGGAACATCGTCTCGTCCGGCGCGAGGTCGCGCACGGCGTCAGCGAAATCTGTCCCGTCCACGTTCGAGACAAACCGGAACGTCATATCGCGCTGCGAATAATGCTTCAGCGCCTCATACGCCATCACCGGTCCCAGGTCCGAGCCGCCGATGCCGATGTTGATCACGTTGCGGATGCGCTTGCCGGTATGGCCCTTCCATGCGCCGGAACGGACGCGGTCGCTGAACGCAGCCATCTTGTCGAGCACTGCATGGACTTCAGGTACGACGTCCGCACCATCGACGAAGATCTGCTCGCCCTTCGGCGCGCGCAATGCAACGTGCAGCACAGCGCGATTCTCCGTGATGTTGATCTTCTCGCCGGTGAACATCGCCTCGGTCCGCTCACGAAGACCTGACTCCTTGGCCAGTTGCACCAGCAGCTGCAGCGTCTCGTCCGTAATCCGGTTCTTCGAGTAGTCCAGGAAGATCCCGTCTGCCTCGGCCGTCATCCGCGTGCCGCGCGCAGCGTCCTCCGCAAAGAATTCGCGCAGATGGCGCTGCTTGATCTTCTGCGCATGCGCTTCAAGCGCCTTCCATGCCGGGCGTTGACTGAGAGAAGCGATTTGCGGGGCGGCGGGAGCTGGCGCGGGCGTGGTCATAGGCGTCAATTTTCTCACGCTGAGTTTCAGATCATCACTTGGGGAGAATCGTCACGGCTCGTGCGCCAACCATGCGCGTCTGCCAAAGACGGTTGCGCTGTTTCTCGTGTGCGTTTATCGTAATAGATGGACCGACTATCGACCAAACCTTCCGAGGTCCGCAGGAGTGATTCATGGTGACTGCCACCCCCTTGCGCCGTCCCGTTGCAACTGCCGTTCCCGCCGGCTTGAACACGCCCGCGGCGCGCCCCTTCGCCGCGATTCCGACCGCCGCTCCGGTACACGCCGATCTGAATGGGAGCGGTGGGGTCAACGGCGCCGTTGCCTCGTCCGACCTCGATGTCTTCGCCGGCGATCCCAACTTCATGACCTCGCTGGCGCGCGGCCTGCTCGTGATCCAGGCGTTCACGCCGCAGACTCCGCACATGACGATCTCGCAGCTTGCGGCGAAGACCGGCCTTTCGCGGGCGGCGGTGCGTCGCTGCCTCTACACGCTCTCGAAGCTCGGATTCGCCGGCGTGGAAGAGGGTTCGCGCTACGCGCTGCGCCCGCGCATGTTGCAGCTCTCCAACACCTATGCCGCGTCGAACCCGCTCTCGAAGGCCGCTCAACCGATTCTGGAGCGAATGACGACGGCGCTGCACGAGAGCTTTTCCGTCGCGACGCTCGATGGCGAGGACATCGTCTACATTGCGCGCTCCTCCTCCTCCCGCGTCATGTCGGACGATCTGCACATCGGCAGCCGCCTGCCCGCCTACTGCACCAGCATGGGCCGCGTACTGCTATCGTTTCTGCCGCCTGACCAGTTGGAGCACTATCTGTCGCATGTGAAGCTCGTCACCTACACGGCGCGCACGGTCTCCAGCACGGACAAGCTGCGCGTGGTGCTGCGCAACGTCCGCCGCCAGGGCTACGCGCTGGTGGACCAGGAGTATGAGATCGGGCTGCGCTCGCTCGCGGTCCCCATCTATTCATCAACAGGCCGAGTGACCGCTACGCTCAACCTCAGCGGCAGCTCGCCACGCATGCCGGTGTACGAGATGCAGAGCCGCTTCCTGCCGCACCTGCGCACCGCCGCAGCCGAGTTGGGCGCGTTTCTACGCTAAGCCTCAGTCCGCTACCATCAGCTCGCCGGGCACAATGGGTCGTGTGCGCGGAAGCTTGCCGTGCGTGGCGGCAAGTCCGACGGCAGCGAGTGTGGCGGCGAAGACCGCCAGCTTGATCGCGCTGGCCTCGCGCGTATTGGGCAGCAGCTTCCACACGAGAAGCAGTACCGTCTGCCCGATCGTCGCGGCCCACACCGATCCGTAGAAGTAGCGCCGCTCCGTGCCCTCGCCTTTCGTCGAGCGGCGCACGCGCGGCAGCACACCCGCCGCGCCGAGGATCAGGATCGCCGCGCAGAGCGGCGCATATCCAAACCAGTAGATCTGCTGCAGATACCACACACCGGTCACCACCGCGACGACGAGGCCTGCGAGATTCAGCAACGCGAAGCTCAGCACGGCATTCCATGCGAAGGTGTAGCAGACGCGGCGGTAGAGCGGGTTCGGCTTGTCCTCGTCGAAGCGCAGGATGTAGGGCGCAGGTTCCGCGCCGGGCAGGCTCCCGCGCAGCGCCGCAATGCCGGTGCCAACAAGGACGGCGGCCAGCCAGATGGAGTTCCAGCGTCCGAAGCCATGCGCGAAGAGAGAGAACGTCAGAGGCCCCGGCGCCAGGAAGAAGACCCAGATCCACAGCGGCCAGTGCGCCAGGCGATACAGCCGCGTGTTGCGCACCCGGATGCGCCGCTCATGCGCATATTCCAGCCTGCCGCGATAGGCCATATTCTCAGCGGCCTTCTGCGGCCTGGACATCCTTCATGTAGGCGTCGAGATTTTTTGTCGGCCCCATCACATGCGCCATTATGAAGCGATACAGCGGCGGATTGATATAGCCGTCCTCGGTGATCTTCAGCGTGGTGGAATTCGCCGTGGGCCCCGGCGAGAGCTGATACGTCCACGTCCCGCCGTACTTCGCGTAAGGGTCGTCCAGCTTTACCTGGCGGAGCGTCGGCGACTGCGTCTGGACAGCAAGAAACGTCATGAACTGGTGATAGGCGAGGTGTTCCACCCAGTGGTCACGGCCATTTTCCGACACCAGCATGTTGACGTATTTCACCTCCGGCCGCCAGTTCGCGCCGTCCTTCACATCGGTGATCAGCGCAAAGACCTTCTCCGGCGGCGCCGGCACTACGCCCGTCACCGAAACGGAGTGGGTGGAGGGCAAGCGCGCACCGTCGGCGTAGATCAGCCCTGCCGCGATGAGGAGTAGAAGCACAAGGAAGCCGAAGATCTTCATGCAAGCTCCAGAGAGAACTTTCTTTATCGAAATTATGGCATGTCTGGGAGAGACATCAGGGCACCTCACCCCGACGGGCTTAGGAAAGCCGATCTAGAATGTGGAGACCATGAATCGACGACAGATTCTCAAAGGAACAGGAGCGGGTATCGCACTGCCCGCCATCGCGGCGCTGCAAGCGCTTGCACAACCGGCCGCCGGTGATGCGACCGTCTTTGAACTGCGGGTCTACCACTGCGCAGAGGGCAAGCTGGACACGCTGATGGCCCGCTTCCGCGAGCACACCATCACGATCTTCAACCGCTTCAACATGCACAGCGTCGCCTACTGGGTGCCGACCGATGAGCCGCTGAAGGGCCGCACGCTGTTTTACATCCTGCGTCACCCCAGCCGCGAGGCTGCAACCGCCAACTGGGTCGCCTTCAATAACGATCCCGAGTGGAAGCAGGTACGCGCAGCCAGCGAGGCCAACGGCAAGATCGTGGAAAAGGTCGATTCGACGTTTCTACAGCTGACGGACTTTTCGCCGAAGATCTGAATCTGAGAAATAGTTGAAACTATCTGCAACTTTGCCGCAGGCTGCCAAGTCTCTTGGAATGGCTGGACCCTCGGGCCGGCACCATTGTCCTTTCCTGGCCAGCCGCACTGACAAAGGCTGAAATGCCCTTCGGAGGGCTGCCATGCGCGCACGCTGTTCGGCTTCGCTTCCTTCCTGCGTTCTCTTCGGAACACTCACCGCCCTTGCGACCGGCATCTGCGCGCCAGTGGCCGCCGCGCAGTCCGACACCGTGTACCCGCAGATCGTACGCCTCAGCAGTATCGATGGCGACGTGCGCATCGCGCGCGGCAAGTCCGCCGAGAAGGCCGAGAAGAATGAGCCCGGCGCCCACACCGGCTGGGAGCAGGCTGCCGCAGGCCTGCCGCTCGAGGCCGGTTACAGTCTGGTCACCGGCGAAGGCAGCGCCGAGATCGAACTCGAGAACGCCTCGACGCTCGACCTTGCGCCCAACTCCGTACTTGCGCTCGATTCGCTGCAGTCGCAAAACAGCGTTACCTACACCGAGGTGTCGCTGCTCTCCGGATCGCTGATTATCAACAGCCGCCCTGAAACCGCAGCGGACAACATTCGCCTCAATACCCCTACTGATCACCTCACCATCGGCGATTCCGGCTCGGCGGTCTGGCGCGTGGACAGCTACCTGGACGCCGTTGCCATTACCCGGTTGGAGGGCGCGCCTCCAGATCAACGGTCCGGCAATGCTATTTCCGCGCCCACGGGCCGGACGATGACCTACTCGCATGGCCGCCCGGTGATCGCGCCCGCGTCGCCCAGCGCCGCCGCGCTGGTTGCGTGGCAGAACGGCGCGGTCAGCCGCATCGATGCTCGCCAGACCATGCTCACCGCGACGATGAAGCAGGCCGGTCTCAGCCAGCCGTTGCCCGGTCTCGATCAGCTTGCCGGCAAAGGAACGTTCTTCTCATGCGGCGAATACGGCACCTGCTGGGAGCCCAAGGGCGGCTGGGACGGCAAGAGCCAGGCCGATGTGGCGCCCACCGACCCGGCAGCCGAAGCGCTCAGAAAGTGGACCGTCTCGGTGAAGGATGTGGCAAATCCTGGCGCGCCTCCACCGCCCGGCGGAATTCCGTCAAAGAATGGCCGACCCTCGCCGGTAGACAACTATCTCGTCAAGCATCCCGGGGCCACCTTCTACACCGACGACTACACGTTTCCGTGCGCGGTCCAGTCCATCCGCGAACTGGTCGCCGTCGATCCGGCCACTGGAAAAGAGAGCATCATCGCCAGCGAGTTCGACTCTGGCCTGATGGACCCCTACATGATGGCCTTTCCGCACCGGAGTCTCGGGCCGAACTTCGGCCCTTACTTCAGCTCATACGTCAGTTACGACCCCTCGTGGGCCTATCTGCCTTGGGATTGGACTGTGTGCCACTCCGGCGCATGGATTCGCTACAACCACCGCTATGCGTGGGTCGCCAGCAATCGGCGGCATTATCACTGCCCCGTTCGCTGGGTGCATAACGGACATCATGAAGGCTATGTTCCAATCCACCCGCACGATGTCGCGGGCAAGCCGCCTGTCAATCTGAAGTATGGTCTCTTCCACGTGGATGGAAAGCACTCCACCGTGCAGCACGTGAACTTCGAGGCCGACAAAGGAGTGAAGGTACTGGCTCAGCCGCCGAGAGAATTCCGCAACGCTCAACTCGCCATGCTCAAGATGGCGGACACACCGCGCGCGGAAGCGCATTCGGCGTGGGCGGCCGAACGTGCCGCTGTAGGCGGCGCTGCGGTTCATGGATCGCAGCCTGTCGCCCCCTCTGTCGCGCACGGCGCTTCCATCGTGAATCCCGTCGCTTCTGCGAAGGGCTTGACCGATGGCCATCGTGGGAGCTTCGCCGAGCCGCATCACGAAGGCATCGTCGAGGCGCACCATGGGGGCGTGCCGATCAACTTCGATCGCAAGTCGCAGAGCTTCTCCGTCAACCGCGAGGTCTCGACTGCGGGAGGCCGCCAGACCACTGTCTCCACACCGCTGGGCGGCGGCCATGCCTTCGGCCCAACGGGCGCCGGCGGTTGGAATAACACCCACGCCGGTGGCAATAACGGCGGCGGTTCCAACGGCGGTGGCCAGGCACGCGGCGGCAGTGGCGGTTTCGGTGGAGGAAGCAGCAACAGCGCTTCGTCCTCGCGCGGATTCTCTGGCGGGAATGGCGGAAACTCGGGGAATAGTTCCTCGCGTGGATTTTCCGGTGGCGGTAACTCAGGCGGCAGCAGCGCCTCGCGCAGTGGAGGAAGTGGCGGAGCCGGCGGCGGCTTCTCCGGTGGAGGAGGTGGCGCGTCGCATAGTGGCGGTGGTGGCGGCGGAGGAGGATTCAGTGGAGGTGGCGGGGGCGGCGCCTCACACGGCGGCGGCGGCGGTGGTGGAGCATCCGCTCCGTCCGGCGGCGGAGCTTCATCCGGTGGTAGCAGCGCAGGAGCCTCATCCGGCGGCGGTGGAGGGCACAAGTAAATCATCCGCATCGAGTTGATCGGATCACATCGCAGCCCCGGTTCGGGCCGCATACATTTCTTCCTCAGCCTTGTTCGCTACAATTCTCCTGCACCGTTTTGCGCCCCAAAAATCTGACCGGAGATCCCCACGACATGCCCGACTCGTCCGCCGCCTCCTTCGCCGAACGCTTTTTTCAGGATTTAGACACTCGCATCGCGCGCTATGACCTGCTGCAGCATCCCTTCTACACCGCGTGGTCGCGCGGCGAGCTCACCCGCGGCGATCTGCGCGAATACGCCGGCGAGTACTGGCACCACGTCTCCGCCTTCCCCACGTATCTTTCGGCCCTGCACTCGCAGCTTCCCGACGGGGAGCTGCGCCGCACCGTGCTCGCGAACCTCGCCGATGAAGAGGGCATGCGCGATGGCACCCCGCACAGCGACATATGGATGGACTTCGCGCGCGGCATGGGCGCACAGGAGTCCGAGGTCCGCTCGCGAGAGCTTACGCCCGAAACGCGCGCCATGATCTCGCACTTCCGCGAAACCATGTACGGCTCGCCCGTGGAGGCCCTGGCCGCACTCTATGCGTACGAGTCGCGCGTGCCCGCAATCGCCGCGACCAAGTCCGAGGGCCTGGAGAAGCACTACGCCGCCGACGAGTCCACGCGCCGCTACTTCACCGTGCACACCGTCGCGGATGTCTTCCACTCGCAGGTCTGGCGCGATCTAATCGCCGCAGAACTCACCGCCGATCCGGCACAGGCTGAGGTAGCGCTTGAGTCCGCTGAGAACGCCGCGCGCGCGCTGTGGACCACCCTCGACGGCATCGAAGCAGGACGCCAATCGCGCCTCGCCGCCGCCGCGTGATGCGCTTTGAAAGGGCGCGGCTTTAGCCGCGCCGCACAGCGCCAATCAAAGCGCGCGAACCACAACCGGTCTGTGCCCCATTCATCGCGCGGCTTCATGCGCGATGAGTGGGATCGAGCCCCGATCTTTCGAACCTGTCATTCTGAGCCGTCGGCAAAGAATCCCCGCATTTGTATTCGCTCGTCATTCTGGAGGCTGTATTTGCGTTCCAGAATCTCCGTATTTGCATTTGCCTCTAAGATAGGCCGGGACTTTAGTCCCGGCATCGCGAGCACAAATGCACATGGGGCTTTAGCCCCTGAGGTCACAGAATTGACCCGTACATCTCTCGCAACCTCCGCCGCGCTCAGTTTTGCTCTGGGCGCGGCTTCCTTCGTCAGCGCGCAACCGCCCGCGCAGACCGCCGCCCCCACCCAGCAGACCTGGCGCTTCGACAACCTCGCCTCGCTGGGCGGACACCCCACCAAAATCCTCGGCACGCCGCAGCTCATTGACACGCCCGCCGGCAAGGCCGTCGCCTTCAACGGCACGGACTCCGCGCTCTTCGTCAACGAGCATCCGCTCGCCGGCGCCGCCACCTGGACCTGGGAGATGGTCTTCCGCCCCGACCCCGACGGCAAGCCCGAGCAGCGCGTCTTCCACCTGCAATCCGTCGACCCCGCCACCGGCCAGGACTATCCCAACGAGCGCATGCTCTTCGAGATCCGCATCCGCCCCGCCGCCGACGGCAAGGGCAACGCGTGGTGCCTCGACAGCTTCGCCACCGCCAACGGCCAGTCGCGCACACTGCTCAACTGCGAGAAGCTGCATCCCTTCGGACCGTGGTATCGCGTGACTGCGGTGTATGACGGCAAGATGCTCCGTAATTATGTCGATGCCGAGCTCCAGGGCGAAGGCCCGCTCTCCATCCCGCCCGAGCGCCCCGGCCGCTCCTCTGCCGGCACCCGCATCGACCTCCGCGACTACTACAAAGGCGCCATCTACTCTGCCCGCTTCACCCCCCGCGCCCTCACGCCGGATGAATTCCTGAAAAACCCACTGGCAGGGAAATAGGCGACCCATCCCTACCCACGAGGGATGGGAATCCGCCCACCGCGCTGTCTTACTTGTTCTGCTTGCGATCGGCTGCTGATGCACCAATCGGCCATGCCTTGTGACCGTAGTCGTAGGCATCATACTTCTTGCCACTCCGGTAATGTGTAAAATAACGCCGGAGGTTAGTCGGCTGCTCTTTCATGGCGGACCTCCTTTCGTTGATCTCCGGGCGGTGTTCTAGCACCGTCCGGGGGTTACTTATTCCTCTTCATCAGTTGTTCGTAGGCCGAGAACCAACTCGTTTTGAGGTTGTCCGGCCACGATGGATCAAACGTTGGAAACTTTTCCATCAAAATCCTAGTTACCTCGTTCTTCGGATCGGCTCCGGCAGCTGCAGGTGGGGGAGTGTTCTCCTGCAGCGTGCCTTCTGAAGCTGCCTTT
>DATNEM010000136.1:0-6170 GCA_035552995.1 Acidobacteriaceae bacterium | reverse complement strand
TTCAGCTTGAACCGGCCGAGCGCAAACAGATATGGATTCGCAAACTCGATAAGCTCGCGCATTCCACTCCTCCAGTGCGCCGCGTCATCATTGCCATGGAGCACAAGCGCGGCGAATTGCCCGTGCAGGAACTGCTGATGCTCCGCTTTCAGGGCGTCATCGTTGAGGACGACAGCACCCTGCGTGAGCGGCTCTACGGCAAAATCCAGCTCGACGGCCTGCGTCCTTCCAATTTTCTCTATAGCGAAGGCTTCCGGCTCCGGGCCTCGCAGCAGTTCATTCGTCAGGTGGTTTCGATCCTTGCAGCTGCCCTCGGTCTACTCATTTTCCTTCCGGCGTTCCCGTTCGTGGTGCTTGCCGTCAAGCTTTCTTCCAAAGGGCCGGTCTTCTTTCGCCAGAAACGCGTTGGGATGGGCGGTCGGGTCTTCGATGTCCTTAAATTTCGCACCATGTTTACCGATGCAGAGGCCGGCGGAGCCAAATGGGCCACGAAGAACGACCCGCGCGTGACGAAGGTCGGCATGTTCCTGCGCAAAACCCGTATCGACGAAATCCCTCAGTTGTGGAACGTGCTGCGAGGGGATATGGGGTTCGTCGGCCCGCGTCCGGAACGGCCTGAGTTTGTGACATGGCTAGGTGAAGAGCTTCCGTTCTACTACCTGCGCACGCTCATCCGGCCCGGCCTCACCGGCTGGGCGCAAGTGCGCTACGGCTACGGAGCCACCCTGGCCGAGACCAAGGAAAAACTCGAGTACGACCTCTATTACATCAAGCACATGTCGTTGGGGTTGGATCTGCTGATCATGTTTGAGACGATCAAGACGATCCTGCGCCGCCGCGGCGCCCAGTGACGCGGATCCATCCGCTCCATCTCGATAAAAGCGCTATTGAATCAGGTTGACGGGCTCGCCCGGCGCCAATCCGTTTGCCGGCGTATGCGCCTTGGAGCGCATGTGGCCGCCAAGGAACTCGCCTGAGCCGGAGGCCCCCACCTCATTCAGCTTGTAGAGAAGCGACCGGTAGCTGATCTTCAGCCATTTAGCGGTCTTCTGGCGGTTCCAGTTATTGGCCTTCAACACTTTCAGAATGATCTGCCGTTCGAGTTCCTGCGTCGCCTGCTTGGTAACCACCTTGAGTGAAATTGGCTCGCTGAGGTCGACCTCCGCAGTTGCCCTGGAAGCTGGTTTTTCCTGGTCGACGAGCTCCGATACAAGGCTATCTTCGGATCCCATCAACACGTAGCTGCGGATCATGTTGTCGAGCTGGCGGATATTGCCCGGCCAATCATATTTCTGCATCAACCGCACAACATTGCGCGAAACGGGCGCTGGATTGACCTGGAACGCCCGCGCATGGTAATCGGTAAAGAAATTCACAAGCTGCGGGATATCCTCGGTCCTCTGCCGCAACGCAGGCATCTGGAGGGTCACCGCATTGATGCGGTAGAGGAAATCCAGGCGGAAGGTTCCATTGGCGACCTGGTCGCGCAGATCGCGATTCGCCACCGAGACAATCCGCGTGTTGATGTTGCGCAGATCATGCCCGCCCACGCGCATGAACGAACCATCCTGCAGCACCTGCAATAGCTTCGCTTGTACGCCAATATCGAGACTACCGACCTCATCCAGCAACAGGGTGCCGTTATGAGCCTGCTCCAGCCGGCCTCGCTTTGTGGAATGCGCTCCGGTGAACGATCCCTTTTCATACCCGAACAGCTCGGTCTCGATAAGGCCGGCCGGAATGGCTGGGCAGCTTACCTTCACCAGTTCGCCTGTGGATTCCGAGGTGCCATGGATGAGACGCCCGCAAAGTTCCTTGCCGGTTCCACTCTCTCCCTGAATCAGAACAGCTACGTTGGTCTTGGCCACCATCTCCAGCTTGCGGCGGATGGCCTCCATCTCCTTGGTTCGCCCAAAAAAGACCTCAACCGGCGGAAGGTCACCTCCGGCCTCCCTATCCGAAAACCTTACTTGGGTCATAGTCCATCCTGCGGCGGACGCCGCTCTCCCCACTACCTAGCAATCCGAGTGCCGGAAGGCTCTGGAAAAATGCGTTTGGGTACTAAAGTGTAAGCACGTCAGTTACCAAATCCTGTCATAATGGGGCTTTACACCGTGGCAAAATAGCTGCGAAATAGAGTTGTTCACAAATTCATGGACGATTTTTAGTGCTGTGAGGTAAACTTTCTGCACAATAGTAGGAACTTTATTACCACTTTGCAGTTAAGTCGCTGACTTTCTTGGTTCTCGGGTTCTCATCACGCCCTTGCGTCTCATCTGGTATATGGTCTGGACGGTCGGTCTTGACTGCGGTTTGTTTACTCGGTTTTCGTGTGATAAAAACAAGCGTCGTTACAGACGCTGGTCTGACGGAGCAAATATGTCTGCTCGGCTCTCTTTCTCCCTGGAAAAGACACCAACGCGCCCCTGTGTCTTTGTGCTGGAGTCGAACCTCCGGGTCCTGAATTATTTGAAGCGGGCTTTTTCTGAGGATTATGATCTGCGTCTGTTTTCCTCCGACGCAGAGTTCCTCCGCGGACTCGATGGCAAATGCCGGCCGGCCCTTGTGCTGCTGGCCTGGGACGGCATCGCGCAATCCATGCCCGCGTTCTCCAGCCTCCGGGCCATCAATCCCGATGTGCCTGTCCTCATTCTCGCTACCTCGGCTGAGATGGCGGACTATGAGGTCTTTGGCAGGTTGGGCGTCAACGGCGTGGTGCTCAAGCCCTTCGTTGACGACACGCTCGAATTGGCAATTGCCAAGCATCTTCTCGTCGCAAAGGAAGAAACAGGCGATCCCAAGGAGGTCAGCCTGGAGGGCGGCCACTCCTTTGTCCGCTCCAGCAAGCGGATGCGCGAAGTGGAGGCGCAGGCGCAACTCGTCGCGAAGTCTGACATCCCGGTACTGATCCTCGGCGAAAGCGGCACCGGTAAAGAGATCATCGCCATGTATACGCACCAGATGTCACGCCGCGCTGGGCGCATGTTCCTCAAGGTGAACTGCGCCGCCATGCCTGCTGATCTTCTGGAAAGCGAGCTGTTCGGCTATGAGCAGGGTGCATTCACGGGCGCGACCAAAAGCAAGCCCGGTAAGTTTGAGCTATGCGACGGCGGCACGATATTCCTCGACGAGATCGGCGAAATGCCCCCTGCACTTCAGGCGAAGCTGCTGCACGTATTGCAGGACGGTACCTTCTCCCGGCTGGGTAGCCGCGGCCCAACGCGCACGGACGTACGCGTGATTGCCGCGACCAATGTGAACATGAAGGATGCCATGGCGCGGAAGACCTTCCGTGAGGACCTCTATTACCGCCTGAACGGCCTCTCTCTGCTGCTTCCGCCGCTGCGCGAGCGGCTGGACGAGATTCCAACCATGGCGGCGCACTTCATGCGCAAGGGCGCCAAAAAGTACGATCTGCAGCCTCTGGCAATTTCGCCCGCTCTCCTGGAGGCCCTGGGCAAGTACAATTGGCCTGGCAACCTTCGCGAACTGGAGAACGTGATCAACCGCTACCTCATCCTGCAGGATGAGAAAACGGTGATTTCGGAATTGAACCAGATGAGCGGCGCGTCGGCCCCTGCGGAGAAGCTGCAGAACCGGCCAGAGTCAGGTGGCCTGAAGACGCTGGTACGCGGGCTCAAGGGCGAGGCCGAGTCCTCGGTCATCGCCGGCGTATTAGAGGAGACAGGATGGAATCGAAAGGCCGCCGCAAACGACCTTCAGATCAGCTACAAGGCTCTGCTGTACAAGATCAAGCAATACGAGCTGAGTCCCAAGACAGTATCCACGCCCCAGGCCTGAACGGTGCTGCGGGTGGCGCCCCCGGCTCCAGTCCAATCGCATCGGGCGAGGTCCCTTCGCGTGACGGCGCAGACCTCGACATGCTCGTCATTCAGTATGGCGACCGCACGATAAAGGGATATTCCCCTCGCACGCACCGACCGGCTGAAGACCCCAACTTTCATACTCCGCCCGCGCAGTTTCAGCCTTTGGGGTCCGCGGTCATGGAGGCAGTGCCTCTTGGTGGTGTCAAAGCCATCTTCTTCGTCAAATCGTTTGAGGGGAAGTCGCACGACGACCTCCGCTTTCACGACCATCTTCCTGCTCCGGATTGCCTCTGGGTGCGCGCGACCTTCCAGGACGGTGAGGTTATCGAAGGGCTGATCGCGAACAACCCTACCTTCGTGCTTCATCCGGGGTTCTACATGTCCCCCATCGATCCGGAGGGCAACAACTGGCTGATCTATGTGCTCAAGAACAAGCTGGCGAACTTCCAGGTGCTCGGCCTGCGCCCCGCTCCAAAGAACATGCCCGGACTCGCTGCGCAGAAGCCGGTGACGGCCCCGGAAGCCGCTTCGTAGGGCCAGGTCCTTGGTTCCCAGAACGCGCGGGCGTAAGACCAGCATTTTCTTTGCCCGGTCAGGCATCCTTCGTCAACGCCAGCGTATCATTCTGAATACGACTAGAATGAGGGAGTGGCGCGCGGGGCACGCGGCGCAGCGCCCTATTGTCATTCCACTCAAAGAAGGAAGTCCGCATGTCTGAAGTGCAAGCCGCAACGCCGACCAAGCCGAGAGTGCTGGTGGCCGACGATGAACAGGTGATTGCCAATACGCTGGCAATCATTTTGAACCAGGCAGGATTTGAGGCGCGCGCGGTATACAGCGGTGAAAAGGCGCTCGACGAGCTCGATCAGTTCCAGCCCGACATGCTGATCTCCGACGTGATTATGACCGGCATGACCGGTATCGAGGCGGCGATTGCGACGCGTCAGAAGCTGCCAACCTGCAAGATCCTGCTTTTCTCCGGCCAGGCCGCGACCGCGGACCTGCTGGAAAAGGCGCGGCAAGAGGGTCACGAATTCGAGATCCTCGCAAAGCCGGTGCATCCGACCGACCTGCTGGCAAAGCTGCGCGGCTAACAAATCAGAAAAGAATCGGCGTCCTGAGCGTGTTGCTCGGACGCCGATTCTATTTGTGCCGATTATGAGCCTCACAGGCTTCTTGCAGTCGGGGCTTGATATCAGATTGGCGCGACGGAACCCTTCCGTTCCTTGATCTTGACTGCGGGGACACCTGCATTGACGGTCCAGGGTTCGAGGTCGCGGGTGGCGACGGAGCCAAGGCCGAGAACAGCGCCTTCGCCGAGGTTCACCCCGGGAGCAACGGACGCGCGTGCGCAGACCCACGCGTAGGCGTCGAGACGCATGGAATAGGCGAGCAGCGGGAAGGCCGGCGAGTCGTAGTCATGCGTGGCACCGCACAGATAGGCGTCCTGCGACAGAATGACGTGCGAGCCGAGATGAATGGGCGCGGGGTTATAGATTTCGGCGCCGTCGGCTACCCCGACCGAGTCGCCGCAGATCAGGTTCCAGGGCGCCCATACGCGGGAGGCGGGATAGAAGTGACAGTTGGGGCCGAGCTTCGCGCCGAAGCAGCGCAGCAGGAAGGCACGCCACGCATGCAATGGGCGAGGGGACGGCCGATAGAGCAAGGCGCGGATGAAGTTCCAGAGCAGGCGACGCGCGCGGTCTCTAATTGAAAACGCCGGCCGATGGTACGGGTCGGGCGCTGTCTCAGGCGCGATGTGGTGGGCCGCGTTGTAGTCGGGAGTGCGTGGCATATCAGCGTCTCGATCGCGCCAGCTGCTCGATGTTTTCGAGGACCTTGACGGAAGTGGTGGAGAAGTCGAACTCCTGGCGGAAGCATTCGAGTGCGCCGGTGCTCATGGCTGCGCGCTCGCCCGCGGTGAGAGCAGTGTAGCGGGTGAGCGAGTCGAGGGTGCCCCCAAGGGTATCCGGCGCGACAAGGCCGGCCTGATTCCGCAGGACTTCGCGCCAGATGTTGATCTTGTCGGAGAGGACCACCGGCAGCCCGCAGGCGAGCGCTTCCGCGACCACGATACCGAAGTTCTCCTGATGCGAGGGAAGAACGAAGACCTCGGATGCTGCGAAGGCTCCCCACTTGAGCGCACCTTCCAGCTTGCCGGTGAAGGTGATCCGCTCCGCGATGGAGAGTGATTGCGCCAGGGCCTCCAGGTCGCGTTGCCAGCCGACCTGGTCCGGCCCGGCGATGACCAGATGCCATGCTCGATCTTGCGCGAGGGTAGCGGCGAAGGCCCGAATGAGGATGTCCGTGCCTTTCTTGGGATGAATGCGGCTCAGGCAGATG
>DATNEM010000135.1:0-15143 GCA_035552995.1 Acidobacteriaceae bacterium | reverse complement strand
AAAATTGCGGTGCGCGAGCCCGGTTGCGCAGTCTTCAGATATGCCATCAGTTGCTGGTGCAGATAAGTCTGGTCCTTCGTAGGCGTGTTCAAAGAATCCAGCAGCAGAATCGTGACGGCGCCGCCCGGCGGCACCTGAGGCTGATTGGTAAAGACCCCTGCCGGCAGCGGTGGCCCGGGTACGGGCGGAGCAGCAAGCGTACTGTGCTCCTCAAAGCTGCGGAGCCTCTGCCCTGCCCCGTTCTCCGTCAACGTGAAGTCCGCCGCCTTCAACCCATGCACAGGCTTGCCGGAGTGGTCTGTTACCACCACATCGACAACCACGAGCTGAGTGGAGCTGTGCAGCGTGGGAACGGCCTGCGACCCTTTACCCATCGCTTGCGCGGTGCTTCGGCCGGCCAGCAACGTTGCCTGCGCGATAAATGCGGCAGTGAGACTGAACAAAACAAGCACACGGGTACGGCTCTGCATGTCGACTCCTGAGGCCGCTTAAAGGACAAGTAGCCGGGGAACATAAGTTGGGCGCTGATAGTACTGACGCTGGACTGTCCTCAACGGACGCCCGCAACGGCTAAATTCCTTGTCCTAAGTCTGTAAAGCGCCTTCATTCTCTCACGGCCCACCGGAATTGCGCGCTGTTTCTCGGCCCTTGCGTTCGGTAGCTGTTCAGGTACACCGCAACAGGACTTGGCCTCACTTCGCCGCTGATGGAGCGAGTGACGGCGCCGCAGCAGGCTGAGGCGAACCAATATTCTTCACCTGCGAGGTAGCCACTTCCACGGCCCCATAATGGTCGCGATGCAGGTCATGCACCGCGATCCGCAGAAAGGATTCCCCCTTCGCCGGAGCGCTGACCTCCTGATGAAAGTAAATCCCCCGCTTAATCAGCTCGCGAACCCTATCCATCGTGTCGGCGACGTGCCCGGAATTGACCAGCGTATTCAGCACCGTCCCATCGGCGGAGTACACGAAGACCACCAGATCGAAGTCCGCGTGCACCTTGCCGTCCGCGCCATGGAAGAACACTAGCCCCGAGGGATCGATCTGATAGTTCACGCCATAACGCCGCCATGGGCCACGCGCCTTCGGCTCAGGATCGTTGCCCGGCGCCGCGGCGCTCTCCGTCGCCGATGGTGCCGTGATCGGCACCACGCCCACATTCATCAGGATGTCGGAGGGTGTAGGCGCGCCGCGAGTCATCGTCAGACGGAGCGTCTCGCGCGCAGTCAGCCCACCTGTAGTCGTCACCGCCTGATCGCGCAGCGCCGAAGCCGGACCGGCGGCTTCCGTGGTGACCTTGTCTGGCGCCTCGGCATAGTAGCCCTTGCGATAGGTCAGCGTCACGCCCGGCTGCTTCGTCTGCACCTTGATCTTGCGCAGCTTTCCGTCCGTCGCAGGGTCGCTTGGCGCATAAGCCAGCGTATAGAAGTTCGACCCCTGGCCGATGGCCAGTGCCACCGCGTGGGCAAGGTCATTCGTGTTGTAAAACGCATGGCCTCCAGTCGCTTCCGCCATGCTGCTCATGGTGCTGTGTTCGTTTGCGGTGTTTACAAAGAATTTGTCCTGGTCCTGCATCATGCGCTGCGACCCGCGCGCACCGGCATAGTTTCGCGTGGTCGTCGCAGAAAGCATGGGCGAGTAGGTAATGCCCCGCGCATCCACCGGGTAGACCGCAACCTGGCTGCGTCCCAATAGGTCTGTCGTCTGGCGGAACTCGTCCTCGAAGCTGGCAGCGAACTCAAATGGGTTGGTTTCCGTCCCATCCACGTCAGGAAGGATGTCGATGGGAAACGATGCCGAGAACCAGATCAGGTTCTTCCTACCGGGAATGTTCGCGAGATACCGCGCCAATTGGTTGAACGCATCCAGCGTGTCTTTGATCCTGCTCTGCAACTGAAAGTTGTGCTGCAGCTCCTCGAACTCGCGCACATTGGCGACCATGTCCGCATCGACGCCCATGTCCTCCATTTCGTCCGACGCGCTGTTCTGGATGCCGCCACCCCCCACCTGGTCGTCGAGCAGCGGTGACCCTTTGCCTCGGCTCTTCTCCAGAACAGACCGCAGCACCGCAGGATCGCTCGTGAAGCTCTGCAGTATCACCAGCCGGTCAGTAAGTCCGAACACCGCCACTCGGGTTCCCGGCGGCATGGACTTCAGATACGCAACCAGCTGCTGCCGCATATACATCTGGTCCGTCAGTGGTGTGTTCAACGCGTCCAGGAGCACCACGTTCACCGCACCGTTCGGCGGCGCCGGAGTGTAGTTGGTGAATACATCCGGCGGCAGCACAGGCATAGGTTCCAGGCGCGTGGCGTCCGCTGCGGTCAGAGCGGTGTGCTCCTCGAAACTTTTGAACGTCTGGGGCGTCCCGTTCTCAGTCAAAGTAAAGTTGGCAGTCTTCAGCCCATGGACAGGCTTCCCGGAGTGGTCCGTTGCAACCACGTCGACCACGACGAGCCGCGCATTCGCCTTGATCGTCGGCACCGGGGTTGCCGCGGTCTGGGCGGCGGACGCTTTCGACTGAGCGCCATTGGCCGCGGGCAGTGCGGGGTTCTGCGCCAGGAGATGGGGAAGCAGAGCAGAAAAAACCAGCAGCAGCATCGCGGCGCGGGCAGAACGAGGCATGAGGCTCGGCTCCTGAAGGGCGCAAACAGTTTAGCTGAGTTTCTGCAGGATTACGGAAGCCCGCGTGGGCCATCCTTTCGCGGCTTCAGACGAAAGGATGACTTGCCTCTGAAAAACCTGGCCGCTAATTCTCCGCCGGCCGCTTATACGGAGACTTCATCCGTTCCCGGCACTCATTGATCGCGCCCTGCGTATTGTCGTTGGTCTGGATGCATAGCCGGTACTCATTCACCGCGCGGTCACGCTGCCCGGTCACGTCGAAGATGTGCCCCAGCTGGATGTCGCTCCACACCTCGGTCCAGCGCGGATCGTTGTCGCCCCGCAACGCATCGCGGAAGCTGTTCGCCGCGGACTGATAATTTCGCTGCTGGAAGAACACCTCGCCCATCCGGTAAGCCGCCAGCGACGAGCTCTTGTTCGCGTCCAGCGCCTTCTGGTATTCGCTCAGCGCGCCCGTGTAGTCGCCCTGCGCGTACAGCGTCTGCCCGCGCAGCACTGCCACACGCACCGCCAAGTCCGGCGTGCTCTTCAGCAGCCAGCCCTCCGGATCGATCTCAATCTTCCGCGGCCGCCCGAAGGTCTCCACGGTGTACGGCGAATCCGACCCCGAAACGTCGATGCGCCGGTCCTCCGTCTTGCCGTCGGTCGAGATGCGCAGCTCCACCGGCATACGGAAAAGGTCCAGGTCTTCGCTGATCGACCCCACCGTTCGGAACCCCTTGTTTGACCCCAGCCGATACACCGAATACTTGTTGGTAAAGGCCGGCGCACCCGTTCCGTCCACCCATTGCGAGAAGAACGCCGTCATATTTTGCCCGGTCTGCGCCTCGGCTATCTTCTGCACGTCCGCGCTGCGCACGCCCTTGTCTGTATATTGCGACAGCACTCCGCGCAGGAACTTCGTGAAGCCCTCGTCACCCATCTCCCATCGCATCATGTGGAAGACCATGGCGCCCTTCTCAAACGTCATCTCCTGGAACTGCGGCGAGAACGTATCCAGCCGCCCTAGCGTCGACAGCGGATCGGTGTCATACGCCAGCGCACCCGCGGAAACGTCATTGATCGCATTCTGGAACGCATTCTTCCCCGCCGAGTCCTCCAGGTACATCAGCTCGCCGTAGCGGCACATGCCGTTCGTGATCCACGCATCGTTCAGCGTCGCCGGCGAAACCTCCGACCCCCACCACTGGTGCGCCAGCATATTCGTCAACAGCCTGCTCGAAGCCGCGGAGCGATCCACGATGCGGTTACCCGGAATCGCGACCACCTCCGGCCCCCAGTAGGAAAAGCTGGTGTCGTCTGGCGTCTCCACAATGTTGACGCGGCTCGATTCGCCCTGTCCAAAAGTATTCGTCAGGAACTCGAACTCGCGCCCGCCCAGCGAAGCAAAATCCTGCGCGCCGTCCTTGTGCTTCTCCGTCACATAGACGTTGATGTTGTTCATCCCGCCGTGCACTGGCGGCAGAAATTTGCCTGCGACAATCGTCCCGGGAAACCCCGGCTTCGACCACGTGAAATCGAACTCCGTCTTGTTGCCCGGAAGCGAAGTCTGCTTGGGCGCGCCGCTGCCCACCGCCGTATAACCTGCCGGCACCGTAATGTGCATCTCCGCCGTAAAGCGGTCTGTGTATAGCCCCGTCATCGGAAACCAGCGCCCCGGATACATCAAGATGCTCACCGGGTCGGCAATCGCCGCCAGCTTCACACCCTCCACCGGGCTGGTGTCCGCATTCGCCAGCGTGCCTGAATACTCAAAGTGGAAGGTCGTCGTTGTGCCCTTCGCAACCGGCGCCGGCAGCGTCACACGCACCGTCGAGTTGGTGCTCAGTCGCTCTGAGTTCAATGCCGCGCCCGTCGCGTCCGTCAGCTTCGTGATGTTCAGGCCATTGTTAAGATCGAACGTCGCCGCCGTCAGATCCTCAAGCGCGGTCAACGTCACATCCGCCGTCGCCGTCAGCCGCGACGCGGCAGGATCAAGCTCTGCATGAATCACGTACCCGGTGATGTTGATCTGCGGGCGGTTACGCTGCGCCATCACGGGCAGCGATGCCAACGCGGCCAATGCCAGCGCTGCGCCCATTCTGTTCTTTGAGAACACCTTGCAAAAGTTCATGCGGACGGATTCCATCTTGAAGTAATGGTAAGGCCGGGAGGCTTTTCGTGCGATTTCGACCTGCGATCCGGCCCTAGATGCACCATGGCAAGGGGTTAGACGTTCCCGAAGCGCTTTCGGGCTACTCAACCCGCATCAACTCCATCGCCGCGTCGCAGACCCGCGCAATCGGATCGCCATCTCCCCCCGCAACCAGCTTCGCCCGCGTCTCCCTTAGATCGGCCATCATCCGTGCTCGCTCCGGCCCATCCTCCAGCAGCGGCCGCAGCGCCGCCGCCACACTCTCTCCAGTAAAGCGGTCATTGATCAGCTCCGGCACGATCCTCCGCCCGGCAATCAGGTTCGGCATCGCGATCGGCAGATTCCCATCCGCATCCACCTCCGCCGGAATCTCAGCTGGATACCGCACAAGCCGCTTCGCAATCCTGTATGTCAGCGGCGAAACCCGATACACCACCGCAAACGGATTCCCCATCGCCAGCGCCTGCACCGTCGCCGTCCCGCTCGCTACCATCGCCGCCCGCGCATGAAACAGCGCCGCGCGCGCATCTTCGACAAGGTGGACATCGCTCGGAAACACAGGAGTGTTCTCTGGGAAATCTGCGGCCAACATGATCGCGCCTTCTACCGCGTTGCGGCTGATTGTGGATGCGACCGGAACGATGTATTCATACGCCGTTCCCAAGAGTGCAGCAGCGCCGATTATTGCGGGAAGATTGGCGTCGAGCTCCTTTTCGCGACTCCCCGGCAATAACGCGATCCACTGCTTTGCCGGATCAAGCCCATGCCGCTCCGCATATTCTTTCCTTGTCTCCACCGGCATCGCCATCGCCGCCAACGGATGCCCCACAAACTCCGCGTCGACACCCCGCGCACGGTAAAACGCCTCTTCAAACGGGAAGATCACCATCATCCGGTCGACACGTTCCTGCACCCAGCGCAGCCGTCGCCGCTTCCACGCCCACAGCTGCGGGCTTACAAACCACAGCACCGGCACGCCCAGCCGCTTGCAATGCTTTGCCAGCCGGAAGTTCACATCGGGAAAATCAATCAGGATCGCCAGGGCTGGACGTTCCCGCTCGATCGCCCTCACCAGCCGCCGATAGCTCGCGTAAACGCGCGGCGCGTGGCGCAGCACCTCCGTGATGCCCATGTGCGCGACGTCCTCCGCGCGCACCACGCGCTCCTGGCCCGCGGCCTCCATCTGCGCCCCGCCCAGGCCGATGAACGTCGCCCCCGGCAGCCGCGCGCGTAGCCCGGCGATAATCTCGGCGCCATAGTGGTCGCCCGAGGCCTCCCCGGCCGAAACAAAAATTCGTGGATGATCGTTCGTTGCGATGGCCGTAGTGTAGCCCTCAAAGTCCCCGCAGAATCTCTTCACGCGAGACCTGCTTATGCGCCGCAACTTGGCTCAAAATTTTGCTGAAGGTTCCGACCTTGAGAGGGTTGTGCGCCGGAATCACCTGCCGCGAGTGCGACGGCGTTTCCGTACGCAGCATAATATGACTTCCCACCTGCGTGACGCGAACATAATCCCAATGGCGACACAGGTGATCTGCCAGCCGGTCGCCGCTAATGTTGCGCGGTAACTTCATGCAACAGCGAGGACTTCATCGCGACGCAAATGCAGCCTCAACTGGTCCGGCTTGGGCTGTTCAAAGTAATATGCCTCAACCGCTTCCCGAACATTGGCCCGCAGCTCTTCCCACGTATCTGCTTCCGTCACGATATTCTCGCCAAGGGCCTCAGCCACGAATCCGCCGTCGGCATCCTGCGTAACTTCAAAGACGAGTTCGCTCATACCGACACTATACGATAAGGCGTTGGAGGAAGCCTTGGCACCGAAGAAGACAACTCCAGAGAAGTCCACGCGCACAACTCCCGCGACAAAAGCCCTCTCCCAATCCTTCCGCGCCCGCCTCGAACCCAGCCACAACGCCCTCGGCTGGACCATCGCCCGCGTCCCCTTCTCACTCGATGCACTGGGCAAAATGGTCCGCCTCCGCGTCAAAGGCAAAATCCTTCCCCCGGAATCGGGCTCCAAGCCCTTCCCATTCCGCACCTCGCTCTTCCCGGCTCCGTCCGTCCCCAATCACCCTACCGGGTACTACCTCCTCGTCAACCGCGCCATGCAGCAGGCCGCCGGCATCCACATCGGCGAAGAAGCCGATTTCTCCCTCGCCGCCGACCTCGACCCCCGCGAAGCCGAACTCCCCGACGAACTCGCAATCCTCCTCGATGACGAGCCAGGCCTCCGCGAGTGGTACAGCACCCTCTCCGAATACATGCGCCGCGAGATCGGCAAATGGATCATCGCCGTCAAATCTCCTGAGGCTCGCCTCCGCCGCGCCCAGCAGATGGCCGAGCGCCTCCTGAGTACCATGGAAGGCGAGCGCGAGCTTCCGCCCATCCTCGCCGCCGCCTTCCGCGCGCGCCCCAGGGCCGGCGCCGGCTGGCAGAAGATGACTCCCGCGCATCGCCGGGCCCACCTCATGGCCGTCTTCCACTACCGCACGCCTGAATCGCAGCAAAAGCGCGTCGAAAAACTCTGCGACGAGGCCGAAAAGAAGGCGTGACCGCCCGTGTCGGCCGGCTTTTGACACGCCATCCCTGCGCGGATATAGTTCGGGTGCCGTGCGAATCTCTTCCGCCATTGCTGCCACCGCTGCCATCAGCGCCGCGGCCTTGATGCCAATCGGCCTTCGCGCCCAGAATCAACCGCCCGCCCCGGCCGCATCCGCCGTGCCTGCATGGGCGCAGCCCGGCTCTGCCACGCATACTCAGGTCGCCCCTCCAGCCGATTTCCATCGGCCATCGAAGAATTTCGACACGCCTATCGGCATCTTCACAGGCCAGTCCGATATCGGCAGCCCTGCGATTGACGGTAGCGCGACGTACGACGCGGCCGCGCACGCCTACGCCATCCACTCCGCCGGCTATAACGTCTGGTACACGCGCGACGAGTTCCGCTACTTGTGGAAGCCGATGTCCGGCGACGTCTCACTCGCCGCCGACATCGCCTTCCCCGACCCCAATGGCTACAGCGACCGCAAAGCCGTTCTCGTCATCCGCCAATCGCTCGACGACGATTCGAAGGAAGCCGTCGTCGCCCTCCACGGCGGCGGCATGGTCCACCTGGCCCAGCGCGCCGAGCGCAACATCCGTATGAAGGACATGGAATTCCGCATCGGCGGCCGCGGCATCCCCGGCGGCGCCAACCCGGACTCGCTCGTGACGGTAAACGCAAAACGCATCGGCATCCAGAAACGCGGGGATGAGGTCACGCTGTGGGTTTCCCTGGCCGGCGAACCCATGCATCAGTTCGGCCCGCCCATCACGCTGCATCTCGATGCGCCGTTCTACGCCGGCATCGGCTTCTGCTCGCACATGCCGGACAAATCGGATACTGCCGTGCTCTCCAATGTCGTTCTTGAAAATGCCGCCGGGAGAATGCAATGAAGACCGCTCCAACGTCCCTTGCGATTGCGCTGCTCACAGCTCTAACCACTCCCCTGCACGCCCAGCAGCGCCCCCGGATTACCGGCGCCTCGCACCTCAGCGTCTATTCCAGCGACGCTGCGAAGACCGAAGCCTTTTACGTCCACGATCTCGGCGCGATGAAGCAGACCGACCCGCAGAATCCAGCTGGCGTCCGCTACGTCTTTAGCCCCACGCAGTTCATTGAGGTGCTCCCGCTCCAGGGCCCGGTCTCGCAGGTCAGCCGCTTCGATCACGCTGCCTGGAACGTCACCGACGCCGACGCCATGCGCCGCTATCTCGCCGCAAAATCCATCTCCGCGCCGGCCAGCGTAACCAGCGGCTCCGACGGCAGCAAATACTTCGAGATCAAGGATCCCGAGGGCAACCGCATCCAGTTCGTCCAACCGCCGCCGCATCCCGCTGCCGTCCCGCACAACAATCTCTCCACCCACATCATCCACGTCGGCTACATCGTCCACGACGTCGACAAGGAGGTCGCCTTCTACCGCGATGTCCTCGGCTTCCGCCCCTATTGGCATGGTGGCCCCACCGACGACTCCAACAACTGGACCTCGATGCAGGTGCCCAATGGGACCGACTGGGTCGAGTTGATGAAGGTTACCGGCGAACCCACCCAGGCCGCAGCCGGCAGCCTCAACCACTTCTCTCTCGGCGTGCCCAACATCGAGCAGGCCACAAACACGCTCTTCAATGGTGATCGCTTCCACGGTAAAAACACACCGGGGCCCAAGATCGGCCGCGACGCCAAATGGCAACTCAACCTTTTCGACCCCGACGGCACGCGCGCCGAGATCATGGAGTTCCAGCCCATCGGCAAACCCTGCTGCTCGCCCTTCCTGCTGCCCAGCCCCACGCGGTAATCAGTCCTAAATTCGCCATATCAGAGGAGTTATGCACATCCGCACTCGCCCCGGCCTCGCTTTTCTTGCCCTTGCCTTGTCATCGACCGCCATTCTGGCCCAGCAACCGGCGCCACCTTCCGCGTCTGCCTCCAATCGCATGGTCCTCGATGTCGTGGTTACGCCGAAATCAGGCCCGCCCGTCGCCAACCTGCAGCAGCAGGACTTCACCATCCTCGACAACAAAAGGCCAGAACCGATCACCAGCTTCTCCGTCGTCAAAGGCGCGGAAGCGCCGGTCGAGGTGGTGGTTGTGATCGATACCGTCAACGCCGATCCTCAGGAACTTGCCGTCGAGCGCGCGGAGATCGACAAGTTTTTCAAATCGAACGGCGGCCATCTCTCCTTTCCTACGTCGCTTGCCATCCTGGAGGACGCTGGCGTAGCCATGGGCGAAACCCCAACCAGGGATGGCAACCTGCTCAGCGCCGCGCTTGCACAGACGAACCTGGGCTCCGGCGTTCAACTCAAGAACACCGGTCCAGCCAACGACGCAGACCGCGCGCATCGTTGCCTGGCCGCCGCGGAAAGGCTGGTCGTGAGAGAGGCCTCCATTCCCGGACGCAAAATTATCCTGTGGGTATCGCCTGGATGGCCTCTGGTCTCAAACGCGAACCTCAACTACGATGACAAGCAGACGACGCAGCTCTTCCACCAGGGTGTGGTGATGTCCACGCTGCTGCGCCGCGCCAACGTTACCTTCTACAGCATCAGCCCGGCAGGCACCGATGCAAGCTCCCACCAACTGGACTACGAGCAGTTCCTCAAGGGCGCTGCCAAGCCGATTCAGGGCCTTCCCGGCTTTACAGCGCTGCAGGTGATGTCGGTGCAGAGCGGCGGCCTCGCCCTCACCGGCAGCAATGACATCGCAGGCGAACTCGAGCGCTGTCTCGCGGACTTGACCGCATATTACGAGCTGTCCTTTGATCCACCGCCGGACGAGCGCCGGGATAACCTTCACACCCTGCAAGTCAAAGTGTCGCAGCCCGGCGACACCGCTCGCACCCGCACCATCTACTACTCCCAACCCTGATTGAACTCAGGACGGTGGGTGGTGTAAGAATGGCTCGCATGCCAGCCGACCCCGCCGCCGTCATCGCCAACCTGCGAGAGCTCGCCGCCCTCACCTCGGACGCGAACGGCGCTCAACGCATCGCCTTCACCCCTGCGTGGCAGCGCGCCCGCGACTGGTTCGCAGAGAAAGTCGCGGCCCTGCCCCTTGAGTGGAGGATCGAGCAGCATCGCGACGCCGCCGGCAATGTCTGGATCACGCTCCCCGGGGCCTCGCCGCGCTCGCTCGTTCTCGGCTCGCATCTCGACTCCGTTCCCAACGGCGGCTGGCTCGATGGCGCACTCGGCGTCGTCACCGCGCTCGAGGCCTTCACCGCCCTCGCTCGCGAACATAATGGCAGGCCGCCCTTCACCCTCCGCATCGTCGACTGGGCCGACGAGGAAGGCGCGCGCTTCGGCCGCTCCCTCTTCGGCTCCTCAGCCTTCGCCGGCACGCACTCTATCGCCGCCGACCGCGTCCGCACCGATCGCGACGGCATCACGCTCGAAGCCGCTCTCGCCCAGTGCAACATCGACATCGACCGCATCGGCGATGCGACAGTCGAGCGCGAAAACATCGCCGCCTACATCGAGCTCCACATCGAGCAGGGTCCTGTCCTTGAGCGCCTCGGCCTCCCGCTCGCCGCAGTCCTCGGCACCAAAGGCGTCGAGCGCCACGCCATCACCTTCCATGGCCAGGAAGCCCACTCCGGCTCCACTCCCATGGCCGACCGCCACGACGCGCTGGCCGCCGCCGCCCGCCTCGCGCTCGAAATCAAGACCATCGCCGCGCGTCACGCTGACTCCGTATGCACCGTGGGTTCCGTGAAAACATTTCCCGGAATCGTCACCGCCGTCGTCGGCCGCTGCGAATGTACCCTCGACCAGCGCGACCTCGATCCGGCTGTCCTCGCTGCCATGTACGCCGATGCTCAGGCCGCGAGCCGCAGGTTTGCAGATCAGGAGCGATGCACCGTCGAGTGGTCACGCATCTGGTCCATTGAGCCGATCCCGTTCCACCCGGACCTGATCGCTCTCTGCCGCGAAGCCATCGCTGAAACCACCGCGCAGCCTCTCGACAAAATTCCGCTGCTGCCCTCAGGCCCGCTGCACGACGCCGCTGAGGTCGCCCGCAGCGGCATCCCCACCGTCATGATGTTCGTTCAGTCGCTGCGCGGCATCAGCCACAACAAGATAGAAGACACCCGGGAAGACCACCTCGCCCTTGCGGTGCAAGCCTTCCACTCACTCGCCGCCAAGACACTCGCCTGGATAGATGAACGCAATGGCAATTAGTTCTGGTTTGTCATTCTGAGCCGCAGGCGAAGAATCCCCGCATTTGCTTTTCCTCGAACCTCGAACCTAACGCCTCGAACCTAGCCTCTGAGCGCCATCTGCTCGGTCACGATCTGCGTCAGGTCCTGCTTCTTCAACCCGTGCACTTCTTCGTTGAACTTGTCCACCTTGCTCGACCAGTTCATACTGCAGAACTTCGGCCCGCACATGCTGCAGAACGCAGCTTCCTTGTAGTAATCGTCCGGCAGCGTCTCGTCATGCATCGACCGCGCCGTCTCCGGATCGAGCGATAGCGCAAACTGCTTCTCCCAGTCGAACGTGTAGCGCGCGTGGCTGATGGCGTCGTCGCGGTCGCGCGCGCCCGGCCGCTTGCGCGCGATGTCCGCCGCGTGCGCCGCAATCTTGTACGCGATGATGCCGTCCTTCACGTCCTTCTCGTTCGGCAGGCCGAGATGCTCCTTCGGCGTCACGTAGCAGAGCATTGCCGCGCCGTGCCAGCCAATCATCGCAGCGCCGATCGCGCTGGTGATGTGGTCGTAACCCGGCGCGATGTCCGTCACCAGCGGCCCCAGCACGTAGAACGGAGCGCCGTCGCACAGCTCCACTTCCTTATCGACCTGCAACTTGATCTGGTCCATGGGGATGTGCCCCGGGCCCTCGATCATCACCTGCACGTCGTCCTTCCACGCCTGGCGCGTTAGCTCGCCCAGCGTCTTCAGTTCGGCAAACTGCGCCTCGTCGCTCGCGTCTGCCACGCAGCCTGGCCGCAGCCCATCGCCCAGCGAGTAGCTCACGTCGTACTTCGCCATGACCTTCGTGATGCGGTCGAAGTTCTCATACAGGAAGTTCTGCTTGTGATTGCTCGTCATCCACTGGGCCAGGATCGCGCCGCCGCGGCTGACGATGCCCGTAATGCGCTTCGCCACCATCGGAATGTACTGAATCAGCACGCCCGCATGGATAGTGAAGTAATCCACACCCTGCTGCGCCTGCTCCTCGATCACTTCGAGATACAGATCGATGTTCAAGTCTTCGAGCTTCTTCACCCGGGCCAGCGCCTCGTACAGCGGGACCGTCCCGATGGGTACCGGCGAATGTCGCAGAATCTGCTCGCGGATCATCGGAATGTCGCCGCCGGTCGAGAGGTCCATCACCGTGTCCGCGCCGAAATGGACGGCCGTGTGCAGCTTGCGCAGCTCTTCATCCACATTCGAGACGACCGCGGAGTTGCCAATGTTCGCGTTGATCTTGCACAGGGAGCCCACGCCGATCGCCATCGGCTCAAGTTCCGGGTGGTTGATGTTCGCCGGGATGATCATCCGTCCCGCAGCCACCTCGTCGCGCACGAACTCGCCCTTCAGCTTCTCGCGATGCGCAACGTACGCCATCTCCTCGGTGACGAGCCCCTTGCGCGCGAAGTGCATCTGGCTCATGTTCCAATCACCCGTGCGCGCAGCCTCGGACTTGCGGTTTACGATCCACTCCGCGCGCGGCTTCGGCACGGTGTAGTCGCCGGTCACATGCGCGTGGCCATTCGCCGCATGTCCATTTCCGTTGGCAGAATGCCCATTTCCGTTGGCGTGATGGCCGTTGTTCTCACTCATCCTGAAACCTCTTGACTCGCTGAAAAATTTCGCCGTGCGATCTTCGACGCACACACGCGCTCGACTGTTATCTCGAAAGTATACGCCGCTGAAACGTGCGGATACGTTCCCTCAAAAAGCAAGAAACACGGGACTTCGCCGCGCCTCTCCCTGGTCCCTGGTCCCCAGCAACGAGTCCCCGTCTTACTGATTCACTCCGCTCGCCAGGAACCCGCCATCGACCACCAGGATCTCGCCGGTCACAAACGCCGAAGCATCGCTTGCTAGATAGATCGCTGCGCCAATCAACTCCTCCGTCTTGCCGAAGCGCCCCATCGGCGTGCGCAGCTTCAGCTCCTTGCCGCGCTCGCTCTTGTCCAGCAGCTCCGCATTCAGCGCGGTGCGGAAGACTCCCGGCGCAATCGCGTTCACCGTCACGCCCTGCGAACTCCACTCCACCGCCAAGGACTTTGTCAGCGCGCCGACAGCCGCCTTGGAGGCCGCATACGCCGTCACTTCCTTCAGGCTCACAAACGTATTCAGCGACGCGATATTGATGATGCGCCCATAGCCACGCTCCAGCATGTGCTTGCCGAAGATCTGGCAGGCGCGCAACGTGCCGTTCACATTCGTGTCGAAGATGTCGTCCCAGAGGTCTTCGGGAAAATCGAGCGTCGGCGCGCGCTTGATCTTGCCGGCGCAGTTGATCAGGATATCGACCTTGCCCCACGCCTTGATCGTCTCGTCGCTGAGCCGCTGCAGCGTCGCGCGATCGCCCACGTCCGAAGTTAGCCGCAGCGCCTTGCGTCCTTTGCCCTCAATCTGCGCCGCGGCTTCATCCACCTGCTCCTGCCGCCGCGAACTCGCCACCACGTCCGCGCCTGCCTCGGCCAAGCCAACCGCCATTGCCAGGCCAATGCCGGATGTTCCACCCACCACCACCGCCGTCTTTCCCGTCAGATCGAACAGACTACTCGCCATCTCTTATCCTTTGTCATTCCGCAGCGTTCGACGCCAGTCGAATGCGAAGGAATCTGCTTTTTATGCTTCTGAAATAACCTACCGCTGAATCCTTGCCGAACCACCCGCTGCGAACTGCTTCACCTGGTCGAGCGTCGCCATCGTCGTGTCCCCGGGGAAGGTCGTCAGCAGCGCACCATGCGCCCATCCCAGATTCACCGCCTCCTGCGGCGCCGCGCCGCTCAGCAGCCCGTAAATAAAACCCGCGGCAAATCCGTCGCCGCCGCCCACGCGATCCAGCACGCGCAGTTCCGCGGTCGGCGCCTGCACCGACTCGCCATTCACCCACGCTACTGCGCTCCAGCTGTGCGCATTGGTGTTGTGCACCTCGCGCAAAGTCGTCGCGACAACTTTGGTCTTCGGGAAGCGTTTCACCACCTGCTCCATCATGCCGAGGAACACCGTCGTGTCCAGCTTGGAACTCGCCGACTTCGCGCTGGCTGCAACCTCAGGCCCTGCGAAGCCAAGACCCTTCTGCAGGTCCTCTTCGTTGCCGATCAGCACATCGACGTTCTCGACGATCGCGCTCAGCACCTCATGCGCGCGCTTCATACCGCCCTGCGGCTTCCACAGCTTTTCGCGATAGTTCAGATCCAGCGACGTGACCACGCCTGCCTCGCGCGCGGCCTTCATCGCTTCGATCACCAGCTCGGAAGTCGTCTTGGACAGCGACGAGAAGATGCCGCCTGAATGAAACCAGCGCACGCCTTTGGCGAAGATCGCCTTCCAGTCGAAATCGCCGGGCTTCAGCAGCGCACCAGCTTCATTCGACCGGTTGTAAAACACGATCGGTGCCCGCGACCCGAATCCCTGGTCGCTGTAGACCGTCGCCATGTTTGGCCCGCTCACGCCGTCATGCTCGAACCGCTTGTACAGCGGCTTCACGCCCATGGCGCGCACACGCTCGTGGATCAGATCGCCGATCGGGTAATTCACCATCGCAGACGCGATCCCGGTGCTTAGCTGGAAGCAGTCCGCGAGATTCGCGGCCACGTTGAACTCCCCTCCGCTTACGTGCACAGCAAAGTTCGTCGCCTTGCGGAACGGAATGATGCCC
>DATNEM010000134.1:0-6270 GCA_035552995.1 Acidobacteriaceae bacterium | reverse complement strand
CTCATAGCCGCAAACAGACAACCCCGTTCGGAGGCCACAAGCGCTCACCGGACCACAACGAAAAGGATTCCCATGGCACGTATTGCCGGAGTCGACGTACCGAACCACAAGCAGGTACGCATCGGACTCACGTACATCTTTGGGATTGGCAACTCGCGCTCGGCGAAGATTCTCGCCGAAGCGAACGTCGATCCCTACGCGAAGATTGGCACGCTGGACGAGGATGCGTTGAACCGCATCCGCCACGTGATCGAGACCCAGGGGCAGATCGAGGGCGACCTGCGCAAGGACGTCAGCCTGAACATCAAGCGCCTGATCGAGATCCAGAGCTATCGCGGTCTGCGCCATCGCCGCTCGCTGCCGGTCCGCGGCCAGCGCACCCACACCAACGCCCGCACCCGCAAAGGCCCGCGCAAGGGCACGGTTGCCGCCAAGAAGAAAGCGACGAAATAAGCCATGGCTACCAAGACTGCGGCAGCCGGCGCCAAGACCGGCAAGAACAAGAAGTTCAAGAAGCGGGAACGCAAGAATGTTCCGTTCGGGCTCGTGTTCATTCAGGCGAGCTTCAACAACACCATCGTCACCATCACGGACCAGCAGGGCAACACGCTCAGCTGGAAGTCGTCGGGTTCGCTTGGCTTCCGTGGCTCGCGCAAGGGCACGCCGTTCGCGGCGCAGCAGGCGGCGCAGAATGCCGCCAACGCAGCTCGCGATCACGGTCTGCGCTCCGTCGATGTGCGCGTGTCGGGCCCCGGTTCGGGCCGCGAGTCGGCCATCCGCGCGCTGGCCACCGCGGGTATCGAGGTCCGTTCCATCCGCGACGTAACGCCGATGCCGCACAACGGCTGCCGTCCGCCGAAGCGGCGGAGAGTGTAATGGCCCTTCTGATGAAGTCCGCATGCAAGAAGTGCAATGCGCCTCTCGCGTCGCAAGACACGGCCTTCATCTGCACGAATGAATGCACCTTCTGTGCGAACTGCACAGCAGAGATGAATCAAATTTGCCCGACCTGTGGCGGGGAACTCGTAAGACGACCTCGCCGTAAGTCGAGCTGACAAAACCCGGATCGGGACGAAGCGCACCGCGCGTAAACCGATCGTCACCTGAAGTAAAGGAGAAATAGAAAATGGCACGTTACACAGGCGCCGTCTGCCGGCTTTGCCGCAGAGACGGGACCAAACTCTTCCTGAAAGGTGCGAAGTGCTTCACGGACAAGTGTCCGGTGGAGAAGCGCAACTTTCCTCCCGGCCAGCACGGCCAGACGCGCAAGGTAAAGAAGGTTGTGGGTTACGGCCTGCAACTGCGCGAGAAGCAGAAGGCCAAACGCATTTACTTCACGCTGGAGACGCAGTTCCGCGCTTATTACCAGAAGGCCGCGAACAAGACCGGCGTCACTGGCGAGCTGCTGCTGCAGCAGCTTGAAACCCGGCTGGACAACGTCTGCTACCGGCTCGGCTTCGCGATGTCGCGCCGCCAGGCGCGGCAGCTCGTTCGCCACGGCCATGTGCAAGTGAACGGCCGCAAGGTCAATATCCCGTCGTTCCAGTGCAAGGTAGGAGATGTCATCGAGGCGCGCGAAGCTTCGAAGAAGCTGAACGTGCTGGAGGAGTCGGCGAACTTTGCCTCGGGCCAGCGTCAGCCGGCATGGCTGGAGATCAACCGCGACAGCCGATCGGGCAAAGTGCTTGCACTGCCCAGCCGCGGCGATGTGAACCTGCCGGTGAACGAGCAGCTGATCGTCGAGCTTTATTCCAAGTAATTTGTCATTCCGAAGTGCAGCGGAGGAATCCGCTTCTCCGCTGCGCGGGAATGCTCAATGGCAACACCACAACTGAGTTGGTAACCGAACTATCCCGCCTTCGCAGAATGCATCGCGAATGAGCCGGACAAAGGAGAAACACATGCTTTGGAGAGGATTCCAAAAGCCCAAGCGTCTCGCCGTCGACACCGAAACACTCACCGAAAAATATGGCAAGTTTTCCGCGCAGCCATTTGAGCGCGGCTTCGGCACTACCATCGGCAACGCGCTGCGCCGCACTCTGCTCTCGTCCATCGAAGGCGCGGCCGTTACCGCGGTGCGTATCGAAGGCGTGCTGCACGAGTTCCAGTCGATCTCCGGCATCGTCGAAGACGCGACCGACATCGTCCTGAACCTGAAGCAGATTCCCTTCAAGCTCGCGGGCGAAGGCCCCAAGGCTCTCTATCTCCGCGCGGACGCGCCCGGTGTCGTCACCTCCGGCATGATCGAGGCCGACGGCGACGTCGAGATCCTCGACAAGGACGTCTATATCTGCACCGTCAGCGAAGGCGGCAAGATCGACATGGAGATGCGGTTGAAGCGCGGCCGCGGCTACGTCTCCGCCGACAAGAACTTCGACGGCGACCTCGGCCTCGGCTTTATCCCCGTCGACTCGGTCCACTCGCCCGTCCGCAAGGTGAACTATCTCGTTGAAGCAGCGCGTCTCGGCCAGATCACCGATTACGACAAGCTGACGCTCGAGATCTGGACCAACGGAACGGTACTGCCCGCCGACGCACTTGGCCTTTCGGCGAAGTTGCTGAAAGACCACATGAACATCTTCATCAACTTCGAGGAGGAGATGGAGGCGGGGTCCGAAGCAATCGACGGCCCGGCGATGCGCAATGAGAACCTCAACCGTTCGGTCGAGGAGCTGGAACTCTCCGTGCGCAGCTACAACTGCCTGAAAAACGCCAATATCGCCACCATCGGCGAGCTGATCCAGAAGACCGAAGCCGAGATGCTGAAGACCAAGAACTTCGGCCGTAAGTCTCTGAATGAGATCAAAGAAATCCTCGCGCAGATGGGCCTCTCGCTCGGCATGAAGATCGACGAGCAGGGCAACCCGGTCCCGGGACCGACCTCGGTGCTGCCGGCCGCGACACTCGCAGCCAGCTTCGGCAACTTCGACGATGACGACGATGAGGACGAAGACGAGGACCTCGAACTTCCCGCCGAAACCGAAAACTTCTAACTAAGTTTCCCTGTACCAAAAAACTTGAGCCGCATCCGAAAGGGTGCGGCTTTTCTGTGGCTGTTCGCTGAAGCAGGCCGGAGATGAGAGGTCAACTTTCCGGCTATACGGTATGTAGATAAACCTTAGAAAAGTTGGCACTTAAGTGCCATTTCCCCTGATTTTCCACCCTCCTAGCATCGATCACGATGCTCCTTGGTCCCAACCCGCACGCAACGTGGCTCTCGGGCAACCTCAGCCTCATTCCCGGCCTGCTGTTTATCGCGACGCTGGCTGCCATCGCGTGGGTTGCGTTTCTCAAGGCGCGGCTCAACTGGCGCATTGCGAAGCAGAACGCGTGGATCAACCGCTCCGTAAACATTGCCAGCGAACGCAGCCGCATACTGGAAATCATCAGCTCCAATCACAAGCTTGACCATCTTCTCTCGGAGATATGCGCCTCCGCAGTCCATCTTCTGCCCGGCACAGAGTGCAATTACAACTTACAGCTGGACCATGAGTTGGTGCCGACAGATCCGGAGAAGAATCCCACGAACCGCAAGAGTGTCCTGTTCGAAGTGCCATTGCGCAACGACGCGGAGCGATCGGTCGGCAAGATCGTTGTTTCGGCCTGCCCCGGCTACATCCCGGCCGATGACAGCGAGCAGATCTACACCATGCTCTCCGAGCTGGCGACCTTCGCCATGCGCAATTCGCAGCTGTATCAGGGGCTGGTCTATCACTCCACGCACGATCCGCTGACGGAGTTACCGAACCGCCGTCTTTATGAGAGCCGCCTGGCCGATGCGCTGCAGTGGGCCGAGCAGCGCGGCAGTGGCCTGGCCGTTGTCTATATCGACGTCAACCGCTTCAAGCACGTCAATGACAAGTACGGCCACAAGGTCGGCGATCTTTATTTGAAGCAGATCAGCGCCAGGCTGCGGCATGAGCTTCGTCCAATCGATCTCCTCGCTCGCGTGGGCGGCGATGAGTTCATTATCATCCTGCCGTTTCCTGAGACCTTCGACCGCGTTCACTCCGTCATCAGCCGCCTGAAAACCTGCTTCCACAATGCATTCAATCTGGATGGGACCATCATTACCGGGTCGGCAAGCTTCGGCTTTGCCCGGTATCCGCAGGACGGCCGCACCGCGGAGGAGCTTACGCGCGTCGCCGACCATGCGATGTATATCTGCAAGCACGATGCGCACATTGCGCAGGAAGCGCGTGGAACCGTCCTCCTTACTCCCGATGAGCTGGGGCTCGCTTTGATCAATGGAGATTTCCGCCTCGCCTATCAGCCGCAGTTCTCAGCCGGCGGCCGTTTGAAAGGGCTGGAAGTCCTGCTGCGTCTGGAACATCCCGTGATGGGCTTCATTCCTCCAGGCGCGTTCATCGCGGTCGCGGAGCGGCATTCCATCATCGTCGACATCGGAACATGGGCGTTGCGCACCGCACTCAAAGACGCGGTCCGCTGGGCCCTGAAATACGGCGATCCGGTGACGCTGGGTATCAACGTCTCCACGCGCCAGTTGCAGGAGCCGGATTACGCGATGTCTGTGCTGAAATGCCTGGATGAGTATTCCTTCCCCGCCGAGCGTGTGGAGATCGAACTCATCGAGCGCAGCCTGATGCTCAGCGGAGAAGAGGCGGTGCTGCAGCAGCTCGAACAACTTCGCCAGGCAGGCGTCCGCATCTCACTCGACGATTTCGGTACGGAGCAGTCCTGCCTCGGGCTGCTGCATAAGCTTCCCATTGACACCATCAAGCTGGACCACAGCTTTATCCGCGCCATGGACGATGAACCCCGGGTGCTGCCCATCGTTCAGGCCATCGTCTACATGGCTACCTCGCTGGGCAAGCGCGTCATCGCGGAGGGTATCGAGCACGTCGGCCCAGTCCCCGCCCTGCTGGCGATGGGCGCGATGGACTTCCAGGGGTACCTGCTGGGCCGCCCGATTCCGGCCTCGGAAGTGGATGAGCTGATCCACACCTGGCGCTCCGGGATCGTAATGCCGGACGCCTTCCGCGACGATATGCTGCCGTTCACCTCCATGTTGAACATCAACGAACCGGCAAACGCCGTCAATCCACTGGACGCGTACGACCCCTCCACGCAGCGGCTGCCGATGTAGGCGGTAGCAAGCAAGAGCCTCCGGATTTCCAACTACATGCGGCTGGATTGAGCGACTGCTTCTGGTATCATCGCGCTGTTTGCAGCAGAGGTTTTTGCGATGCGGCTTGCCGGACTTCGCTTTGTGTTAGCAGCCGCGGTCCTGACGGCCCCGCTTGCGTCGGCCGCTCAGTCTGCCGCAACACCGCCCATCCAACCGAACAAGCTTATTCGCTTTGAAGTGGCGTCGGTGCGCCTGCAGGCCGAACCCCTTGGTGGTCCTGTGCGGTTTACCGCGGATGGGTTCTCGGCCGACGCCGCTCCCTTGGAATACCTGATTCGGAATGCTTACAACATCACGCGTGACAATTCCGTGCGTGGGCTTCCTCCCTGGGGCGCAACCGATTACTACGTCGTGTCAGCGAAGGTCGGCGATTCCGATTTGGCGGAGTGGAAGACGTACAACGCCGCCCAGAAGAGGGAAGTGTTACAGCAGTTTCTCGCCGATCGGTTTCATCTCGCCGTACACCCACAGACGATCGAGGTGCCGACCTACTCTCTCGTCGCCGCCAAGAGCGGTTCAAAATTGAAGCAGGTCACGCCGCCAGAGGGCGACCGTCGAGGGTTCATCGAATCAAGGGCCGCCGGTGTCGTCGTCGGACATCACGTCGTGATCGGCAATCTGGCGGATTTGCTCTCCCGCTCTTATTTTGGTCTTGGCCGGCAGGTGTACGACAACACCGGCTTGACTGCGAACTATGATTTCACCCTGACATTTGAGCCGCTGCGTCCCCAAGGCGCCGGTGCCGGTGACGCAACCGAACCTTCGGGCCGGTCGTCGATCTTCACCGCGCTCGATGAGCAGCTTGGCCTCAGGCTCGAACCCTCCAAGGGGCCGCTGGACACGATCGTCATTGACCACGTCGAGAGGCCCTCAGAGAACTGATTGAACGATTTTGTCCGGGCAACTGCTCAGATCATTGAGTGCCAACAGCCCGAGGTGTTGTAGCCGCTTGTGTTACACTAAAGCTGCGCTTGGAGAAGATCGCGAGCGCGGCTTCGCAGGAAGGATTCCCGGCAGGTTTGGGGTCTGGCCAGAGACTGCGAACGCCTCCTCCACCGCAGAGCTTCTGCGCGGATAGTTGGGCCGAGAGGGCCCGGGCTTGAAATACGAGCCGCCCGCAG
>DATNEM010000133.1:0-5917 GCA_035552995.1 Acidobacteriaceae bacterium | reverse complement strand
CTCGCCGCGATGGTAGTCGATGGTGTACTGCGAATCCTTCAGCGTATGCCCGGTCAGGATCAGCACTACGCGCTCTCCGCGCGCCACGCGCCCGCCGCGCACCAGCTTCTTCAGCCCCGCCAGCGTTACCGCCGACGCAGGCTCGCAGCCGATACCCTCCGCGCCAATCTCCGCCTTCGCCAGTGCAATCTCCTGCTCGCTCACCTGCTCGCACCAGCCGCCCATCTCTTCAATCACGTTGGCCGCCTTTCGCCAGCTCGCCGGGTTCCCAATGCGGATCGCCGTCGCCCGCGTCTCCGCCGTCACCGGCTTCATCTCGCGGTTCGCGTCGTTGAACCAGCGATACAGCGGGTTCGCGCCCTCGGCCTGCACAATGCTGATCTTCGGCACGCGCCCAATCAGGCCGATCTGCTTCATCTCCTGAAAACCCTTGCCCAGCGCAGACGAGTTCGCCAGGTTGCCCCCCGGCACCACAATATGCTCCGGCACCTGCCACTCCAGTTGCTCCAACATCTCCATCGCCGGCGTCTTCTGCCCCTCCAGCCGGTACGGATTCACCGAGTTCAGCAGATAGATCGGGAACCGCCGCACCAGTTGCGTCAGCAGCCGCACGCATCCGTCAAAATCCGTCTTCAGCTGCACGGTCATCGCGCCGTAGTCCATCGACTGCGACAGCTTCCCCCACGCAATCTTTCCCTCGGGGATAAACACAATCGATCGCAGCCCCGCGCGCGCCGCATACGCGGCCATCGCCGCCGAGGTATTCCCTGTCGACGCGCACGCCACCCACTGGAACCCGCGCTCCACCGCCACGGAGATCGCCGCTGTCATCCCCGTGTCCTTGAACGACGCCGTCGGATTCATCCCCTGGTGCTTCGCCAGCAGCCAGTCCACACCTGCCAACTCGCCCGCACGCGGCATCTCGTACAGCGGAGTGTTCCCCTCGCGCAGCGTGACAACGTGATCCAGATTCTCCACAATCGGCAGCAGATCGCGGAACCGCCACACGCCGCTCTGGTCGATCGGCAACGTCGAGGTCCGCAACTCCTGCCACCGCGCAATCAGACCATGCGGATTCGGCATGCGCACGCTGCCGCCCGCCATCGCTTCTCCCGGACTCCACGGATAGACCACCTCGTACAATCCATTGCAATCCGGGCAGCGAAAATCGCTCGCGCTCGCCCCTGCCGCGATCCGCGCACCGCATCCGGTGCATCGTAACTGGTGTGTAGAACTCATTCTGCTTTCTCTCTAGCCTATTCTATGCGGTGACATCGAAAGGAAAGTCATGACCTCCGGCTCCTCATTCTCGACCGCGCATCGGCGCGCGTCCAGAATCCCCGTATTTCCCTTTGGGTGCCCCATCCAAGCTCCGCTTGGGTGGGATCGAGCCATCAAATTCAATTGGCAACCATTGAACGATCGAACCTGTCATCCTGAGCGAAGCATCGCGCCCTTGCGCGATGCGAAGTCGAAGGACCCCGACGCTAACAACGCCCACGCTACGGCTCGAACCGTTCTTCTAACAAGGGCCCCTAAATCCATCCAGACCCTGCTTGTGCGGGTTTGCGTTGCCGCCTTCGTCCTTACCCTTCCCGCTCTCACCCAACCCGCCACGCCCAAAGAAACTCCCGCCATCCACGTCCTCGCCGCCGCCGACCTCCAGCCTGTCCTGCCCGCGCTCGCCGACCAGTTCCAGCGCGAATCCGGCATTAAGGTCATCGCCAGCTACGGCTCGTCCGCCACGCTCACCACGCAAATCCTCAACGGCTCCCCCGCCGACCTCTTCCTCGCCGCCGACTTCAGCTTCCCTGAACAAATCGTCGCCGCTCACCTCGCCGACGCCCCCGAGCCCGTACCTTACGCACGCGGCGTCCTCGTCCTCTGGGCGCGCAAAGACTCGCCCTTCCAGCCGCTCACGCAAAACACACTGCGCGACGCGCGCTTCATGTCGCTCGCCATCGCCAATCCCGATCACGCACCTTACGGCCGCGCTGCCGTTGCCGCTCTCACCTGGATGAAGCTCTACGACCAGCTCAAGCCCCGCATCGTCCAGGCCGAAAACATCGCGCAGACCGCACAGTTCGTCCAGTCCGGCAACGCGCAGCTCGGCCTCATCTCGCTCACCTCCGCCACTACACCGGAGATGCAGCAGGCCGGCTCCTTCATTCGCATCCCCGCACAAACCTATCCCGAAATCCGCCAGTGCGCCGTCGTCATGCTCAAGTCCCAACACAAAGCCGACGCCCACCACTTCCTCGACTGGCTCCGCTCCCCCGCCATCCAGCACACCCTCGCCCCGCGCGGCCTCGATCCCGTGCAATAGCCGCTACACTTGTCCCAAATGGACTCGCAAGCCCTCTGGCTCACGCTGCGCCTCGCGCTCACCACCACTGCGCTGCTGCTCGCCATCGCGCTGCCCGTCGGTTGGTGGATCGCCTCCGGCAACGGCCCGCTCCGCGCGCTCGTGCAGTCCATCGTGGCGCTTCCACTTGTCCTACCGCCCACCGTCCTCGGCTTCTATCTCCTCGTCGCACTCGGACCCCTCACCGCTCCCGGACGCCTTATCATCCACCTCCTCGGACACCCGCTCGCCTTCTCCTTCTCCGGACTCGTCATCGGCTCCATCCTCTACTCGCTTCCCTTCGCCGTTCAGCCGCTCGTCGCCGGCTTTCGCGCCGTCGACCCCGCACTTTTAGAAGTCGCCTCCACCCTCGGCGCATCGCCGCTCCGCGTCTTCACCACCATCACCCTCCCGCTCGCCAAGCCCTCACTCCTCGCCGCCGCCGTCCTCACCTTCACCCACACCGTCGGCGAATTCGGCGTCGTCCTCATGCTCGGCGGAAACATCCCCGGCGCCACCCGCACGCTCTCCATCGCACTCTACGACCAGGTACAGGACTTCAACTACGCCGCCGCCAACCGCACCGCCGAACTCCTTCTCCTCTTCAGCCTCCTCACCCTGCTCGCCATCTACTGGCGCGGCGCCGCCCGGAGGCCGCTCCTTGGATAGCGCCTCCGCTCTTTCGCGCCCAATTCACACCATTCAGATCGCGCATCGCATTGGCTCTCTTGCCATCGATGTCTCCTTCACCATCACCAAACCGTGGACCATCCTCTTCGGCCCATCAGGCTCCGGAAAAACCACCATCTTGCGCGCAATCGCCGGGCTAATCCGACCCAATCGGGGCAAGATCGTCAGCAAGGTATTCCCAGGTACCAACCTGGAACGCACTTTCACACTCGTGGACACGGATATGGGCAAGTTCACGCCAGCTCATGAGCGCGTGATCCGAATGGCGCCACAGCAGCCTTCACTCTTTCCAAATCTCACCGCTCTGGAAAACATGAAATATGGCATGCCTCTCTTCGTGAGAGACCGGACCGAAGAGGAGGCGCGTGACCAACTCATCGAAGACCTGATGAACGCGTTTCAAATCGCTCACGTCGCAAATACCCGCCCCGGCAAACTGTCGGGCGGAGAGGCCCAGCGAGTCAATCTTGCCCGCGCACGCGCAGCGATGGGATGCCGCCTGCTGCTGCTCGACGAACCCTTCACTGGAATGGACGCCGAATTGCGAACCGGCTTGATCGTTGCATTACAAAACAAGCAATCATTTCCCGAAACAAGCCAGATCCTCTCCGTCACCCACGACGTCGCAGAAGCCTTCCAGCTCGGCGCCGAGGTCATCAAGATCGCCGACGGCAAAGTCATCGCCCAAGGCCCGGTCGAGACCGTCCTCGCCGAAGAGCGCGCGCGCCTCCTCCAGCAACTCAATCCCTGAACCACCGCAAACGCTGTCATCCTGAGCGAAGGCGCGGATGTTCGTCCGCGCCGAAGTCGAAGGACCCGGACGCTTCCCACACCACCCCAACCATCCGCACCGTTCTCACCCCAACCGCTGGCATCCCGAGCGAAATGCATTGCGTCAGCAATGCACGGAGTCGAGGGCCCCCCGCATTTGCTCTCGGCTCACAGCTGAGAGCTGTCAGCTGATAGCTCTGGACACTCGCCTTTGCTTTTGCTTTATCCCAAAAAATCGGTGTGATCGTTGTAAATCGGTGTTAAGTTTTCAAAACCCCACCAGCACCGGCTCCTGCTCCAGCACGATCCCCGTCTTCGCGCGCACCGCATCCACCACCGCATCGCGCAGCGCCACAATCTCCGCCGCCGTCGCGCCCCCGCGGTTAACAATGGCCAGCACGTGCTTCCGTGACAGCCCCACATTCCCCATCACAAACCCGCGCTGAAATCCCGCCAGCTCAATCAACCACGCGGCCGAAAGCTTCGTCTTCCCAAGCGCACCTGCCGGAAACTGAGGAACCTCCTCCGCCCTGCAGCCCTTCACCGCAGAAACCTTCGGCACCAATTCCACCGGCACAATCGGATTCTTGAAGAACGACCCCGCGCTCCGCGAATCCGGATCACTCTCCGATAGCAGCATCCCTTTGCTGGCGCGAATTGCGCGCACCGCCGACGCAGTCTCCATCAACGTCGGCTTCGCCTTCCCCGCAAAATGCGCCTTCAAATCGCGATACTCGATATGCGGCGCAGCATCTGGCGTCAGACTGTAATCTACTCGTGTAATCGCAAAGCGCCCGCGCTGCGTCGTGTTGAAGATGCTCTGCCGATACGAGAACCCGCACTCCGCCGGCGTCAGCTCGACCTCCTTCTCCGCCTCCAGGTCCACAGCGTACACGCGCGCAATCGTCCGCGAAACCTCCTGCCCATACGCGCCGACATTCTGCACCGGCGTCCCGCCCACTGACCCCGGAATCCCCGCCAGGCACTCCACTCCGCCGAGGTTCTTCTGCAAGCCAAACAGCACCAGCGAGTCCCACTCCACTCCGGCATCCGCGCTCACCATCGCCGTGCCGTTCTGCCGCTGCATCTCAATCTGCCCTCGACCGGCAAACCGGATCACAACCCCGGGAAAACCCTCATCGGAGACCAGCAAGTTGCTGCCGCCGCCGAGCACAAAAAACGGCACTCCGCCCTCGCGCGCAAAGCGCACTGCAGCCAGCAACTCCTCGGCATCTTCTACCTCAACCAGCCATCGTGCAGGCCCACCCACGCCAAGCGTGGTCATCGGCGCCAGCGGAACATCGGCATGAATCTTCACGCACCCAGACTAGCCGAAGTTCCACAAAAGCGACTGCCACCGAAGTCAAAGACAGTCAGACTTTCGTAACAGCCGTAACAAGCCGCGGGTGCCCCACCCAAGCTCCGCTTGGGTGAGATCGTGCCACAAACCTCATCCATCACCACCGGCAAATCGAACGTCATTCTGATCCCGCCCTGCGGGAGAAGAATCCCGCATTTCTCTTTCCGACAAAACTCGGGGTGCCCCATCCGTACGCGTTCGGAGCCTGTCCTGAGCAAAGTCGAAGGACGGACGGGTGGGGTAGAACAACATCTCGTCCCTCGCACCACCTCGAACCCCGAACCTCGCACTTCGAACCTTCCCAGCCGTACAATCGAATCAGGAGACCTTATGTACCCAGAGATCATGCTCATCCCCATGCGCGAGGAGCTCACCCGCGCCGGCATTCAGGAAGCGCGCACGCCCGAAGACGTCGACCAGGCCCTCGCCCGCCCCGGCACCACCATGCTTGTCGTCAACTCCGTCTGCGGCTGCGCCGCCGGAAAGATGCGCCCAGCCGTCCGCATGGCCATGCAGCACGCGACAAAGCCCACCCAGGCCATCACCGTCTTCGCCGGACAGGACCGCGACGCTACCGAGAAGGCCCGCGGCTATTTCGCCGGACACCCGCCTACCTCACCAGCCATCGCCATCCTGCGCGACGGCCAGCTCGTCTACCTCATGCAGCGCTCGGCCATTGAGACCTCCACCGCACCGGCCATCGCTGAAGAGCTCACCCGCGCCTTCGACGCCTACTGCGCCACTACCACCGC
>DATNEM010000132.1:0-12363 GCA_035552995.1 Acidobacteriaceae bacterium | reverse complement strand
AGAACTGGCCGCTCAACGCAGAGTGGATTGCCGCGGGTTGGCCTCGACCGCCAGCAGCGGAGCGAGGTAGCGGCCGGTGTGAGAGGCGGGGTTCGCAGCAATAGCCTCCGGCGTGCCGATGGCGACAAGTTCGCCGCCGGCTGCGCCGCCTTCAGGGCCCATGTCGATGACCCAGTCGGCGGACTTGATGACGTCGAGGTTGTGCTCGATGACGAGGAGCGAGCCTCCGCCTTCGATCAGCTTGCGGAAGGCGGCGAGGAGCTTCTGTACATCATCAAAGTGGAGACCGGTGGTGGGCTCGTCCAGGATGTAGAGCGTGCGCGAGCGGGCTTTTTGCTTCGATTCGGACGAGCTTGAGCCGTTGGTCGATTCTGAGTTGCGGGCGGAGGCGGTTGCAGCGCGGTCAATGATCGACCGTGCCTGCGCCAGGTGCGAGGCGAGTTTGACGCGCTGGGCTTCTCCGCCGGAGAGCGTGGTGGCGGACTGGCCCAGCCGAACGTAGCCGAGGCCGACCTCATCGAGAACGTGGAGCTTATCCACAATGCGCGGAATGCCGGCGAAGTGCGTGAGCGCCTCCTTGACGGTCATCGAGAGCACGTCATGGATGTTACGGCCCTTGTACTTGATCTCGAGGATGGATGATTTGTAACGGGTGGCGTTGCATTCCTCGCAAGGCAGCTCCACGTCGGCAAGGAACTGCATCTCGACCGTCACGGTGCCGTCGCCCTCGCAGACATCGCAGCGCCCACCTGGGACATTGAAGGAGAAGCTGCCGGCGGTATAGCCCTTGCGCTTGGCGTCCGGCTGCGCGGCGAAGAGCGCGCGGATGTCGTCGAAGGCCTTGATATAGGTAACAGGATTGGATCGCGGCGTGCGGCCGATGGGCGACTGGTCGACGAGGACGACGTCGTTCAAATACTGCGTGCCGGCAAGAGCGCGGAAGAGGTGAGTTGGCTCGGGTTCTCCCGAGCCGGGCTCGCGGTTGAGCGCCTGCATCAGCGCACAATAGAGCACCTGATGGATCAGCGTGGACTTGCCAGAGCCGGAGACTCCGGTGACGCAGCAGAGCAGGCCGAGCGGGATATCGACATCGACACCGCGCAGGTTGTGGATGCGCGCGCCGGTGAGCGTGAGATGTTCTTTGCCGGGCGTGCGGCGGACCTTGGGAACGGGGATCGTCAGACGGCCGGAGAGATATTTTCCGGTGATGGATTTGGGGTTGGCGGTAACCTCGGGCACGGTGCCCTCGGCGAGCAACTGGCCGCCGAGTTCGCCGGCACCGGGGCCGAGGTCGAGCAGGTGGTCGGCGGACCGGATGACATCGGGGTCGTGCTCGACGACGAGGATGGTGTTGCCGAGGTCGCGCAGCGAGTGCATGATGCGGATGAGCCTGGCGGTGTCGCGTGTGTGCAGGCCGATGGAAGGTTCGTCGAGCACATAGAGCGCGCCGACGAGGCGTGAGCCGAGCGAGGTCGCGAGCTGAATGCGCTGTGATTCGCCGCCGGAGAGCGTGGAGCTGAGGCGGTCGAGGGTGAGGTAGTCGAGGCCGACCTCTTGCAGGAAGTGAATACGCTGGCGGACCTCTTCGAGGACCTTGCCGGCGATCTCGGTCTGGGCGGGCGTGAGTTGGAGATCGTCGAAAAAGGCCTGCGCGGCGTTGATGGTGAGCGCGGTGACTTCGCAGATATTTTTGGCCGGCCCAGTGCGCGGCGCGATGAGGACGGCGCGGGCCTCGGCCCGGAGCCGCTGGCCGCGGCAGTCGGGACAGAGCGCATAGCCGCGGTACTTCGAGAGAAAGACACGGACGTGCAGCTTGTACTTCTTGCGATCGAGCGCGGCGAAGAAGCCGCGGATGCCGGGATAGCTTCCCTGCCCCTCCCAGATTTTTTCCTGTTGTGCGGGCGTGAGATCGTACCAGGGCACATCGGCTGGGATGCCGGCGGATTTGGCGAAACGAATCATCTCGCCATGGTGCGGACGGTATTTTGTGCTGGTCCACGGGGCTACGGCCCCCTGTGCGAGCGCGCGCGATCGGTCGGGGACGATGAGGTTGGGGTCGAAGTCGATGGTGTTGCCAAAGCCCTGGCAGCGCGGGCAGGCGCCGTAGGGGTTGTTGAAGGAGAAGAGGCGCGGCTCGGGCTCGCGATAGGCGCGATGGCAGGTGGAGCACTCGAAGGCGGCGGAAAAGCGGAGGTGATTCGGGTTGCTCTGGACTGCAGGTCCCTCGATTCCTCGCTCACGCTCGTCACTCGGGATGACAGATCCAAGGGACTCCGATCGCGGGACGATGTAGAACTGCACCTCGCCGGACTCGCGGTAGCCGGTCTCGATCGCGTCGACGATGCGCGAACGGATGTCGGGTGAGAGCGCGAGGCGGTCGATGAGAACGAAGATCGGGCGCGAGAAGTCGAGTTCGAGGAGCGACTCTGGCGCGGAGAACTCGACGAGGTTGCCTTCTGAGACGGGCGCGTTAAGATCGGGCGCGGGCTGGTAGAGGCGGTTGTAGCCGCGGCGGCGGAGCTCGCTGAGGCGATCTTTGAGCGCATCGGTGACGGAAGCAAGTGCGAGCGCGGACTGCGAATGTTCGGCGGCCTTCTTTGCGGATTTCCTGCCGCGAAGCTTCGGCGCAGGCTTTACTTCGGCCTGCGCTTCTTCCGCAATAGAAGATGCGCGCAGGGGTTCGAGCTTCACCTCCGCGCGGGTGATGGGGAAAAGCGCATAGGCGCGGGTGCCCTCCGGCATACCAAGGAGTGAGGTGACGATCTCATCCACGGTGTCATGCCGGACAACGCCGCCGCAGTGCAGGCAGGTCACAGTGCCGCAGCGCGCGAAGAGCAGGCGCAGGTAATCGTAAATCTCGGTCGCGGTGGCGACGGTGGAACGGGGATTGCGCGTCTGGTTTTTCTGCTTGATGGCGATGGCCGGCGCCAGGCCGTCCATGTGGTCCACGTCGGGCTTCTCGATGCGTTCGAGGAACTGCCGCGCATAGGCGGAGAGCGACTCGACGTACCGCCGCTGGCCCTCGGCATACACAGTGTCGAACGCGAGTGACGACTTGCCCGAACCCGAAACGCCGCTGACCACAGTCAAAGCATTGTGCGGGATATCAACGTCGATGGACTTGAGATTGTGCGTGCGCGCGCCGCGGATGGTGATGCGGTCGTTCTCGGCTGCGGGGGCAATGCTGCCGTTGGCGCGGGATTTCGACGCATGGGAGAGCTGCTCCTCTCCGCTCGCAGGCGGATTCAGGACTGCGGGCTTATTTATGACTGCGTTCACTGCTGAGATTCGGTCAGGCATCGCCATCTTCCATTGTCCGACAGGAAGCAGTGGATTGGCGAGTGGAGGTCGAACCTGAAATTGGATCAGGAGTTGGCGTCGCCCGAATCGGCGGGCTGCTGCGTGTCCTGAGGCTGCGGCGGCATGTGAAGGATGCGCTCGACGCGGAGCTCGCTGAACAGGACGGCGTAGTAAATCTTCCAGGCAGCGAACGGTGCGGGCAGGGCAAGGCGCTTCAGGTCACGGCGGCGAACCGAATGCATATCGCACGGCGTGCCGAGCGTAGGAGAGCCTTCGAGAGAACGCGTCATGCGAGCGACCATGTCGACGAACCGGCTGGCGACGGGCTCGCCTTCTCGCTGTTGCAGGTGGGCAGCGCCACCGCTGAGATCGTCCGAGGCCTGTGTGGTGTAACGGACCGGGAAACTCATGCCGGCGCGTCCTGATTACCGATGGGCGGAGTTGAGATGCGCGCACGAATGTCGGTGCGAATGGAATCGAAGATGGCCGCTGGCGAACGCGAATCGATGCCGGACTCGACGCCCTCCTGGATCAAGCGCTCGAACTCGGCGCGAGCCTCGGCAGCCTTGCCCTGCGCGCGCAACTCGTCGACAGTATGGCCGGGGAGGGCAGGGCTCGACGGGTCAGAGGCGTCCGTTGGCCCGGCCTCCGGAGAATCCGGAGTCGCCATGCAGTAAGAATGCTCCGCGCAAGGGCCGAAGGCAAGGATTTATGAGGAGAAGGTAGGGTTCATGCAATGCCGCAAACTTTTGCGCGTGGGGCGCATCGGTTTGTTACGCGATGGGCACGTTGTGCGGGTCGGGGCGAAAGATTTCGAGCAGCAGAAGGCAGGCGCCGATCACGATGCACGAGTCGGCAACGTTGAAGTCCGGCCAGTGATAGCGGTAGATGATGACCTGCAGGAAGTCGACGACGTGGTGGTAGCGGATGCGGTCGTAAAGATTGCCCAGCGCGCCGCCGAAGATGAGCGCGAGCGCGACCGAGGTCATGGTCAGTTGTTTGCCGCCGCGCCACAGTAGCGCCAGTAATACCAGGGCCGCCGCGACTGAGAATACGATGAGGCCGATGCGGACGCGGTCCGGCGGCCAGTTCTCCATCAGCGAGAAGGCGGCGCCAGTGTTGAGTACATGCGAGAGATAGAAGATATGCGGGATCACGGGAATGGTGTACCCCGGCCGGATGCGATGCACGATGGCGATCTTCGTGATGCGGTCGGCGACGATGACCAGCGCTGATATGAGGAAGAGATAGAGGCGGCGGTCTTTTTGCATAGGACTCAGTTCTAGGTTGTCGGTCGCATTTGTGCGACGTGGTACAAATCTAAGCGCCAACGGCGCGACGATATAACAGCCTAGGCCGAAGGCCTAGGTAAAATCTAATCCGTCCAGAGGGCTGTAAGCCCGAAATATCTGTTTCTCCATCAGGCATTAGACGGAATAGCCAGCAAAGTCGATGGCGTCGAGCGCCTGGGCGCAACGCTGGCAGACGGAGGGATAACGCGCGTCGTAACCGACATCCGGGACGTGCCGCCAGCAGCGGTCGCATTTGGGATCGGCAGCACGTTCTGCGATTGTGTTCATGACGACCGTGGTACTCGACGGTGGATTTCTCCGTACATCGACTGTAGACACGTTAAGAAATTCAGGCAGCGTTTCTTTGTATTTCGACAAAAGCTTGTAGTCATCTGAGTTCATTTCGTCAAAGACAACTGCGGTCTCCAGCCCTTTACCGATAATTTTTTCGGTGCGTCGGTGTTCGACAGTCACGAGTGCGCGGTATCGAAATTCAAACATGCGTCCCCATTCCGCAAGGAGGGTATTGACTGCGATCGATGACAACTCTGCAAGATCAACAGGCTCCGGAAAAAGCGCCAGGTGCACACTGCCGGATTTCCCCGGGATGTGCTGCCAGACCTCGTCGGCGGTGAAGGTGAGGATGGGCGCGGTGAGGCGAGCGAGGGCGTCGGTGATCTTGTAGATCGCCGTCTGCGCAGAGCGGCGTGCGATGTACAACTCTCGCTGATACTCATTGCCGGCCTTGACCTTCACCGGATAGGTGTAGAGGCGATCTTTCAGCACATCGAGGTAGAAGGCCGAGAGCTCGGAATTGAGGAATTCGTTGAGCAGGTGGTAGACGCGGTGGAACTCCATCGCGTCGTAGGCCGCGCGGATCTTCCTGGTGAGTTCAGCCGCGCGCGCGAGGATGTACTGGTCGATGGACTGCATCTGCTCGAAGGGAACAGAATCGCCGCCTTCGGCTAACAAACGTGGATCGAAGGCGCGCTCTTCGCCAGTGGTGGGATCGAGCTCGCGCAGCGCTCCAAGCAGGAACCGGAAGGTGTTGCGTTGTTTGCGGTAGATCTCTTCCGCCAGGCGCTTGAGCAACGGCATGGAGGCGACGACATCCTCGCGAAAATCCACGCTCGCGACCCACAGGCGCACGATGTCACCGCCCAGGGTGTCCATCACCTGGTTCGGATCGATGAAGTTGCCGAGTGATTTCGAGAGCGCGCGACCCTGCTCGTCCAGCGTCCAGCCGTAGGTCGCGACCATCTTGTACGGCGCGCGATTGTGCATGCCGATGCCGCAGAGCAGCGACGACATGAACCAGCCGCGGTGCTGGTCGCCGCCTTCGGCGTAGAGGTCAGCGCGGGGGTCAACAGGCGGATTCAGGTTTTCGGGATCCGGATTGCCGGGCACCTGCTGGGTATCTGGATCGACGTCGAGCACGGCATGCGAGCTGGCGCCCGACTCGAACCACACATCAAGGATGTCCATCTCCTTGCGAAATTCCGCGTGGCCGCAGGCGCACCTCGTTCCCGCAGGCAAAATCTCCTCCGGCGTGCGGATGTACCAGGAGTCGGCGGACTCCTTCATAAACAGATCGACGACGCGCTTGTTGATCGCAGCATCCTTCAGCGGCTCGCCGCATTTGCGGCAAAGGAATACCGCAATCGGCACGCCCCAGATGCGCTGGCGCGAGATGCACCAGTCCGGCCGCGTCGCGACCATGTTGGTGATCCGTTCCTGCCCCCAGGCCGGGTCCCATTTGATGCGCGTGATCTCGGCTAATGCTCGGTCACGAAACGTTGTTTCGCTCCCATTCGGCGCGCGCATCGGAGTATCCATCGCGATGAACCACTGCTCCGTCGCGCGCACGATGACCGGGTTGTGGCAGCGCCAGCAGTGCGGATACGAGTGCTCAAACTCGGACGCGGCCAGCAGCGCACCCTTTTCCCGCAGCAGCTCAATGATGACCGGATTGGACTTCCAGACGCTCAGGCCTTCGTAAGCCTGCGCGACTCCGCCGCCGAAGCGGTCGGTGTGCATCTGTCGGCCTGCATCGTCGACGTATTGCACCTCAGGGAGTGAGTAGCGCTTGCCTGTGGCGAAGTCGTCGACTCCATGGGCGGGCGCGGTATGGACCGCGCCAGTACCCTGGTCCGCGGTGACGTATGTTGCGTTTGTACCGGCGACGACGCGGTCGAGAAAGGGATGCGCGAAGGTAGCACCGTCGAGCTTGTCACCCTTGAACACGGCGACGATATCGGCGTCACTTGCAGGCTCGGCGGGATTCTTCCCGCTCATCAGATGCGTATGCACAATGACGCTCGACATCAATGCCTGCGCCACGATGTAGATCGCGTCCGGCGTCGAGATCGCGACATACTCCATCTCCGGATGGAAGGCGGCGGCCAGCGAAGCGGGCAGCGTCCACGGCGTCGTCGTCCAGATGATGGTGTAGACCGGTTGGCCCGCAAGCGCCGGATCGATCGCAGCCGGATCGCTCGTCAGCTTATAGCGCACATACACGCTGGGCGACTTATGCTGCTCATACTCCACTTCGGCTTCGGCAAGGGCCGTGCGGTCGTGGATGCACCAGCTCACCGGCTTGAGGCCCTTGTAGACGAAGCCGTTCTCAAAGAAGTGGAAGAAGGTTTCCGCGATGCGCGCCTCATACTCAGCGTCCATCGTCGAGTAGGGCTTCGCCCAGCGCCCGAAGACGCCCATTCGGATGAATTGCTCGCGCTGCAGGTCGAGATATTTCTGCGCATACTCGCGGCAGGCCTTCCGCACCTGGACGGGGTCCATCTCCAGCTTTTTGCGGCCGAGTTGCTCGTCCACCTTGATCTCGATAGGCAGGCCGTGGCAGTCCCATCCCGGGACGTATGGTGCGTCGTAGCCAGCCATGGTGCGCGTCTTGACCACAAAATCCTTGAGGGTCTTGTTCAGCGCGTGGCCGAGGTGGATGGCCCCATTGGCGTAGGGAGGGCCGTCGTGCAGGATGTAGCGCGGCCGGCCTGCGCTCGCGCGCCGGATCTGCCCGTATAGGTCGTCCTTCTCCCACGCCGCCAGACGCAGAGGCTCGTTCGTGGGCAGGTTGGCCTTCATGGGAAAGGCGGTCTGCGGCAGGTTCAAGGTGCTCTTCAGGGGCTTTGGCTCAGACGCAGCTGCGGCCTTGGCTTGGGGTGAATCGGGCATTCGTTCCTCAGGGATTCGAGCGGTTCGAGCGGATGGCACGCGATGCGGCCACAAGAGCAGGGCGTATGGCGAAAGGCATGAATGCCGCGCCAAAGCTCTATTGTATCCGGGATCGCCCGCCAAATAGCCGTGCCGGTTGGGTTTGCACCTCACCTTGCGAACCCGGGGCGAGACTTCCGCGCCCCTGCCTGCGTCAAAGAAAGTAGATTTGCGTGACAGGAACGAGACAGTGGCCTGCGCAAATCTTTTGTAGAATGTGGAGCGGGGCCAGAGGCCGCGCAGTCGTCAATTAAATAAGAACCGGCACCCGAACCGGAGCGTATTAAGAAGCAGACGGCGGAAGACGCGCGAGACTCACAGGGAAGGCGCAGCGGCGCGCGGGGCGCTCCGCGGTAGAGGGCGAGACAAACTTGTCGGTTTACAAGATCGTTCCAGAGGATCAACGGGTGCAGCAGGACCTTCAGCTGCGTGCGGGCGTCGAGTCGTCTCTAAGCGCCGGCGCGATGCAGCTGCACGAAGAGGGCGTGTTCGCCTCGCTGTGGACCAGCGTGCGCGACGTATTCTTCCCGGTCAAGCTGCCGCCGCTGGTGCTTGAATCCAAGCCCATTCCGGTCGTGGACCGGATGAAGACCAAGCAGGACCCGAAAGCGACCGCCTCGGCCATCGTGATCTACGGGTTGATTGTTCTGGTAATCGGCTGGGCGGTGAAGCAGCACGTGCAATTCCTGAAGCCGGTGAAGGTGCAGGTGACGGAGATTTCGACGCCTCCGCCATTGCCGCAGGCCAAGGACACCATGGGCGGCGGCGGCGGCCAGAAGGGTCCGACCCCCGTAAGCAAGGGCGCTCTGCCGAAGTTTGCTGATCAGCAGATTGTGCCGCCCAAGGCGCCGGTCGAGTCAAAGATCAAGATCGAGCCCACCATCGAGGTGCAGCCCGACCTGAAGATGGCGAGCAACAATATGCCGAACTTCGGTATGCCCACCTCGAACGTGATGGGCAACTCCATGGGCAACGGCAAGGGCACAGGCATTGGCTCCGGCAACGGCTCCGGCCTTGGCCCCGGCACCGGCGGCAATTACGGCGGCGGCCTGCGCAAGATCGGCGGCGGCGTATCGCAGCCCGAAGTGCTCTATCAGGTTGAGCCCGAGTTCTCCGAAGAGGCGCGCAAGGCGAAGTTCATGGGCTCGGTACTGGTGGGCCTCATAGTCGACACCAGCGGCCGGCCGCAGAGCGTGCATATCGTGCGCGGCGTAGGCATGGGGCTGGACGAGAAGGCGATGGAAGCCGTCCGCCAGTACAAGTTCAAGCCTGCGATGGAAAACGGCAAGCCGGTTCCCGTAGAGCTGAACGTCGAGGTCAACTTCCAGATCTTCTGAGCCGCGGCCTCACTTAGCAGGAGGCACATAGACGACTGGATTAACCTGGAACTCTATGAATTGGTCATAGGGGCCATTCTCGGTCGCATGAAAGAAGGCACCTGTTCGATTGATGAAGAATCTCCCGCCCGTCGGGCGGCATTGAAGATAGATGTCGGCGATCTCCGCCAACTTGGGAAAACCCTCACGAACGTAGATCCTGAGATCAATAGGCGCTAGACCCCAAGTTGGAGATGGATACACATCCCCACCCGGTTCCACAGAGAAGATGGCCATCCAATCTCGGCGCTCTTTCACTTGAACAAATTTGAAGAGTGACAGATCGTCCGGATTGACGACAACTTTCCGCATAGGAAAAGCCTAAACGCGCCTCGGGACACGCTATGGCACCAATGCTTCTGACAACTGAGAACTAACAACTGACAACTATCTTTATGCGTAGCTGGAGACGCTCTGCGCGTTGCGCGCGCCGCGTTCGCGGCTGATGCGGTCGATGTAACCGCTCTCGCTGAGGGCCTTCAGCGGCTCGGCCGGCAGCTTGCGAGCCTCACGCCACTCCTTCACCATGGGCCGCACATCGGTCCAGAAGGCGCCACGGTAAAGCTCTTCGGCGGCCACCAGATCGCATGACTGCTGTAGCGCGCCCAGCTTCTCCTGATCTACCAGCGCTGCCTTGGCGAAGAGTTCCTGCGCCATCACCACGGTCTGCACCATGGCCTCGACCTTCGGTTTCAGGTTGTGGCTCTGGTCGATCATGTAAGCGATTTCCTTCACCGCTGCGGAATTGCTCGACAGAATCTCATGGAAGATGCGGAAGACCTGGTAGGGATCGATCGAGCCCAGCGTCAGGTCGTCGTCGGCAAATTTGCGGTCGTTGAAGTGGAAACCGCCGAGCACGTCGCAGTAGAGAAGCCACGAGACGATCTGCTCGATATTGGTTCCCTGCAGGTGATGGCCGGTATCGACCAGGACCTTGGCCTTCGGGCCGGCGCGGCGGGCAAGCTCGTGCGCCATGCCCCAGTCGGCGATGTCAGTGTGATAGAAGGCAGGCTCGAAGGGTTTGTACTCGATCAAAAGGCGCTGATCGTCGGCGAGAGCGGCGTGCGTGGCCGCAAGTATCTCCTCCAGCCACGCGATTCTCTTCCGTATGGACTGGGTGCCCGGATAGTTGGAGCCGTCGGCGAGCCACAGCGAAATATCGCGGGAGCCGAGCGCGCGGCCGATCTCGACTGAATCCAGCATGTGCGCCAGCGCGTTGCCGCGAATCTCCGCACTGGGATTGCAGAGCGATCCGAACTTGTATTCCTGCGACTGGAACAGGTTGGGATTGATCGAACCGGACTTCACGCCAAAACGCGACTCGAGGCGTTTGATCTCCGAGGCATCGCCTTTCCCGTTGGGCAGGTCCCACAGCACGTGCAAAGCAACGGTCGGGCTCGCGCCGGTGAGCTTGTTCACCTCGCTGGCGTCGGCAAACTTTTCTTCCAGCGTCGTGGCTGCGCCGGGCTGCGTGAATTTTCCGAAACGGGTGCCGGTATTGGCGAAGCCCCAGGATGGGACCTCGATCCGGAACCCGTCCAGCGCGGCGAATATCCGCTCAGTCGCGCGCGCGCTGTTTCCTGTCCCATCCATTCCCATGAAGTACCTCAAAACCGCAATGTAAGGAAATATACTCCCTATTGAAACAATTCTAGCAACGCCAGCCTAACAAACTTTCAGTCGCAAAACGAACTTTGCAGGATCGCCACGGATTCCGGACGCTGCAAGGCGGCTTACACCAGAATCACATCGAGGGTGCGCGGGCCGTGGACCCCTTTAATGCGTGTCATTTCGATGTCCGCAGTGGCGGACGGCCCTGAGATGAAGGTGGTGGCGAGGTCGGCGGTGGCCGCGAGACGTGCGAACGCTTCCGGAACGGTTTCGACCACGTCGGCCGCGCGGACGATGCAGAGATGATAATCGGGCACAAGAGTCGGCGCGCGCCTTCCCTGCCCTGGCACATTTTGCAGCACGATCGTGCCGGTCTCCGCGATTGCGAGGGTTGCTGCGGTCACGACGCCGTCGAAGGCATCGAGCTCGGCGGGCGAGAAAACAGTGTCGGTCAGAAACTCAAAGCCGGCCGGGAGCGGTTCGCCCAGAGCTTCACCAAGCCCGGCAGGGACCACAAGGCTGCGTAGTTTGCGGTCACGGAGCATTCGCGTGATCTGAGCACTGACTGTTCCCAGCTGTGCGCGGACGACCGTCGCATCGTAGTCACGCAGGCGGTCTTCGAGCAGTTCGATAATGGTCGCGTGCTGTCGGGTTGCTGAGCGAATGTAGTCGCGCGGAATCGCTTCCCACTCGGCATGAATTGCCTGCTCCTCGATGCGCGGAACGTCGCCGAGTGCAATGCGGATGCGGCGAAGAACCTCGGCGCGCGCGGAGGCGCTGCCGGGACTTGTGGTTGCGCTCATAGTCCGCCCTCCTTCCCACTTGAAATCGTGGCGCTCTGCAGTTCGCGCTGAGATCTCTCACGCTCGCGGTCTTCAAACCACTCGCGGAAGCTCTGCTTCGGAATCTCTTCCAGGTCGCGCACCTGCGTCCAACCGCCCAGGATTCCGGGCAACCAATCGATCCAGCCCACGCCTTCGGCATCTTTGCGCGAAAGCGGAAACTCCGCAATGCGGCCCAGCTTCTGCGCCGCGCGAAAAACGCCTTCGCTGCGGAAGACCAGCCCAGCAGCCTTCAGCGCGATCGCCTCCGGATGAGCGAGGATGTTCAGGCCGTCGGTCTGCTGCTCGACCACCTTGTGCCGCAGATGAATCAGCACCTCGGGGATGTTGATTCGCACCGGGCAGACCTCGTAGCAGGCGCCGCAGAGGCTCGAGGCATACGGCAGGCTTTGCGCGTGGTGCATCTCCATCAGCTGCGGCGTCAGGATCGCGCCGATCGGCCCGGCGTAGACCGAACCATACGCGTGGCCCCCAGTCTGCTGGTAGACCGGGCATGCATTCTGGCAGGCGCCGCAGCGAATGCAGTGCAGCGTCTGCCGCGCCTCCTCGTCCGCGAGAACCTCCGTGCGCGCGTTGTCCATCAGCACGATGTGGAAGTTGCGCGGTCCATCCTTTGAATCAACTCCGGTCCAGATGGAGTTGTACGGATTCATGCGCTCGCCCGTCGCGCTGCGCGGCAGCAACTGCAGGAAGACTTCAAGGTCCTGAAAGCGC
>DATNEM010000131.1:0-5296 GCA_035552995.1 Acidobacteriaceae bacterium | reverse complement strand
CAACCGCTCACTCGACTTCGGGATCGGAGCCTTCACCAGCAATCCCTGCAGGTTGTTGTCCACCTGCGGCGAGACGAAATCGATCGCTGTCTTGCCCAGCACATTTCCGCTCTCATCCAGCAGATCGACAGCAAGGCCGTTGCGGACCGAGGCAGCACGGTCGGTGGGGATGTAGATGTACGCCTCAAGATCCCTGTTCTCGTCCACTGTCGTCAGCATCGTGGTGGAGGAAACGTAATCGCCCAGATGCACCGGGATGTCGCCAACCACACCATCGAATGGCGCGCGTATCTGGTAGTACGCCAGTTGCGCCTTTTGCGTGTTGGTCAGCGCCTGCGCCGAAGAAAATGCGGCCTTCGAGTTCTGGAAGCTCTGCATTGCCTGATCGTAAGCTTGCTTCGAGATGATGCCGTCCTTGTACAGCTGCTCCTGGCGCTGCAACTCCGTCTGGTTGTAGTCGAACAGCGCCTTCTGTTGCTGCTCGGCGCCCTCCTGCGACTGCACCGTGGCCACCTGCTTGATCGGGTCGATCTGCATCAGCAACTGCCCGGCCTTCACCGCGTCGCCCGACTTCACCAGAATCTTCGTCAGATTGCCGTCCACTTGAGGCTGCAGCGTCGCCGAGCGGCGGCCTTTGATCGTCGCCACATAGGTATCCGTCGCCGAGACCGGATTCAACGCCACCGGATCCACACTGACTGGCATCGCCTGGGCCGCGGCAGCCGGCGCCTGCGGCTTCGCGGAGCTGTTACAGCCGCTCAACGATACGATCAGCGCAATCGACGCGGTGCCCGCCAAAATCCGTCCGGTATTCCAAAAACCGTTCACCAATGCCACAGCAATACTCCTTCGGGCAGTCTGTCCGCAAACTACTGGAATCAGATGACATTCTTTCAAATCGTGCGAGGCAGCTAGTTGGATGTTCCACAGACCGGCGCCGATGCGAAAAAGATGCGAAATCCAATCCGGAGAATTGACCCCGACCACAACCTGCCTGCACCATGCCGGTCCGCTACGATTCTAACCAGCCTGACTATGCATCGTCCGGCGCATCGTCCGGCACGGCGGCCTGCAAGGGACGCGGCGAATGGTATCGCGTTCGACAGCGCGCAGCGACCGCTTCAAGCAGATCTCGTGATGATGCGAAGCGGACAGTTTTTATGTTGTCCTTTGAGGAACCGGCCACGACGGTTGAGGCCTCGCTATACACCTTCAGCAGATTTGCTCTATCCTTCTGCCCATGACGAAGTTCCCACTTCACCGCCGCGACTTCCTTCGCCTCTCGACTCTCGCCATGGGCGCAACACAGATTCCCGCCTTTGCCCAAACAGCCGTTCCCGCACCAGCCACGGCGGCAACGGCCGGAGACGCACCAAAGCCCATCGGCTATGCCGCCGTCGGCCTCGGCACCATCTCCGGCATCTTCTCACGCGCCTGCGCCAAATCGCAGACCGCCAGGATCACCGCCGTCGTCACGGGCCACCCGGATACCAAAGGCAAGCGCTATGCCCAGATGTACGGCTTCCCTGAGACTTCCATTTACACCTACGATCAGTACGAAAAGCTGCGCGACAATAAAGACGTCGATGCCGTATACATCGGCTTGCCCAACTCTATGCACAAGGAGTACACGATCCGCGCCGCGCAGACCGGCAAACACGTGCTCTGCGAGAAGCCGATGGCGATTTCCTCGGCCGAGTGCCGCCAGATGACCGATGCCTGCCGCACCGCCGGCCGCAAGCTGATGATTGCCTATCGCGTGCACTATGAGCCGACCCACATCCAGACAAAGAAGCTCATCGATTCTGGCGCCATCGGCGAGGTGCAGGCCTTTGAAGGCTCATTCGGCTTTAACGCCGGCACGAAACAATGGCGCCAGACCCGGAAGGTCTCCGGTGGCGGCTCCCTGCTGGATGTCGGGATCTATCCGCTGAATGAGAGCCGCTGGCTCACGGGCGAAGAGCCCGTCAGCTTCACCGCCATCGCCTCCACGCGCGACAAGTCCAGCGATGTCTTTTCCGAGATCGAGGAAACCCTTGCCTTCAGCGTCAAGTTTCCCTCCGGCATCGTGGGCTCGTACAACTGCACCTATGGCGGCGACATGCCCGGATATCTGCGCATCCACGGCAATCGCGGCTCGCTGGAGATCACACACGCGTACGACTACTCCGGCGTGCATCTCTCCAGCCTCGGCGGCCGCAATCCTGTCGACATCACCACGCCGCGCGAGATCAACCAATTCCAGATCGAGGCGGAGTACTTCGCCAACTGCATCCGCAACAACACTGACCCCGCCACTGGTGGTGAGGAGGGCCTCAAGGACCTTCTTGCTATGGAGGCAATCTACAAAGCCGCCGGGACCCCGATGGGATGAAGGTATCCGCGATTAATCCTGCTTCTTTGCCGGCGCCTTCAGCCCCATCTCCGCCATCACCATCTGCAGGTCCTTCCAGGCTTCGGCCTTCTGCCGCGGATCGCGCAGCAGGAACGCCGGGTGATAGGTCACAGCCAGCTTCGCGCCGCGGGATTTGTGCCATCGTCCGCGCAGTCCGCTCAACGATTTCCTCATGCCCAGCAGATACGTGGCCGCCGTCGACCCCAGCGCGACAATCACCTCCGGCTGGACAATGTCGATCTGACGCAGCAGAAACTGCGAGCACGTCTGCGCCTCCACCGGCTCCGGCACGCGATTGCCAGGGGGGCGGCACTTCACGATGTTCGCGATGTAGACCTCTTCGCGCTTGAGCCCCATCGCCGCAATCATGTTGTTGAGCAGTTGGCCGGCGCGACCCACGAACGGCAGTCCTTGCGCGTCTTCATCCGCGCCGGGACCCTCGCCGATGAACATCAGCCGGGCGGTTGGCGCGCCATCGGCGAAGACGATCTTGTGCCGTCCCGCGTAGGCCAGCGGGCAGCGCGTGCAGTCGCCGATCTCCTCCTGAATCGCTTTGAGGGCGGCCGCGCGCTCGGCGGCCGGAATCGCAGCTGCCGGCAGCGGCGCAAGCTGGTCGAACGAGAGCAACTGCGCAGGCTGCGGCGCGGCAAGCTCAGGCGCGGTCCAGCTTGGCGGTGCGTCGTCATCCACGGGAAGTGGGGCTGGTTCGGATGGGGGCCGGATACCTACTACAGGAATGGTTGCCACCGGCTCCTGCTCCGCCGGAAGAGCGCCAGGGGACTCTTCTGTTGCGATCGCCACTGCGGTCCCGACCGTATCGGAAACACCAGCCCGCTGTTCACCTCGCCTGTAGAAGTCGTACACGCCGAGATCGCGGTAGTAGTCCACCCACGCCCGCAGAGCGTCGCCGGCTTCAGTCGGCATCGATGCCGTCGTTCGTGTGCGGCTCCTCGAGCGGCGCGGCGTCCTTTGGTGCGCGGTTCACCACAAACGTCACCTTGCCCTGGTTGATCTCATCCTGCGCCACGCGGCACGCCTTCGTGCTCTTGGTTGGCATCAAGGGTTGCGCGCCGCTCTGCAATTGCCGTGCACGCCGCGCCGCGCCCTTCACCAGGCTGTATTTATTGTGGAGAGGATCTTCGGTTGACATAGGCCCACACCTCACGAATGGATTCAATCTACCGCAACAGTGTGCATCTTGTCCTGCCATGGCGGCTGTGCATAACCGGCCTCGCAAGGTGACAAGAACTGACAACTATCCTCAGCATTCAATACCAAACCGCCCCAATACTTCGCAAAGCCGCTGCGACTTCCGATCCGTTCGGCAGCTCTCGGCTGTCATCGAAACACCATCGCTCATGCCCCGCTCATGCAACACAATGGCGCGCAGCTCCGCCGTCGCCTCATCGAGCACATCGTTGATCAGCGCGTATCGGTAGTCCCAAACCTGCTCCAGTTCGCGCTTCGCCTGGTGCAGCCTTCGCTCGATCACATCTTCCGACGTCACGTGCTCGGCTTCGCTGCGGTTGCGCAGCCGCCGCTCCAGGACCTCAGGGCTCGGGGGCAGGATAAAGATCGAGACAGCTGCCGGCAGCTTCTGCATCACCTGCTTGGCGCCCTGCACATCAATGTCCAGCAGCAGGTCTTTGCCTGCGGCCTTGGCATGGCCCAGTGCCTCTAGCGCGGTGCCGTAATAGTTGCCGAAGACCTCGGCCCACTCGAAGAACTCATCGCGGCGGATCATGCCCTCGAACGTCGTGCGATCGATGAAGTGATACTCGCGCCCGTCTGTCTCCGATCCGCGCGGCGCGCGCGTGGTGTACGAGACAGAAAAATCCAGTCCCTCTACCAGGGAACGCAACTGCGCCACCAGCGTCGACTTCCCCGAACCCGACGGCGCCGAGATGATGAACAGAATGCCTGCCATGCGATAAGAAAAGTGTACCTGTTGGAAGCCGCGCCGAGAGGAACTACTACTCCAGGTTTTGCACCTGCTCACGCGCGCGCTCAATTTCGGCCTTGACCTCGAGCCCCAGCGCAGTGAGCCGCAATCCGATCCCCGGATCGCCGCCCGTGGTCTTCGAGAGCAGCGTATTGCCTTCGCGGTTCAGCTCCTGCAGCAGAAAGTCCAGCCGCTTCCCTACTTCGCCGCCGGCGCCCAGCATCTCCACAAAGCTCTCGATGTGCGCGCGCAGCCGCACCAGCTCTTCTTCAATGTCCGACCGCTCCACCAGCAGCGCCGCTTCAGCCAGCAACCGCTGGTCTGAAATCGATGTAGTCATCTGCCCCGCAGCAGCCTCAGCGTCGGCACTCGCACGCAGCAGTTCAGCGACACGTGTGCGCAGCCGCTCAAAGTGAGCCTCTCGGGCTCCCGCACGCAAGCCCGCGCATTCTTCTGCCAGCTTGCGCAGCCGTTGCATGGACCCGCGCAACTCCTCCGCCAGCGTCGCGCCCTCCGACTCGCGCATCTGGTTCAGCTGATCGAGCAGCCCCGGCGCCAGCGCCATCACCGCCGACTCGACCGCCGCCGCGCGCGCGGGATCAGGCCCGCCTGCAGGTGTATCGGCTGTCATCACGCCAGGCATCTTCAGCAATTCATGCAGGTCCGGTTCAGCGTTGAAGTGGTGCTGCTTCGCGGCATCGTGAAATGCCTGTACATAAGCGCTGAGCAGCTCATGGTTCAACTGCACGGCCTGCGACGCCTCGCGCGCACGCCGCTCCACATGCAGCGTCACGTCGAGGTGCCCGCGCTTCACGCGGTCCTTGATCAGCTTGCGCAGCGCAATCTCCAGGCCGTCCGATTCGCCCGGCAGCCGCATGCTCAGATCCAGAAAGCGGTGGTTCACGCTCTTCATCGACAGCGTGAACGCAAGCCCATCCTCCGTCGCAGACTGCGCGCTC
>DATNEM010000130.1:0-19556 GCA_035552995.1 Acidobacteriaceae bacterium | reverse complement strand
CCTGTGCTCTCGGAGTCGCGGAGCGGCACACCTCGCATTCGCAGCCCAGCGTCGGGATGCCCATCGAGGTTCCAGTGCCGAGAAAGGTGAGGGTCGCCTGCATAGGCGCTAACGAACAATGGTCGGTCGGCCCGGAGCGCCAGGTCCTCCGCCGCCTGGAGCGCGCGCGGCGGATGAGCGTGCCAATGCCTGCGTCACTTCGAGAAACGCCATGCGCACCTCGAAGAGCGCAGAGTCGAGCAGCCGTTGTTCCTCAGCGGTGAGATTGCCTTTGGTCTTGTCGGCCAGCACCGCCAGCATGTCGATCGATTGGCGCGCGCCCATCAGATCCACGCGCGGCGCCTGCCCCGGTTCGGTGCCTCCGCCGAGTTGCAGGATGGTCGTCATATAGATCGACTGCACCAACTGGCCGAAGTTCATCTCGGGCGGCCGCTCCATCCCGGGGTTCGTGGCGCGCACGGCGGTCTCCAGCCGTTCCGAGGTCTGCTGATAGGCGGCGTTCACCTGGTCCATCTCCGCCGCGGTCGGTGGCGGAGGCATGTCGGCGGGTTCCCCTGCGGCGGACTCTGCCGGTTCGCTCGCAGGCTGCGCGGGCCGCTGAGGCTCAGGCGCTGCGGCTGACGGGAACTCGATGGGAGGCTTGGACGCAACCGGCTCAGCGGCGGCGGATTCGGCGTGTTCTTCAGCCTCCGGTTCGCGATCTGCGTCGGGTCGCGGGGTTCCGTCAAGGGAGAATTTGCGGCGGTCGGTGACGACAAAAGGTTTGTTCTGTTCGGCCATGGTCCATTCCAGTTTACAGAGTTACAGGTGCGATGCGCAGCGCGAGGATGCGGCGCGGTCAGGGCAGCTTGAATGGAAGCGAAGCTGGCACAGCAGTTCCGCCGGGATAGCTAAGCGGCAGATTCCTGTCCAGCATCTCGCGCCGGATGTAGCCGAGCGCGAGTTGGAACGGCTTGGCGTCCGGCTGCGCGCCCGGGTCGATGGCAGCATGCGGGATGGAAGCGATCGAGGTCAGTTCGCCCACCGGACGCGGCGCTGATTCTGTGCTGAGTTCCGTCCCCGCAGAAGGCAGATCGCCCGTCACGATGAAGCCGGTGAAGGTCCGGTGCACGCTGCCGCGCGAGCGGATGCGCTCGACGATCTCCTGGCCGAGGTAGCAGCCCTTGGCGAAGTGCAGTGCCCGGTCCTGCGCCGTCTCCTGCGGCAAGTCGTGGACCTTGTCCGTATTGCGAATGTCGACCCCGTAGCGCGGCACGCCGGAGAGGACGCGCAAGGCTTCGAGCGCGGCGGCGCCGACTCTTGGCGTAGCAGCTAGCTCGGCCGATATCGCCGCGATGGTTTCGGAGTTTCCCCAGATCTCGAACCGCGGGACGAGAGGGCTATGCCCGAGGATCAGCCAGACCGGTGAGCCGCGATAGATCGTCTGCTTAAGGGTGATTCCGGTCCAGCAAATCGGCTGCGCTGGAGCAGGCGTAGAGCAAGGTGTGCCACCGAGCTGTTGAACCGTCCGCAACGCTTGCGATCCGGCGATCAGAATTCCCGCTTGCCGATCGTTGACTTCGGCCAGTTCCACATCGTCCATGATGATGAAGCGGTCGAGATGCTCTTGAATGGCATTGACCTGCAAAGCGTCGGTCTCCAGCAGAAATGCTGGTGCCTCCGACGCAGGATCGCGATAGATGGTGCAATCGCCGAGGATGCGGCCCTGCGCGTTGAGCAGGAAGTTGTAGCATCCTTCGCCGGGCGCGAGCGCGTTAACAGCATTCGTAACCATGCCGTTGAGCCAGCGCGTCGCGTCCTGGCCCGTGATGCGAAGCCAGCCAACATCCTTGAGTGCAGCGACCGCAGTGCCGGTCAGGATGGCGCGAAGTTCGGCGGCAAGATCGGAGGTTGGGATGTCAGAAGCGGCGAGATGGGAGGTCGACGGCATCAAGAGAGATCGTGCGGCGTCTAACGCAAAGGCGCGCGAAACACCTGTAAAACTGCGTACACTGGGATTATAGCGGCGTAGGGGATGGAGGATGGGTGAGGGCTGAAGGAGCAGAAACCAGGCAGGGCGCGGGCAGAGTGAACCAATCGGCAACGCACGCGCTGGTGATCGCAGCAGTAATTGTCGGCGGCCTTTTGGCCGCAAGCGCGAGCGCACAGACTGCTCCTTCCAACGGTACTCCGCAACAGCCGGTGAAGGGAGCATCGCAGCCCGGCACATATCAGCCTCCGGTGCAGATCAGCCCGCAGGGGCCGCAGACGATCACGATCGGGCCGGACGGCCAAGAAAGGCCGCAGGCCAGCGGGAGCGACGCGGCCAAAGAGCACAAGCCGCTGACCAAAGACCAGGCAAAGGAGCTGTTCAAGTCCGTCGACGAAATTCTGGCGTTCGTCAGCAAGGACACTGACCTGCCGATCAAAAGCAGCATCAAGAAAAAGCTCCTGACGCGCGATGAGGTGAACAAATATTTGCGCGAGAAGTTCAACGAAGACAAGAGCACCAAGCGGCTGGAGCGCAGCGAAGTGGTGCTGAAAAAATTCGGCCTGCTCGATCCAGACTTTCAGCTTGGACCATTCATGATCTCGTTGCTGACCGAGCAGGTGGCGGGCTTCTATGACAACAAGACGAAGACGGTGAACCTGCTGGACTGGGTGGATGTGGACGATCAGCAGCCGGTGCTGGCGCATGAGCTGACGCACGCGCTGCAGGACCAGAAGGTGGGCCTGACAAAGTGGGGCGAGGTTGGTTCCGAGGACGTCGCCAAGAATGTCGGAGAAGATAACGCACACATTCAGACCGACGAGAGCGACACCGCTCGCGATGCCGTGACCGAAGGCCAGGCGATGGCGGTCTACCTGGACTGGGAACTGCGCAAGACCGGCCGCACGCTGGCTGATGTGCCGGACATGATGGACAAGATGAAGGAGACGGTAGCCGACACCAGCGGCTCGCCCATCATGGCGCGCGCTCCGCTTCTGCTGCAGAAGTCGCTGCTGTTCCCCTATGACGAGGGGCTCGGTTTTGAAGACGCTTTGCTCGTCAGGAAAGGAAAGGACGCGGCCTTCGCTGGCGTGCTGGACAATCCTCCGTCCTCGACCATGGAGATCATGCATCCAGCAACCTACATGGCGCACACGCCGGTCCCGGTTCTTCGCTTGCCCGACATTCATCCGCTGATCGACGCAGATTACACACCGTATGACGTAGGCGTGATGGGCGAGTTTGACGTGGAGATCGTGACGGAGCTGTTCGGCGGCAAGCAGATGGCTGCGGCGCTCACGCCTCAGTGGAACGGCGGAATCTACTATGCCGCGCAGAAGCGCTCCGCGACCACCGATGAGGCCAAGCGGTCGAGAGCGTCGATCGGGCTGCTTTACTACTCCAAGTGGAAGAGCCAGAACGCCGCGCTCGAGTTCATGCGCATGTACGCGGAAGAGTTGCCGCGTAAGTACTCCGGCCTGAGCGAACGCAAAAAGGATGAAACGGACGCAACCGAGCAGGTCTACTCGACCAGCGAGGGCGACGTGCTGCTATCGCTCTCGGACAACGGAGTGTTCATCAGCGAAGGTTTTCCGCTGGAACTCGCGCGCAAATTGCGCGACAAGATTGCAAGTGTGCAGTCCGATGCGCCATTGCAGATGACCTCTGTGGATCGGCGAAGGGCGGCTTTGCCCGTACATGCGACTGGCGAAGCTTCATTCGATCCGGGTCTCGCGCTGGCGAGAACCATGGCAGATGCAGGCGTCCTGAAGGCCGCCATCGCCGCGGAGAACGTCGCGAGCGGACGATATACTTTACTTGAGCGCTAGGTTTTCCTGTGCGATATGGCTGCGTAACGCGGCCCTCCGAAGGAGTGTGTGGGTTTGCAGAAGGCGGAGATTGGCATCATCGGTGGTAGCGGCCTCTATGCGATGCCGGGGTTGACGGGCATTCGCGAACATCGCGTCGAGACTCCGTTCGGAGATCCATCGGACGCCTTCATCCTCGGAGAGTTGGACGGACGCAAGGTTGCATTTCTGGCGCGGCATGGTCGTGGTCATCGCCTGCTCCCCAGTGAGTTGAACTTCCGCGCCAACATCTTTGCGATGAAGCTGCTGGGCGTGGAGCGGATTCTTTCGGTCTCGGCTGTCGGGTCTCTGAAGGAAGAGCACAAGCCTACGGATTTCGTGATCGCCGATCAGTTCATCGACCGCACCTTCGCCCGCCATGCGACCTTCTTTGGCGATGGCATCGTCGGACACGTCGCATTTGGCGATCCGGTTTGTGCGACGGTGGCCCAGGCGTTTGGCAACGCCTGCAAAGAAGTCGGCGTCGTGGGTAAGATGGGCGGTACCTACGTTTGCATGGAAGGCCCACAGTTTTCAACGCGAGCGGAATCAAACCTGTATCGCAGTTGGGGGGCGGACGTCATCGGCATGACCAATCTGCAGGAGGCCAAGCTCGCGCGCGAGGCGGAGATCTGCTACGCGACGATGGCCATGGTGACCGATTACGACTGCTGGCGCGAGGGTCACGACAATGTGACAGTCGATCAGATCGTCGCAGTATTGCATCGGAACGCAGAGAATGCAGCGAAGGTCGTGAGAGCCGCGGTTGCCGCGATGCCGAACGAGCGTAAGTGCGCATGCGCAGACGCGCTGAAGTACGCAATCCTGACTGACCGCGGAGTCATTCCGGCGGCGACGAAGGAAAAACTGGGCCCACTTTTGGATAAGTATTTGTAACCGATATTAGGCGCGCGCAAGACGTGCGGCGCGAATCCAGAGCGAAGTTTCATATTTCATTGAGAGAAAGCAGGAGCATGGCGATTCTCGTAGTTGGATCGGTGGCGTTCGACAGCATTGAAACGCCGCATGGCAAGCGCGCGAAGATTCTTGGCGGCGCCGCAACCCACTTCTCGCTGGCCGCAAGTTATTTCACGGATGTGCGCGTCATCGCGGTGGTCGGTGAGGACTTTGGGCCGGAGCAGGAAGCCGTCTTCGCGAAGCGCGGGATCGACACGCGCGGTATCGAACGCGCCAAGGGCCTTAGCTTCCACTGGACCGGCGCCTATGCAGGCACACTCGCCGAGGCTCAGACGCTTGGGACCGACCTGAATGTATTCGAGCGCTTCGAGCCGAAGATTCCCGATGAGTACAAAGACAGCGAATATCTCTTCCTCGCAAATATCGATCCTGTATTGCAGGCACGAGTGCGCGGCGAGATGTCGCGGGTGCGCATGGTCTGCGGTGACACGATGAACTATTGGATCAAGGACCATGCCGCCAACCTCGCCAAAGTGCTGCGCGAGCTTGATGTGCTGCTGATCAACGATGGCGAGGCGCGCATGCTCTCAGGCGAGACCAATCCGGTGCGCGCGGCGGAGAAAGTGCTGGCGCTTGGCCCGAAAAGCCTGGTCGTCAAGCATGGCGAGTACGGCGCGACGGCATTCTTCGGTGAGCGCTCATTCGCAGGCGTGAAGGGCGGCACGCGGCCGTTTCGCGCGCCGGCACTGCCATTGGCCGAAGTGATCGATCCGACGGGCGCGGGCGACTCCTTCGCTGGCGGCTTCTATGGTTATCTCGCCTCGCAGCCGCACCTAACTCCCTCGGTCTTCCGCAAAGCGATGTTTTACGGCGGCGTCATGGGCTCGTTCGCGGTCGAGCGCTTTGGGACCGAGCGGCTGCAGGGCGTGACGCGCGAGGAGATCGAAGCGCGCTTCAATCTCTTTCGGGAGATCTCTCACCTTGACTTCACGGCGTAGCAGGCCGCAACCCGCGGTCGCAGCGCCTCGCAGGCGCGGTCTGCTGCGCGGAGGCGCTGCTGACGCGGCTAGCGACCCGAACACAATCTCTTCCCCAACACGCGAAGAGATGACGACGGTAGTCATGGCCTCTGTCCTGCTGGCCTTCATCGCGCTCATTGTCAGCTTCACGCGAGGCTATGTGCTCCTGTACGGCGATGCCGTCGCGCACCTGGGTATAGCTCGGCGCATCGTCGATTCGCGCAATCCCGGGCTGGTGCAGTTGGGCGGTGTGTGGCTCCCGTTGCCGCATCTGCTGATGCTGCCTTTGATCTGGAAGATGGAATGGTGGCGCAGTGGCCTCGCCGGGACCTGGCCCTCGCTGGCTTTCTACATGCTCGGCGTTGCCGGCTTCTATCGGCTGTGCCGGCGCATGATGGTGCCGCGCTGGGCACTCGTCGCGGCGGCGTTCTATGCGGTCAACCCGAACCTGCTCTATCTCGCCACCACGGCCATGACCGAGCCATTGTTTCTAGCGCTTGTCATCTGGCTCACGCTGGTGACGATGGAGTGCGTGGAGGCGATCCGCAAAGGTGAAGAGAAGCGCGCCGAGCGTCGGATGATCGCGTTGGGCTTGTTGATCCTGGCGGCGGTCTTCACGCGTTACGACGGATGGATTCTCGGAGCAGCGGCTTGGTGCGTCATCGCGTGGCAGTTGACGCGCGCCAAGGAGACGCTGAGGCGCACATCTCTGCCATTCGCCATCTTCACCGTGTTGGCGATTGCTGGCCCATTGCTATGGTTCTGGTACAACCACCACTTCTTCCATGACTGGCTTGACTTCATGCGCGGGCCATACTCCGCGCCTGCCATCGAGAAGCGCACCTCACCGCCCGGTTCGCGTCACTACCGCGGATGGCACAACCTAGGTTGGGCGCTGCTGTTCTACACGCGAACGGCGCAAGTGGTGGCTGCCGCGTGGGAGACGGGCTTTGCTGTGATGCTGGTGGCGGTCGCGGGCCTTTGGATTGCCCTGCGCAAGCGTGTCGAACGCGCTTTGCTGCTGTTGTGGGTGCCGCTGCCGTTCTATGTCTACTCCGTTGCGTACGGCTCAGTGCCGATCTTTATCCCGCAACTCTGGCCGCACAGCTACTACAACGCGCGCTACGGCATGGAGATGCTCCCGGCGCTCGCGCTCTTCGCTTGCATAGCGTGCGCAGCCGTTGAGCAGGGGCTGAAGGTACGCACGGAGCGGAAGATGCTCGCGAGCCGTCCGGCAAATCCGGCCGCGAATACGGCGGCCACCGCACCAATATTCGTCACCTTCATCGTTGTGCTTGTGATGCTGAATCCCGTGGCCATGATCTTCGGCCCAGACGTTGTCCAGAAATTAGCCGGCGCGATCGAACGCCACCCAAGTCATTTGCTAGCGGACTACGCGCCGCCGTTGGTACTGAAAGAGGCGCTGGTCAACTCCTCAACGCGCGTGCCCTTTGAGCGCGATCTCGCCCTTGTGCTTCAGGAGATGCCGCCCGGTGCGCAAATCCTGATGCAGGAATCCGACCACATCGGAGCGCTGCAGGACGCCGGCATTCCACTGAAGCAGACCATCAATGAGACGGACTACGACAGTTGGCATGTTGCGTTGGAAGACCCAGCCGGACACGCGCAGTTTGTCGTGGCGATGGAGGGCGACGCAGTGGCAAAGGCCGTAGCCGCGCATCCGCAAGACCTGGAGGAGCTGGACATTCTGTGTACTACCGGCCAGCCATGCGCGCGCATCTACCGCTCCTTAAGTTATGGCGAGAAGACCCTCCGCTCCCGCCGCAATGCCGCAGCAGCCGGTGCGCAGGCAGGTTCGCCGGCGAAGTGACGCAGCGGACGCGGATGTTACCATCGCAGCGAAGCGCAAGGCAGACCACTGTGAATTTACCCGTCCACTACAGCACGACCGAGCAGATGTTATTTCTGCAAAGCACGACCACGCGTCTGTTGATGGCATGCGGCTTGGGCGCGGTCATTGGTTTGGAGCGCGAATCGCGGCACAAGGCTTCGGGCCTGCGCACCAGCATGTTAATCTGCATGGGCGCGGCTTTGTTTACCATCATGTCCGGCGTGCTGGCAGGCGACGCAAGCCCGAACCGCGGCCAGGTGGCGTCCAATATCGTGCAGGGCATCGGGTTCCTGGGAGCGGGTCTCATCCTGCATTCAGCGAACCGCGTTTTGGGACTCACCAGCGCGGCAACGGTCTGGGTTGTCGCAGCGATCGGTATGACGTGCGGCGCTGGACTTTATGTGCCTGCGGCAATCGGTACCCTCATTGTGTTCGTGGCGCTGCGTTTCGTCGGATTGATCGAATCGCGCTCGCGCTGGAAACGCTATCCCATGTTGTACGAAGTACGCGGCACCGATGAGAAGGAGATGTTTGCCGGCATCCTGTGCACGCTGGACAAGTGGAAGTTGCGGCTGAACATTGTGCAGCGGGATCAGGTAGGCGCTCTGCAACGAGTGACCTTTTCCGTCTCCGCAAGCAGCGCCCGGCACAAACAGCTGCTCGCCGAGCTGCATGGCTGCGATGCGACGGACCATGTGGCGTGCTTCCGTGATGAGGAGGAAGATTGACGAGCTTTGTGAAGGCGCATGCCTGCGGCAACAACTTTCTGATCATTGAGGAAGCGGCTGCAGGGCGGCGTCATGCGGAGTTGGCACGCAAGCTCTGCGCGCGCAACACGGGCATCGGTGCGGATGGCATTGAGTTTTTGGAGCGCCGCGCGGACGGCGAGTTTTTTTTGCGACTCTTCAATGCGGACGGCAGTGAGGCGGAACTCTCCGGCAACGGCACGCGTTGCGTCGCCGCATGGCTGGCGCACAGCGAGAATCTGCGCGAAGTCGCCCTCGGGACGCACGGCGGCGTGCGCCTGTGTCGTGTAGTGAAGAGTGATAACGCGCTCTTCGAGATCGAAAGCGGTATGGGCGTGCCGCGCATCATGCAGCGAATGATCGCGGTGGAGGGCGTCGGTGAAGTGCCCGGAGCGATGGTCAACGTCGGGAATCCGCACTTCGTGATTTTCGTGACAACGGAGGACTTCAGCGCGCACGGGCTTCATTGGCATCATCTGGGCGCGCGCATCAGTACGAGCCCGCTGTTTCCGCACGGCACCAATGTCGAGTTTGTGCGCGTCGTTCGCGCCGGCGAGATCGCATTCCGCATCTACGAGCGCGGTTGCGGCCCGACCACGTCCTCCGGCACAGGCACCTGCGCGAGCGCGGCCGCCGCAATCGCACTGCACGGCGCCGAACGTGACCTTATCGTAATCGCCGAAGGTGGCCCGCAACGTGTGCGATGGCCGGCCAGCGATGCGGAGATGTGGCTGACTGGACCGGCGGAGATCATCTGCTCAGGTGAAGCGCTCTAAATGCCCACGTTGATCAAGCCGCGGAAGCTGAAAATAGGAGCGACACTGGCAGTCGTCTCGCCGGCCAGCGCGGTCAAGCCCGAGCGCCTGCAGGCAGGCGCAGCACGGCTGGAAGAATTGGGCTATCGCGTCGTCGTCATGCCGCACGCGCTCGATCGCGGCCCGCTCTACTATGCGGGAACAGCTGCGGACCGCGCTGCCGACCTGATGGCAGCATTCGCCGATCCACAGGTCGAGGGCATCGTCTGTGCACGCGGCGGATGGGGTTCGGCGGAGTTGCTGCCGCTGATGGATGTGGCTCAAGTCCGCGCGAACCCAAAAGTCTTTGCTGCATATAGCGATCACACCTCACTGCATTTGTGGATGCAGCGTGAAGCAGGCATGGTCACTTTTCACGCGCCAATGGCAGCTGCCGACTTTAGCCGTGACAACGGCGTGGACCTCGCAAGCTGGAATCACGCAACAGGCGGCGATACGAGCTGGTCCGTAGGCGCAAGCGACGGCCTCCGCGTACTGCGACCCGGGCTTGCAGATGGAAAGATCGTCGGCGGATGTCTTTCTATCGTTGCGGAATCGCTGGGCACGCCCTACGCGATGCTTCCGGCAACAGAGCCGCGCATCCTTTTCCTCGAGGACACGGGAGAGCGGCCGTACAAATGGGACCGGATGCTGCTGCATCTGCGCTATGCCGGAATGCTGGAGAATGTGGCCGGCATAGTCTTCGGCGATATGCGGGAGTGCATCGTACCCGAAGAGAGCGATCTGCTGGAGCAGGCAATTCTCCATGCGCTGCATGACTTCGCCGGGCCGATCGCGATTGGCCTGCGCTCGGCGCACGTCGACACGCCGAACATCACACTGCCGCTGGGCCTACGCGCGCGGCTTGATCTGAGCGCAGCGGAGAATCCGCGGCTTGAATTTCTGGAGGCAGCGACGGTCTGACGATGGCGAAGCGTATTCATCTGATCGGAGCCTGCGGCACTGCAATGGCCTCGCTGGCGGGGATGCTGCAGGCTGCGGGACATCGCGTCACCGGTTCGGATGCCGCAGCGTACCCGCCGATGAGCGATCTGCTCGCGGGCCTCGGCATTCCGCTGATGCAGCCTTATGCGGCGGCCAATCTCGAGCCGCCGCCGGACCTCGTCATCGTCGGCAATGCGATCTCGCGCGGCAACGTGGAGCTGGAACATGTGCTCGACACGCGCATTCCGTTCACCTCGATGGCGGCCGTGTTGCACGAGGAGTTTCTTGCATCGCGCGAGCGCTTGGTTGTCGCGGGCACGCACGGCAAGACCACGACGACTTCGATGCTTGCGTGGATCTATGAAACGGCATCGCGCATGCAGCCCGAGTTCGCTGCGTCGTTCCTGATCGGCGGCGTGGCGGAGAACTTTGGCACGAGCTTCATGGTGCGGCCGCTGAAGGACGGAATCCGGCAGCCGTTCATCCTGGAAGGCGACGAGTATGACACGGCCTTCTTCGACAAGGGGCCGAAGTTCCTGCACTACTTTCCCGACGCCGCCATCCTGACGCACGTCGAGTTCGACCACGCGGACATTTATCCGGATCTGACAGCGGTGAAGACGGCGTTCAAGCGGCTGGTGAATCTGGTGCCGCGACGCGGGCGCGTAGTGGCCTTCGACGGCAGCGAGAATGTGAGCGAGTGCGTGGCGCGGGCGTTCTGCGCCGTGGAGCGATACGGCTTCGGGCTGGAGTCGCACTGGCGCATCGCAGACATGCGCGTCATTTCGTCGAACGGCGGGGGCGGTGGTTCACGATGGACCCTGTTGCGCGCTGGCCAGCCGTTTGCGGAGCTTACGCTGCCGATGGCTGGCGAGCATAACGCGCTGAATGCGACGGCGGCGGCGGCGCTGGCGGCAGGGCAGGGCGTGCCTGCCGAGGCGATCGTCGAGGCGCTCGGAAGTTTCAAGTCGGTGAAGCGGCGTCTGGAGGTGCGCGCCGAGATCGGCGGGGTGACCATCATCGATGACTTCGCGCACCATCCGACAGCCATCCGCGAGACGCTGCGCGCGCTGCGGACGGCGTATCCGGACCGTCGGCTGTGGGCGGTGCTGGAGCCGCGGTCCAACACGCTGCGCCGCAATGTCTTCGAAGAGGCGCTGGTCGAAAGCCTCGCGCTGGCGGATCGCAGCGTGCTTGCTGCGGTATTCAAGTCGGAGGCGATTCCGGAAGGGGAGCGGCTGCATCCCGAGGCTGTCGTGGCGGCGTTGCGCGCGCGGGGGCAGGAATCGGCGCTGGAGAACGATGCGGACGCGATCGTGGCGAAGATCGCGCCTGAGCTGCGCGCGGGCGATGTGGTGGCGATCCTTTCGAACGGCGGCTTCGGCGGGATATATGAGAAGCTGCCGAAGGCGCTGGCGAGCCTCCACAGCTGAAGGTCGGGCGTAACAACAAATGCGGGGATTCTTCGCCTACTCACCCCAGCGAGCAAAGACCGCTCGCCGGGGGCCCCGATTCGGCTCAGAATGACAACACCTCCTTCGTAATTCCCAGTGCGGATTCGATGGCGACGGCGACGCCGTCGTCACGGTGGGAGGCGCCGATGGGCCAGCCGCGCTGGCGGGCGAGTTGCTTCAAGTCATCGGGCGCGTTGTCCATCAGCACCGCGGAGCCGGCGACTTCCAGCATCGAGACATCGTTCCAGTTGTCGCCGATGGCAAGAATGCCCGATGCATCGATGCCGCGGGAGGCGGCGAACGCGAGCAACGCCGCGCCCTTGCTGCATCCGGCGGGAAGGATGTCGAGGATGGAGAGATCGCGGGCCGGGTATTCGGTGCGATGAAGTGCGATGTCGTGGTGCGGTTCGACGGAGTCCGGCGTGTGGCCGACGGCGACGACACGCGGGTCGAGCAGCAGGTGGGCTTCGGCGGCGCGCATGCGTTCCGGAGTGCCGCAGAGCATCGCCTGAATCGGAGCGCCGGCGACGCCGCCGTGAGTGGACTGAAGCGCCTGCTCAATGGGTGTGATCTCAAGCAGATAGGGCTCGTTGGCTTCCATCCAGCGGGCGATGGAGGAGTGGAGCGTGTTGAGGTGCTCCACGACGAGGGCGCCGCGAGTGTCCTCACCATCTTCGCCGACGGTGTCGAAGGTGAGAACCAGGGCATCGCGGAGTTCGCCGAGATGTCCGCAGAGCCAGAGGGCTGTCTCCAGAGACATATGCGTGCGCGCGATCAGTTCGGTGGGGACCGCTTCCCCCACCCGTCCGCAAAGAGCGCGTACGGATGGGGCACCCGGCGGATTCTCCATCCCATCCAAGCGGGGCTTGGGCGGGGCACCCAGGGTGCGGGTGACGGCGCCGTTGGAGCTGATGAGGGCGCAGGCGTGCGGCAGCTCCAGCGGGCGAAGCACGCGCATGGCGTAGGCATGGCGGCGACCGGTGGCGACGACGACTTCGATCCCGGCGGCGTGCGCGGCGAGGAGCGCGGCGAGATTCCGCGGAGACACCTGGCCGGTCTCGCCGAGGAGGGTTCCGTCCATGTCTACCGCAATCAGCCGTGGCGGGGTTTGGTTCCGACCCACCATGGACCCCCCTCCCCCCTAAAAATCGCATATTCTAGAAAACAAATGGGTTGCACGTTTTGATCTTGAAAACAAAAGACTTAGCGGTTTTCGCCCGCCCGGGCCAAAACCCACCTAATTTCCCCTCCTTCTATTGTAGATGTTTGGGCGCGCGAGTTTTGGTGGACAAACCGTGTGGATTCATAAGAATGCAAAAGAAAACTTGACACTCTCCAACCTGGATACACGACGGGCTGCCCAACGGTGTTCCATCGATCAGTGGTTGGGATAGACTCGGCAACTGAACCCCGCCCATGAAAGAGCAAGACGACACCTCTCCCGCCGCAAGTATGCAGTCCCATTCCGATCCGTCGCCTTCGGTCGCGCTGAGGGCGGCACCCAACTCCGAACCACCCGAAGGAGCACCGCCCGAGCCTGATCCACCCGAAAGCGCTGCTGAGCAATCTGCTGAAATCCCTGTTGAGGAAAACGTACCCGTGATCGACATCCATCCGCCGGCCCATGGCGGCATTACCCGCCGCGATTTTTTCGTGCATCTGTTCATCGTTGTGCTCGGCATTCTGATCGCCATCGGCATGGAGCAAGGCGTCGAGTATATTCATCATCGCCAGGAACTTGCGGAGGCACGCCGCGAACTCGCAACCGAGTACCAGATCAACCTCGCCGTGTACCGCACGCAGCGCGCCGAGTTCAGCCGGTTCATTCCGATCCTCCAGCGCAACATCGCGATCTTCACCTATCTGCGCGCGCATTCCCGGAGCGCCGCGCAGCAGCTGGCCGGGCGAGTTCAGCTGGTATCACACTCTGCCGAACTACGTGGATGCCACCTGGAAGTCGCTGCAGGGCACCGAGACGCTGGCTCTGATGCCGCAGTCCGACGTACAGCGCTACACCACGCTGTATGAGATGTTCCGCCAGATCGACGACGAGGAAGCCAGCACGGACAGGTCATTCCTGCGCGGGGTGAGCTACGGTCTGCGCAACCAGGACCCGGCATCGATGACACCCGCCCAGCTCGACGACGCAACCCAGTCCGCGGCAGACATGCTGGGGCTGTACGCCAAAATGTCCGACCTGCAGATCAACCTGAATGCGCGGTTCCACGACTTCGTTCCGGCGCCCAGCTACGCCGAGATGCGCAGGATGATGGGGACGCCGGGCGGCGTTGGCGACCTGAATGAAGGCGTCCGCCTCGAAAATGAACTGACCGACGAGATTGGGCGAATCCAGGCAGAAGCAGAGAGCAAGAAGTAGGTACGATGCCTGTACGCAGACGCTAAGGTTTGTTCTGCGCCTATGCCGCGGGACAAGGCGTATTGGCGTTGAAGTGCAGCGTGAGCGGTTTGACAAGTACGGAGAGCACGTCAGCCCGTACAGTTTTGTAGTCAGGCTCGCCCTTGGGGTAAGTTTTCAGCAGCCATCGCGTGTTGAGCGATGGAAAGGCCACGAGTGAAAAGGTACGATCAGTTGCGGGTGAACCATCCGTGGGGACGCTGCCTGCGCCGGGCGACTCGAGGTCGATGTAAGGCGTGAACCCAGTGCAGGGGTCCTTCTCCTCATAGAGAACATATCTCTCGCGGGTGTGGTCGTCTCCATGGAGAGAGGGAAACTCCATGACGTTAAAAAATTCATGGCCTGTGCCCGGATTTTCAATGATGTAACCCTTGTCGGCAGGGAGAGTGCTGTCTCGGCCACTCAGTGAAGCTTTACGGGTATCGAGACGTTCGGCCTCGAAGTCCTGCCAGCGGCCAAGGCGGATGAAGTCCTGCATCAGCCGAACGCGGAGGTTCCAAGAATATCTGTTGTTTTCGGAAAAGGCCCGCTCATAGAGGAGCACGGCTTCTTCCGGGCGCCCTGTGCGGTCGGCCGTTTCTCCTGCCATGGTAAGCAGCCGAGCATCTTTGGGATATGTGTCCAGAAGTTTGCGGTAAAGCTGATAGGCGGCTTCGTAGTCGCGGCAGCTGTATGCGAGATTTGCGCGCGCCATCGCGTTTTCACGATCGGCAGCGTACTGACTCATTTGCGGGCCCACAGAGACAGGCGGAGGTAGCTTCGCTTTGCAAGGTGTGGCTTGCTCCTTCTGTGCGGGCGCAGAAGTTTGCGGCGATTGTGCAGATGCAGCGAAGACAAGAGAGACGAGCGCGGCGGTATAGAGGATTGAACGCAAAGAATGTTCCTCCTTCCGGGTTAGCGGCAAGTATACGGTGCTTGAGGTCAACCCGCTAAAGGAGCATCTTTAAATTTCGGAAAGACAAGTGCAAAGTCAACCCACGCTTCGCAATGACGCCGTGAAGGATCGGCCACCCGATTCATTGACTGAGTGATCGCTGCCGTGCTGCTAAGAACTCGTCGCCTGCGTTCCAGGTTATGGGGCCACGCGCAGAGAGTGCTTGCCAGCCGAGATCGAAGCCGAAGCGCGCGACTCTGGCGTTGCCGGTGAAGTCCATGTCGGGCGTGTAGTTGTCGAAGACGGTGTGGTAGCGGTGCGCGGTGTAGTCGTCGTCGCGTGCGAGACCCCATGCGGTATCGTGTCCGGCGTAGAGCGTGCCTTCGCCGATGGAGAAGGACGGAATGCCGACGCGGGCGAGGGAGAAGTGGTCGGAGCGATAGTACTCGCCGGCCTCGGGGTGCGAGGTGGTGACGATGGCCATGTGGAAACGCTCGGCGGTCTGCTGCGCGGTGGGGAAGAAGGTGGTGCGCTCGGCGCCATCGACGTTGACCTGGAGCGGGTCGCCGAAGGGCTGGATGGCGTCGTAGTTCAGGTCGAGCGCGATCTGCGATGCGGGAATGGGCGGATGCTGGCCGAGATATTCGGAGCCGAGCAGGCCTTGTTCCTCCGCGGTGACAGAGGCGAAGTAGACGGAGTGCGGCGGCGGAGTCTTGAGAGAAGCCCAGACGCGCGCGAGTTCGAGCAGGATGGCGCAGCCGGTGGCGTTGTCTACGGCGCCGTTGTAGACGCTGTCGCCCTGGTTGGGCGTGGCGGCGAGGCCGAGATGGTCATAGTGCGCGGTGTAGAGGACGGCGCGGTCGGGCGAGGTGGATGCGCCGGGAAGTTTGGCGACGACATTGGGTGATTGATACGGGCGCACCGTGGATTCGATGTGCGCCTTGAGGCGGACGGAGAGGGGGATGGCGTGGAAGCCGCGCTTGCCGGCGGCGTCGATTTCGGCGTCGGTGGGTGGGAGGCCAGCGGCGGCGAAGAGTTTGTCCGCGATGTCGTGTTGAATCCAGGAGGCGGCGGCGACCTGCGGGTTTTTATCGTCGGCGAGGAAGGTGCGCTCGCCGGAGTTGGAGTTCTGGACGACGGCCCAGGGATAGCTGGCGAGGTCGGTGCGATGGATAATGAGCGCGCCGATGGCGCCCATGCGGCCGGCCTGCTCCAGCTTGTAGGTCCAGCGGCCGTAGTAGGTGAGGGTTTTGCCGGCGAAGAAGGCGGGGTCGTCGGAGGGCGGATCGCCGACGATGAGGAGGACGACTTTGCCGCGGACGTCGGTGCCGGCGTAGTCGTCCCACTGGTATTCAGGCGCGGTGGCGCCGTAGCCGGCGAAGACGATGGGAGCGTCGATGTCGACGGTGGGTGTGTGGCGCGGGTTGAAGACGACGTAGTCGGCGCCGAAGCGGAGTGGGATGGGCGCGCCTGTGGCAGGGACGAGGGCGAAGGTGGTTGCGTTCTGGCGGACCGTCATACCGAAGAACCCGACCTGCTGGAAGTAGGTGCCGTTGTCGCCAGCGGGTAAGAGGCCGTCGAGGGCGAACTGCGTGGCGATGTATTTGGCGGCGAGCTCTCCGCCGCGCAGGCCGGGCGCGCGGCCTTCGAGGAGATCGTCGGCGAGAAAGCGGTCGTGGGCGCGGATGCGATCGGCGCTGATCGAGGCTTCGGCTGCCGCGGCTGCGGCAGGGAGAGCGGAGGGGGCTTGAGCGCGCGCGCTGTGCGAGAGGTGCGGGAGGGGCAGCAGCAGAACGGCGGTGGCGGCGCAGGCGAGGCGAGGGCGCATGGGGATGAGTATATCGGCGGTGGGTTATTTCGCGAGGAAGAGCTGTTCGATCTCCAGCCAGGAGCGGACGCGGGTGTAGCCGGTGATGCGCGCATTGTGCGGCGCGTCATAGAGGATGCCGGTGCCGCGGAAGAGTTCGAGCTGGCGCGGGTTGTCGTCGATGAGGTAGTCAGCGGCGAGGATGGATTTGTCTCCGCAGAAGACGATGTGGGTGTGCGGGATGAAAGGGAAGTGGCGGCCGAGCCACTCGAACTTGGGCGTGAAGGAGGTTGGGACTTCCATGGCGGCGGAGGCGATGAAGACTTCGTAGCGCTGCTGCAGAGCCTTGAGGACGCGAGGAGCGTCAGGCATTACGTCGAGGACGGCGAAGAAGTCTTCGGCGCGAAGGTAGTCGTCGAGGGCGTCGAGGTGAGGCTCGGGGACGACCTGCCAGAAGCGTTTGCCGTGCAGGTCGGCCTTGGTGAGGGTGGCGGCGAAGTCGCGGTTGTAGCGGAGGAGGTGCTCGGCGACGGCGTCGGCCATAACTTCATCCATGTCGACGGCGATGCGCTGGCCGGGGCGGGGCTTGATCACGAATCTATTTTATTCGGTAGAGAAGCAGATTCCGCCGCATTCGACTGGCGTCGAACGCTGCGGAATGACAAAAGCAAATACGGGGATTCTTCGCCTGCGGCTCAGAATGACAAGCAAAGACAAAGCAGATCACCTTCGGGGATGACAAATAAAAAGGCAACCCACCCAAGCGAAGCTTGGATGGAGCACCCAGTTTCTTAGCGCTTAGTGAGATTGGGTGAGGAGCGCGATGAGGTTTTCTTCGAAGCTGTCGAGGTCGTCGCCAAGGGAGTGGGTGGCGCCGGTGTAGACGACGCGGCCTTTGTTGATCACGCTGATCTCATTGCAGAGGCTGCGAATCTCGTGCGAGTCGTGGCTGGAGAGGAACGTGGTGACGTTCTCGTCGACGGCGAGGCGGCGGAGGAGGTTCCACATCTCGCGCTTGGCGGGGAGGTCGAGGCCGCGGGTGGGCTCGTCGAGGAAGAGAACTTTGGGGGCGCCCATCAGCGCGCGGGCGATCTCGACGCGGCGCTTCATGCCGGTGCTGTAGGTGCCGATGAGCTTGCCGCGGAAGGCGGGCTCTAGGCCGACATCGTTGAGGAGCTTCTCGACGTGATCGCGCGGCGAGGGGATATTGCGAATTCGCGCGAAGTAGAGCAGGTACTCGCGCGCGGTCCAGCCGGACTGGCTCTCGCTGGTCTCGTCGCTGACGAGGCCGATGAGGCGGCGGACGGCGAGAGGATCGGTAGCGACGTTGTGGCCCCAGAGCTTTGCCATGCCGGACGTCGGCGCCAGCAGTGTGGTCAACATGCGGATGGTGGTGGTCTTGCCTGCACCGTTGAGGCCGAGGAATCCGTAGAGATGGCCTTTGGGGATGCGCAGCGTGATGCGATCGACGGCGGTGAAGTCACCGAAGCGGCGCGTGAGCGAGTCCATTTCAACGGCGTAGTCCGTGGAGTTCGGCGCGGGAGTGGTGGCGGCGGTCATCGTGTGCGCCTCCAGCGGGCGAAGGCCATCCCGAAGCAGAAGAGGGGAAGGCAGAGGGACGCGAGCGCCATCTGGGCCATTGCGCCGACCTGGGCGAAGACGGCGGCGTGTTCGGTGAAGGTGTGGGGTTGGGGATCGCCGGCGACGTTGTATGTGGCGGTGATGTTGAACGGATAACGATTGTTGCCGAGGTCCCAGGCGTGGTGCGGCTCGATAGTGATGGGAATGCGAACCATGCCGCCGAAGGTGGACTTGGGCGCGTCCGGGATTCTTGGGTTGGGGTCGTTGGTATAGGTGTAGGGCGTGCGCTGCGGAGCGGGCTGAGTGAGCGCGGCGGGATCGGCAGTTATGTCAAGGTTGTTGCCGCTGAGAGCCAGGTGGAGGTCGGTGACGGCTTGTGCGGGATCGACGGGCAGGAAGAGGAGAAGGTCGGCGTGGTTGGTGCGATCCGTGGTCAGCCTGCCGAAGTCCAAATTGAGGATTGGCCTGCAGCAGTTGCGAGGTGGGGGCGCTCCGGGGCGGACGAGTGTTGCGTAGGAACTCAGTTGGAAGTTCATGCGGAACTGCGGCCCGTTGTCGAGTGAAGGCGCGGGGGTGTCGTAGTTGGTTTCCGCAAAGAGGACAGGGAAGAGCGCGATGGTGAGGATGGCGAGGAAGATGGCCCAGCGCTTGGGCCGCGTGGTCTCCCAGGTTTCGACGCCCTGGGCTCGGAGGAAGACCCAGGCGGCGAGAACGAGTGAGCCCAAGACGAGGATGGCGAGGCTGATCCACGTCATGCGCGTTGCAGACAGGATGGATCTGCCGAAGGCGAAGCCGAGCGCGTTCTTGATCAGCACGGCGGGGCTGGCCAGAGTGATGTGACCGGTACGCGTAGCGCCGTTGCCTTGGGTGACCATGACCTCCTGCATGGGGATGAAAACGACGTAGGCAAGCAGCAGGCCCATGGCGGTGCCGATGGGCGCCATGACGCTGCGGCCGATGAAGAGGATGCCGATGAGCGAGCCGATGGCGATCTCTGCGAGCAGGATGCCGGGGCACCAGAGGAGATATTTGTGCAGCAGGAATGGAACGCCGACGTGCGCGGTATAGACCAGCATCGCGGGAAGCAGCGCGGCGTAGTATGCGGCGGCCAGCGAGAGGAGCACAAGGAATTTTGCGATGAGCCAGTCGCTGCGGCTGACCGGTGCGGTGAAGACGGATTCGACAAAGCGCGTGGTGCGCGGGCTGGCCATCATGCCGGCGGCGACGATGATGAAGGCCAGCGGCACCAGCACGTAGGCGATGACGCTATACGGCTGCAGCCATCCGCCCTGGGTGCACAGAGTGGCGAAGCCGCCGAGGACGAATAGCACGAC
>DATNEM010000129.1:0-11086 GCA_035552995.1 Acidobacteriaceae bacterium | reverse complement strand
GGTGCATCTACTGAAGTACGAGCGCATGGGCGGCGTCGCGGACTTGCTCGGCGGGCATCTTGCCGATGCAATCGTGACGCTGCGCGAGCAGGCAGCGCGCGAGCTGATCGTCATTGCCGTACCGCTGTTCCCATCGAAGGAGCGACAGCGCGGGTATAACCAGTCGGTGCTGCTGGCCGATGCGGCGATCAAGCATCTACGCACGCTCGTGCCGGATTGGAAGCTGCTGCGCGTCGAGGGCGTGCTCACCCGCCGTCGCGACACCCGGAGCCAGTTTGAGCTGAACCCGCACAGCCGCCGCCGCAATCTCGAAGGCGCGTTCGCAGCCGATGCCGCGAAACTGACGCCCGGCTGCGAGGTGCTGCTGATCGACGACATCTACACCACCGGCGCCACGGCGCGGGAGTGTTCGCGCGTGCTGCGCCGCGCCGGTGCAGGCAAGGTCTGGGTCGCAACGCTGGCACGCGCGCAGAAGCCGACGGTCGCGATGTGGGATGGAGGAGCAGCTCAACAAGGGACAGCGTAAACGGGAGGAGCAAGAGCAATGCAGGCGTCGCACATGTCGCAGAAGATGCGGAAGCAGCGGGCAATCGCCAACCGTCATGCCGGCCACGCGCACAATCATGGTCATGCGCGTCCGGCGACCGACCTCGACGTGCGCATCGGCGTCTTCCGCCAGCCGGCCATGCAGACGCCTGTGCTCGTGCTGAATGCCTCCTACGAACCGATCAACATCTGCGGCGCGCGGCGCGCTCTGGTGCTGGTGCTCAAGGGCGTCGCGCGCACGGAAGAGGAGCAGGGCGCGGTGCTGCACGCGGCGCGGATGCAGGTGGCGATGCCGAGCGTGATCCGGCTGCTGGAGTATCGGCGTATCCCGCACCAGACGCGCGCGCTGTCGCGGAAGAACATCCTGCTGCGCGATCGGAACACGTGCCAGTACTGCGGGATCATCCTTACTGCCGGCGAGCTGACGCTGGACCACGTGATCCCGCGTTCGCGCGGCGGCCTTTCGACGTGGGAGAATCTCGTCGCGTGCTGCCACGACTGCAACCGGCGCAAGGGCAACTCGCTTTTGAGCGAGCTGACGGACATGAAGCTCACACGCGAGCCACACTCCTTCAGCCTGCATACTTCGCGCCACATCATGCGCATGATCGGTTCGGCGGACCCAAGCTGGCGTCGCTATCTCTACTTCGAGTCGGCGGAGCCGGCTGCCTGATTTGGTTGTTGCTCGATCGCGCAGCGATCAAGCAACAACCAGTCATAAAGGGCGAACCTTGATGGCGTGGCTAAAGCCACGCCCTATCAAAAACCCCTCCTCCATCCGAGTAATCCGTCGCTCACTTCTGCGTGGGCGGCGTCTGCGACGGTTGCGTGTCCGACGGGTGGTTGTTGGTGATGTCTTCGCCGTTGAACAGGATGCGGCTGGTGGCGTGGAACTGTTTGTAGTCGGTGTATTTCACGACGGCCTTCACGTGAATGTCGTCGGCGAGCGCATCCCTGGTCGCCGGAATGTGAAATTCGGCGTCGGCCTTGGTGTAGGTGGGGAACCAGTATTTACCGTCTATCTGCTCATAGTAGGTGCTGAAGGGCGGCGACATGTTCTCGTGGCCCTCGCGGAAGTCGTCGGGAACGATCTTGCCGTTGATCAGCACGATCTGCAGCTCCTGCTGGTCAACCCAGACCTTGCCTTCGAACTCGCGGTCCTTCACGGTGATGACCTTGGGGACGACGGAGAAGACGTAGGTGTCCAGTTCATCGACCTTCTGGCGACCCAAGTAGGTGATGTTGAATTTGGGCAACTGCTCGGCGGTGAGGACGAAGGGGAAGCCGCGCTCGAGATCGTCGAGGTCCTGCTGCTGGAGCATGATGCGCTCCAGCGTGTTGGCCGGTGCGAAGACGACATGCTCAGTGCGCTTGCCGTCGGGGTCGAAGACGATGTCGGTGACCTGCTGCCATTCACCGTCGACCTTGTTGGTGTCCTCGTCGAGGGTGTCGATCTTGACGGACTGGCGGAAGGTGTACTGCTCGCGGGCCTTTTTGAAGGCGCTCTCCTGCTGGCCGAACTTCTGGATGATCTCGTCGACGGTGTGGCCGGTGGGCGGCGCGGGGTCGAGCTTGCCGAAGCCTTCCTGGGCGCAGAGGGTGAGGGGCGAGGCGAGAAGGGCAAGGGCAAGGGCTTTGGCTGCAATGTTCATGATTTTTGTACCCTCCTCCCCCGGTATCTCAATACCTAAGATCCAGATTCGATTGGCTTTGCGTGTTTTGATCTTGATAACGAACGACTTAGCAAATATCTATCCTGGATTCAGTCGTTTACCACTATTGTTCCGTCCGCCCGGGGAGGGGCTTCAAAACCAACGTTTTTCCGCAGCCTCTGAAGCGCTTTGTTCCCCTCTCTTCTATTCTAGCGAGTCCGTGGAAACTCAGGTGCCCTTCCGATGAGCCGCAGGGATTGATTTGCGGCGACTTGCGGGCGAGGAAAAGAAATTGCTTGACACGGTTTGTTTAGACCGCAGGTGAGGGGAAAAAGTTTCGCGAGCGGGGCGGCGGTTGGGTTCCGCGGGCATCGGGGCCAATTGAGGAGAGCAAGGTTTCCTGAGCTGTAAGCTGACAGCTCTTCAGCTCACAGCCAAGACGACGGAGCTTTGCGCGCGGATTTAGACTGGCGCGATGATGCGGATGCGGGTGGTTGTGCTGGCGGTGGTGGTGGTATGGGGAGGATTCGGTGCGGTTGTGGCGGCACAGACTGCGCCTCCCACCCACGACGATAAAGCCGTCGTGAATGGGGCACCCAATATGCAGGTTCAGAACACCGGCAAGCGGCCGATGACGTTTGCCGACCTGATGGCGATGAAGCGGGTGAGCGATCCGCAGATCTCACCGAGCGGCAGGTGGGTGCTGTTCAGCGTGACGGATGTTTCGCTGGAGAAGAACACGAAGACGAACCATTTGTGGGTGGTGCGGCTTAACGGAGAAGCAGATTCCTCCGCATCGGCGCAAGCGCCGACGCTGCGGAATGACAAAACAAATGCGGGAGTCCCTCGGGATGACGGCAGTAGGGGCGGTGAGCGGCAGGTGACGACGGGCGCGGGGGAGAGTTTTGGGCGGTTCTCGCCCGATGGGACGCGCGTGAGCTGGACACAGAATCCGGGGAAGGATGAGAGCTTTGCGCGGATTGCGGTGGCGGCGTGGGATGAGAAGACGGGGACGGTTGGGCCGGCGAATGTGTTGACAGGCATCAGTGGGGACGCGGATGGGGCGGTCTGGTCGCCGGATTCGCGGCGGCTGATGTTGACGACGGAGGTGTGGCCGGAGTGCAGTGTGAAGGGCAGCGGCGCGACAAAGACAAATGCAGGTCCTTCGACTTCGTCTGGCGCGAGCGCGCCAGACTCCGCTCAGGATGACAGTTCTGTGGGGGGTATCGAGATTGGTGGCACGCGGGATGTGAGTGCGTGGAAGAACGCGAAGCCAGCGGCATGGGGCGATGAGGACGCCTGCGACAAGGCGAAGGACGAGGCGGCGGCGAAGAATCCGGTGAAGGCGCAGGTGTGGGATGGGCTGCTGTATCGGCACTGGGACCACTGGACGGGGGCAAAGCGGACGCACATTCTGGTGGCGGATTTGTCGGATTATGACTCCACCCGCCCGCAAAGTGCGCGTACGGATGGGGCACCCGGAAATGCTGCAAACCCACCCGAAAAAACAAATACAGGGGTCCTTCGCTCCGCTCAGGATGACAAGACAAAGGCGGTGGCGATACGGGATGTGACGACGGCGCGGGATGTGGGGGATGCGGAGACGCCGACGTGGATGCTGGGCGGTCCGCAGGAGTATGCCTGGGCGCCGGATTCGAAGGAGATTGCGTATGTGACGAATCTGGATGAGGTGCCGGCGGCGAGCACGAACAACGATGTGTTTACGCTGCGGCTGGATGAGCCGGATGCGAAGCCGGTGAGGGTTTCGACGAGTGCTGGAAGTGATGACGAGCCGGAGTACTCGCCGGATGGGAAGTGGCTGGCGTTTCGGTCGCAGAGGCAGGCGGGGTTTGAGAGCGATCGGGAAAGATTGGTGGTGAGTGAGCGGGAGTGCGGAGGGAACAGGGATCAGGGAACAGGGAACAGGAACTGCCCGCGCGAGTGGGGCGAGCCGAAGGAGCTGATGCCGAAGTTTGATGGTTGGGTAGATGAGTTCGCTTGGGATACAGAGAACGCGGTCGTAGTCGTATTTGTCAGTGGATTCGAAGGGCAGGAGCGCATTTATGTAACCACGATTGATGGCAAGCCCACGTTATATGAAGGCGATGGCGAATATAGCTCAGTGCAACGTGTACCGATACCGAAGCCTGTAAAAATACCTGCGCTTGGCGGCGGTGTATTACTCGATCCCAATCGCCCATCCTTTATCGCGGAACAAATGAAGGCCAATATGCCCGCGGAGCTCGTCGCGATCCGTCCGGGGGAGGGGAGCATTGGCATCATGAAAGACGGCCATCCGTCGGCGGACCGGCTCGGTGTAACGAGCAGGCAGGACGCGGAGGTGACGCAAATTACGCACATTAACTCTCCCTTGATGAGTGCGCTTGATCTGAATCCACTGGAGCCCTTCTGGTTCACCGGGGCGGAGGGGACGAAGGTTGAGGGGTTTCTGCTGAAGCCGCCGGGGTTCGATGCGAAGAAGAAATATCCGGTGAAGTTTTTGCTGCATGGAGGGCCGCAGACGGCGTGGGGCGATGCGTGGAGCTACAGGTGGAACTGGGAGCTGATGGCGGCGAGCGGCTATGTGGTGATCGGCATCAACCGGCGCGGGTCGACGGGCTATGGGCAGAAGTTTGTGGATGAAGTCAGCGGCGACTGGGGCGGGCGCGCATATGAGGACCTGATGAAGGGTCTGGACTATGCCGAGGCGAAGTATCCCTTTGTCGACAAGACGCGCGAGTGCGCGCTGGGCGCGAGCTATGGCGGCTACATGGCGGAATGGGTGCTGACGCACACCAACCGATTCAAGTGCATTGTGACGCACGACGGGCTGTACGACGCCGAGGCGGCGTATGGGGCGACGGAGGAGATGTGGTTTCCGGAGTGGGAGTTCAGGAGGCCGGAGGATTTTCCGACAGGGTGGGATGGGTTTTCTGCTGCGTATGATCCGATGGGCGCCAGAAAAGCAGATTCCTCCGCTGCGCTGCGGAATGACAAGACAAAGACAAATGCGGGGGGCCCTCCACTGCGTGCTGCGCGCTCCGCTCGGGATGAAGGCGAAAAGCAACGCAGATCCCCTTCGGGGATGACAAACAAAGGAGAGAGTGGTGATGGCCATGCGGGACTGCCGGCGAGTGAAGACCCGTTCCGCAAGTGGTCGCCGAAGGAGTACATCCAGAATGCGAAGACGCCGACGCTGGTGATCCATTCGCAGAGGGACTACCGGCTGGATGTGTCGCAGGGGTTCGAGCTGTATACCGCGCTGCAGCGTCAGGGCGTGCCCTCGCGCTTTCTCTACTTCCCGGATGAGGGCCACTGGGTGCTGAAGCCACAGAACTCCGAGCTGTGGAATGCGGTGGTGAGCGACTGGTGCGATCGCTGGACCAAGAGCGGGAAGTATGCGGAGAAGTAAAAGCGACCGCGGATCGACGCGGATGATCGCGGATTTTGAGACGCCAATGAAGAGCAACTATCAGAAGACAAAAACGCGGGAGCCGCTGGGCGAGGCCGGTCTGTTTGACTATGCGACGGCTGCGCTGGGCCGTCGTATGCGGACGGAACGCGAGTTGCGCAGGCTGATGGCTTTGCGGGCGGTGCCGGGAGAGGCCGGTGCGCAGGCGATGGACGCCGTCGTGCTTCGGTTGAAGGAATTGCGCTATTTGAGCGATGTCCGTTTTGCGGCGACCTACACGCGAGTGCGCAAGGAGGACCACAAGCTGGGGCGAAGGCGCGTGGAGCAGGACCTGGCGGCGAAGGGCGTGCCGCGCGGGATCGTCGCAAAGCAGGTGGGCGAGGCGTATGCGGATGTGGATGAGCTGAAGCTTGCGCGTGAATATGTCGAACGCAAGCGCATGGCGAAACCGGAGGGGCAGAAGGAGCAGGCGCGCGCGATGGGTCGATTGCTGCGCGCGGGATTTTCGAGCGCAACGGTGTGGAAGCTGCTGCGCGAGTGGGGGGTGGAGGCGGAGGAGTTCGAGACGGAACAGTAGTGGCTCGACTTAACTGCTTAACGCGGATGCACACGGATAAAAGCACGGATCAGGAACGGATAAAGAAGCATTTATTTATGGAGGAAAATGCGGGTTGTGCCCTCGACTATGGCGCGATGCGCTTCGCCAGGATGAGGCATCGCTAGCTGCCTAGACGGCGCGGAGGATGCGGAGGGGGAACATGAAGATCGCGGTGATGAGCGCGAATGTGCCGGCGATGGTGATACCGATAAGGCGGAAGGGCAGCGAGACGATCCAGACGATCGGATAGAGAAACAGGGCGATGAGCGCGAGTGGCCAGCAGAGCACGAGAAGAATGCAGAAGAGCAGAAGCTTGATCACGGGCGAGTCCCCCTCCAGGAAGAGAGTACGCGAGGCGCGGGGGAAAGGTTCCGCGGGGGCCGGCGGTGGGGCCGCGGGGGTGACGCGGGCGTTGGTGGGAGTGGATGCGGGCATTGAGCGCATTGTTGCAATCGACTGGTCGGGGGACGCGAGCGCGGCGGGGCAGCGGAGAAAGATCTGGGCGGGGATTTGGACGGCGGATGGCGGCGAGGTGTTTGGCGGCTGCGTGGCGCTGGAGGGCGGCCGAACGCGTGCGGAGCTGGTCGACGCGCTGATTGCGATGGCGCGCGAGACTCCGCGCATGGTGGTTGGCGTGGATTTCTGCTTCAGCTATCCGGCGTGGTTTGTGCGAGAGCATGGCGCGGTGAGCGCGATGGAGTTCTGGGAGATTGTTGCGGCGCATGGCGAGGGGTGGCTGGCGCGCGAGTGCGATGAGGCGCGCTTCTGGGGGCGCGTGGGGCCGCGGCGCACGGGTAAGAAGCCGCCGGAGTTTTGCGGGGATGCGGGGGCGGTGCGGATGCTGCGGCGCGCGGATGAGGCGTGCAAGGTGCGGGCGGCGATTCTGGATGCAACGCTGGCGGCGCGGGTAAAGGGCATTGCGCCGAAGTCGCCGTTTCAAATTGGCGGAGCGGGCGCGGTGGGGACGGGGACGCTGCGCGGGATTCCACAACTGCAGCGGCTGCATGCGGCCGGCTTTCGCGTGTGGCCGTTTGAGGAGCCGGAGCTGCGGGCGGAGGTTGCGCGGCCGCTGATGGTGGAGATTTATCCGCGGCTGCTGACGGGCGAGGTGAACAAAGGCAGTGCGAAGGCGAGGCCGGCGTGGCTGGCGAAACGGCGCGGCGATCGGGCATACGCCGCGCTGGGGCGGGGTGTGGTGGCGAAGGCGCGCGGGAGTGAGGATGCTTTCGACGCGCTGGTGAGCGTGATGGCGATGGCGGAGCAGCGGGCGAGTTTTCTTGCCTTGCGCAAGGCGACGGATGCGGTGACGCTGATGGAAGGCGCGGTGTGGGGCGCGGGATGAGTCTCAGTGACGCGGTGCTGACCGGGCCGCTGGTAGACTTAAATCCCTATGGCGACAAGTGAAAATGCGCGCTCCGGCAGCGCGATTCGCGAGGATTTTCTCCGTTTTTTTGAGGGCAAGAGGTCGGCTGCCGGCTCGGGGCACAGGCGTGTGCACTCGTCCTCGCTGGTGCCGGCGAACGACCCCACGCTGCTGTTCACCAACGCGGGCATGAACCAGTTCAAGGATGTGTTTCTCGGCGCGGAACGGCGGGACTATTCGCGCGCGACGACATCGCAGAAGTGCGTGCGCGCGGGCGGCAAGCACAACGATCTGGAGAATGTCGGCTTCACGCGGCGCCACCACACGTTCTTTGAGATGCTGGGGAATTTTTCCTTTGGCGACTACTTCAAAAAGGATGCGATCGCCTATGCGTGGGAACTGCTGACGCAGGTGTGGGGGATCGATCCGGCGAAGCTTTACGTGACGATCTTTGAGGGCGATGCGCAGGTGCCCAGAGACGATGAGGCGGAGCGCTACTGGATCGACGTGGGCGTGCCGAAGGAGCGCATCTTCGGTCTGGGCGCGAAGGACAACTTCTGGCAGATGGGCGAGACCGGCCCCTGCGGACCGTGCAGCGAAATTTATTACGACTTTGGGCAGGCGGCGGGGGATGATCCGAACGTCGACAAGCCGTTTCCGCAGGATGAGGCGCGGTATGTCGAGATCTGGAACCTGGTATTCATGCAGTTCGACCGCAGCGTGGACGCGAGTGACAAGGCTTCCCCTGTGTATCGGCTGACGCCGCTGCCCAAGCCATCGATCGATACAGGCATGGGGTTGGAGCGGATCGCGTGCGTGCTGCAAGGCGTGCTGAGCAATTTTGATACGGACCTGTTTACGCCGCTGATTGAGAGAGCGAGTCAGCTAGTCAGCGAGTCAGCGAGTCAGCAGACCAACGATGAAAAGAGTGCAGCCAGCCTGCGCATTATTGCGGACCATGCGCGGTGCGCGACGTTCCTGATCTCGGATGGTGTGGTGCCGTCGAATGAGGGGCGTGGGTATGTGCTGCGCAAGATCATGCGGCGCGGGATTCGGCATGGAAGATTGCTGGGGCAGGAGAAGCCCTTTCTGCATGAGATGGTCTACGCCGTGCGCGACCAGATGGCGGATGCGTATCCGGAGCTGAAGGAATCGGCGGAGCGCGTTGCGAAGGTCGTGCTGGCGGAGGAAGAGCAGTTTGCCCGCACGTTGCAACTTGGTCTGAGCCAGATGAATGAAGAGACACTTCGCTCTGGTTCAAAGGCGTTTCATCTTTACGAAACCTACGGGATGCCGCTGGACTTCATGGTGGACGCGGCGCGTGATGCGGGCATTGCGTTCGATATGGAGGGTTTTGAAAAGGCTCGTGCGGAGGAGCAGGCGCGTGCGCGGGCGAGCTGGAAGGGCGGATCGCAGAAGACGGCGGCGCCGGTGTATCGCGAGCTGGCGAAGACTGAGTTTGAAGGCTATGGCTCGCTGCGCGTGGATGGCGTGAAGGTGCTGGCGCTGGTGAAGGACGGCGTCGGCGTGGCGGAGCTGAAGCCCGGCGAGGCGGGCGAGGCGGTGCTGGACGCGACGAGCTTCTATGCCGACTCCGGCGGGCAGGTGGGGGATGTGGGCTGGCTCTATTCCGCTGACCACAATGCTGTCATCGCGGATGTGAGCGGCGCGTCGAAGCCGGTGCAGGGCGTTTGGGCGCACCGGATTGTCGCGCGAGAGCGAATCGCGGTGGGCGACACGGTGGATACGGTTGTGGATGGTGAGGTCCGCGCGGCGACGACGCGCAACCATACGGGCACGCACTTACTTCATGCCGCGCTGCGCGAGGTGCTGGGCCGGCACGTGAAGCAGGCGGGCTCACTCGTCGATCGCGCGCGTCTGCGCTTTGACTTCTCGCACTTCGCCGGCGTGGCGGAGGGAGAGCTGCGCGAGATCGAAGACATTGTGAACAAGCAGGTACTCGCCGACACCAAGGTGCAGACGCTGGTGGATGTACCGATCGACGTCGCGGTGAACGAGTATCACGCCATGGCGCTGTTCGGCGAAAAGTACGGCGATGTAGTGCGCGTGGTGAAGATCGGCGATTTCTCGACGGAGCTCTGCGGCGGCACCCACACCGCGGCGACCGGTGAGATCGGGCTGATCAAACTGGTGGGCGAAGGGTCCGTCTCCTCCGGCGTGCGACGCGTTGAGGCCGTGAGCGGCATGGGCGCGCTGGGCGAGTTCCGCCGCGACCATGAGGTGGCGCGGGCGGTGGGGCAGATTACCGGCGCGAACGCCGAGACCAATGCGGCCGAAGCTTTGCGAACCAAGATTGCCGCGCAGGAAGAGGAGATGAAGAAGCTGCGCCGCGAGCTGGACGCGATGCGGATGAAGTCCGCAAGCGCGGCCGCTGGCGATGCGAAGACCGTCGAGGTAAAGGGCGTCAAGCTGCTGGTGCAGCGCGTCGATGGGCTGGACCGCGGCCCAATGCGCGACCTCGTGGACCAGATGCGCGGGAAGCTCGGCTCGGGCGTGGTTGTGCTGGGCGCGCTGGCTGAGGGCAAAGTCTCGCTGATTGTTGGCGTGACCAAGGACCTGACGGGAAAAGTCCAGGCAGGGAAGATCGTCAGCCAGCTTGCAGCTATGGTGGGTGGCAAGGGCGGCGGACGGCCTGACCTGGCGGAGGCCGGCGGCTCCGACGCGGGCGCACTGGACGGCGCGCTGGCAAAAGCGGCAGATGTAGTGGGGGATTTGTTGGGATAGGTCTCTCTGCCGCATTCTGGAGCGTAGCGATGTGCACGCGGCACTGAGAGTCTTTCGCAGCTACAAATGCGGGGATTCTTCGCCGATTCACCCCAACGAGCAAAGACCGCTCATCGGGGACCCCGGTTCGGCTCAGAATGACAGGTTCCATCTATGGCGGCAGCAGATTGACTTCTGTGGCGCAAACCCACCCAAGCGGAGCTTGGATGGGTTACCCGTACACGGATTTGTTCGGGGTGACACTTTCCCAATTCGGCAGCCGGCTTCTCGCTACGATTTCTATCGGCGTCTTCCATCACTGTCATTGCGTCTGAGGAATGTATGGCACTGCCCGGGCCCCGCAAAGATTCCAGCGATGACACGTTTGATCACAACGCAGAAGATAAGCGTGCGTGGGGCGAATTGGGCAGATTCCTGCTGCTGGTTTGTTTCGTCATCGGCGTCTTCCTGCTGGGGCGCGCCATGGTGCGCCACCACTTCTTTAGCGGCGGCACGCTGAACCATCATCAGGGAAAGAGGACAGGCCCGTAGTTCCAGTTACTTAGCGGTAGTTGTCGCCGCGAGTACCGCCCTGCTTTTCATCCGGAAGAGGTGCAACCCGCATCTTAAACTGTGGGTGCTTATGACTCTGGGGAATCCAGTGCGGCGAATGTGTCTCGCACGCCACTTTTCGCGTGGGGCACGCCTCAGTGCGCTCGGCGTGTTGCTGTGCGCGGCGCATGCGCAGGCGATGAGCGACGTGGCGGGCGCATCTTCCATCGGCTCGCGCC
>DATNEM010000128.1:0-11513 GCA_035552995.1 Acidobacteriaceae bacterium | reverse complement strand
GGCCACGGCGTCTTCTCCACGCCCGAGATGCTCTCCACCTGGCGCCCCCACAGCCATTGGGTCGAAGACCTCGAACTCGAAGTCAGTTCCTAGTCCCCAGTCCCGAGCAACTAGTCCCTCGCCCTACTTCCTCTTCCAGCGCACGCCGTCCTTCGCGTCCTCAATCACCACGCCCTTGGCCAGGAGTTCCGCGCGGATCGCGTCCGCACGCGCGAAGTTCCGCGTCTTCTTCGCCTGCGTGCGCTCCGCCACCAGCGCGTCAATTTCCTCATCGCTGATGCCCATCGCCGCGGTCAGTTCCGCCGACGCCTCACCCTCGCGGCCCTCTTCCTTTGCCCACTCCAGCGCCGCCTTCGACAGCTCCGCATCGCGGTCGATCAGCACCGCAAACACGCCGTCGAACGTCGTCAGCACGCGCAGAATCTCCTCCGCATTCTCCTCACCCAGCGTCCCCGCATCCGCCGCCGAGTTCGCCGCGCGCACCATCTCGCTGATCGCCGCAATCGCGCTTGCCGTATTCAGATCGTCCGCCAGCGCGGCAGTAAAGTCCTCCGCCGCCTTTGCCGTCGCCGCGCGCACCGCCTCATTCACCGGAGCCTTGAACTCGCCCTTCAATATCCGCTGATGAAACGTCCGCAGCCTGTCGATCGCATTCGCCGCCGCCGCCAGCGCCTCAAACGTAAAGTTCATCTGGTGCCGATAGGGAACCGACAGCAGCAGATACCGTATCGCCGACGCCTTGTGCCCCTTTAGCAGAAGATCGCGCAGCGTATAAAAATTGCCCTCGCTCTTCGACATCTTCTTCCCCTCAACCAGCAGGAAGCGCACATGCATCCAGTGCCGAGCGAAGGTCTTGCCCGTCGCGCACTCGCTCTGCGCAATTTCGTTCTCGTGGTGCGGAAACATCAGGTCCTCGCCGCCGGCATGCAGGTCGAAGCTCTCCCCCAGCAGCGACTCCGACATCGCCGAGCACTCCAGATGCCAGCCCGGCCGCCCCGGCCCTAGCGCAGTCTCCCAATGCGGTTCCGGCTTTCCGCCCGGCTCCAGCTTTACCGCCTTCCACAGCGCAAAGTCCCGCGCCGCGTCCTTCTCATACTCGTCCACATCCACGCGCGCGCCATCTTCAATCCCGTCGAAGTCCTTCTTCGAAAGCTTCCCGTAATCCGGAAACTTCGCAATGCGGAAGTACCAGCTCCCGTCCTCCGCCTTGTATGCGATGCCCTTCTCGGCCAGCTTCTCCACCAGCCGCACCATCTCCGGAATATGCTCCGTCGCCCGCGGCGTGTGCTCCGGCCGCTCGATCCCCAGCGCCTCCAGGTCCTCAAAGAACGCCTTCTCATACCGCGCCGTGTACTCCGCAATCGACTTCCCCGCCGCCATCGCATTGCGGATGATCTTGTCGTCCACGTCCGTCACGTTCATCACGTGCTCCACGGCCATGCCCTGCTGCCGCAGAAAGCGCCGCAGCACATCCACGTGCAGAAACGTGCGGAAGTTGCCGATGTGCCCGTAGTCATACACCGTCGGCCCGCACGCATACATGCGCAGCGCCGGCGCGCCCACCGGCTCCAGCCGCTCCACATTCCCGCTCAAAGTATTGAAGAGTTCCAACGACGCCACGCGCTCTCTCACCGCCGCAGCCGCATTGCGCAGCTCCAGCCAATCGTTTCGATTTAGACTTGTTCCGCTAAGATTCTACATTTCGCACGACACGCGTAGGCACGCCCGTCTATGAGAACTCCAGCAGAGTTTGCAGAAACATACCAGCACATGTCCGATGGTCAGGTACTGCAGACTGCTCGCGAAAATGGATTGCTGCCTGAAGCGAAGCAGTACCTCCAGGAAGAGATACGTCGACGGAATCTCAAATCTAGTGATCTCACTCGAGAAGTCGAACCGCATAAGACTCGCCTCGAAAAAGAAACGAAGGAACGATGGCTGCCGCTTTCGCGCTGGCGTTGGGGCTACGGGCTTTATGGTCATAGCTACCTCAACGAGGCCGACAAAGAGGCTAGCATTCAATTTAAGACTAAGTTCTTTGTAGCTGCGGGCATTCCCTTGATCCCAACAGCGTCGTATCGCTTCAAGCAAACCGAAGAAGACGACAAAGTTCTGGATCGCATTCCGATCGTTTGGCCCCAGGTCTTCAGAGTTTGGATGACAACCTTCCTCTGGATTGCGGGCACCATCGCGGCAGTCCTCTTATACGAGCATTTCAGAGGGCATTGAAGTAGTTTCTAGTCGCTAGTCGCTAGTCCCTAGCACCTAGTCCCCCAGCCGCAATCCCGCCCTCGCCACCAGCTCATCCCCCGCAAACTCACCCGCCGCAAACTTCCCCCACGCCGCCGCGGCAATCATCGCCGCGTTGTCCGTCGCCATCGCCATCGCCGGAAACTTCACCGGCATCTTTCTCCGCGCAGCTTCTTCGCCGAACCGCCGCCGCAGCTCACTGTTCGCCGCCACCCCGCCGGAGACGATCACGCCTCGCGCGCCCCACGCATCCGCCGCGGCAAACGTCTGCTTCAACAAATTCCCCACGACCGCAGACTGGAATGACGCAATCAGGTCCAGCGTCTGCTGGTCAAAAATCCCCGGCATCTCCCGCACCGCATCCGCCGCCCGCAGGTCTGGCCTCTCCTTCAGCGCCGCCCCAAGCCGCGCCCTCCGCGCCTCCACGCGATCCTTCATCCCATGCGTCTGCACATACCGCAGCACCGCCGTCTTGATCCCGCTGAACGAAAAATCGAAACTCCGCGCATCGCCTTCGGCCTTCCTCCGTATCGGCCCAAACCGGAACTCCACCGCCCGCGGATTCCCCAGTTTCGCCAGCGCATCCATCCACGGGCCGCCCGGATACCCCAGCCCCAGCAATTTCGCCACCTTGTCAAACGCTTCGCCGGCGGCATCATCCACCGTCCGCCCCACATTCCTGTACCGCCACAACGCCGCTTCAGCGCTCGTTTTTGTTGTCATTCCCGAAGGGAATCTGCGTTTGTCTTGATTCTTGTCTTCTCCTCCGCCGTGCTCCGCCAGATACAGATGCGTATGCCCACCGCTCACCACCAGCGCCATCAATGGTCCCACCGCCTCAAATCCGGGTGCCCCATCCGTACGCGTATCTTGCGGACGGGTGGGATCGAACTCTGACTCCATCAGCACTGCATGGATATGCCCCTCCAGGTGGTTCACCCCGATCAGCGGCTTCCCCAACCCCGCCGCCAGCGCCTTCGCATACGTAATCCCCACCAGCAGCGCGCCCGCCAGCCCAGGACCCTCCGTCACCGCCACGGCATCCAGGTCTGCAAAACCGACACCCGCCTTGCGCATCGCCTCTCGCACCACCGGCACAATGTTCTTCAAATGCTCCCGCGAGGCCAGCTCCGGCACCACCCCGCCATACTCCGCATGCAGCGTCATCTGCGAAGCGACCACGCTGGCCAGCACCTCGCACCCGCCGCGCACCACCGCCGCGGCTGTCTCGTCGCACGAACTCTCAATGCCTAAAATGATTCCGCCCAGGCCGCTTCCGCCCATACCTCCATCGTATCCGCTGCTCTCATGCCGGCCCGCGTCTCGCTACGCCGCCGCCTTCCGCTGATGTTCTTCACAGCTGTGTGCGGCGAATTCGTGTTCCAGCCTCTCCGCCGGATCGCTCGATTCAGGGTTCAGTGCCTGCTTCCACCGGCAGTCGCTGCACTCATACTTCTGCATTTCGGTATTCCACACCAGAAATCGCATAGCCTCTCCAGGCGGTAGGGTCTGCAGGCGCACCACGCGAACGAAATCGAGAATCCCGGCCCGCACGGGAAACTCCTCTTTGGAAGATGCCTATTCGCGCCGACGGATCCCTCAGGACAGCCGAAGTTGAACAAGAGAGGTCAATCTTTTCGTTATGCCCAAATCCCGTTGTGTCGGGTAAACATCAATCCCACCCTCGCTCAGACCTCGTCCCACGATCCGGCATCACCATAGGTGTCGTGACAGATTCTTCCCCTGGGCTCATTTCCATCCTTCGCTCTGCCCTCGACCGGCTCGGCGACGAAAGTACAGGCGGTTCGGCCGATCCCGCTGTGGTCGCATTCAAGCGGCGCATCCTTCGCTCCATCGCCCAGCTTGAGCTCACCCGCAACAGCCTCAAGGCCCCGGACGTTCTGCCCCCAGCGGCGCACCCCCCGTTCGCTTCGGTAACTGTTCCACCGGCGACGGACCCGCCCACCACTTTGCCAGCATCCGCCGCCCAGCCCACCACTGCGCCGGACTCGGTCGTAGTCCTCGTCGCGCGACGCCCGCGCAAATCGGGCAACGATGACAGCAGCGGCGGTCACTCCTCCGCCGCCTAGAATGCTCTTGCCCCTAATAGTCAGCCCGCCCCCGCACATCTTTCATGTAGCCACGTAGGGAGGCGTCCCATCAGTTATGTGGCGCTGTGTCCCAGTGCTTCACCTCGCGCACCCATATGTTGCGAAAGCTGATGGGTTCGCTCTTGTCACCGTGGGCCTGCAGCTTGATGGGAGCCGTTTCGTAGGCCTTATAGAACGGCTGACCGATATACAGCGTCTGCCCCTTCAGCTCGAAGTGGTCTTCTACCAGCACGCCGTTCTCAAGCGCAGTAGCGAAGGCCGGGGTCTTCAGCGTGCCGTCGTCGTTGAAGCGAGGCGCCGTCCACACAATGTCATAGCTGGACCACTCGCCCGGCTTACGCGCTGCATTGGCCAGAGGCACGGACTGCTTATACAGGCTCCCTAACATGCCATTGGTGTAGGTTTCGTTCTTATAGCTGTCCAGCACCTGCAACTCGTAGCCATCGTCGCCCGGGCCGGTAGAAGCCATGAAAATACCGCTATTGCCGCGGGCCTGCCCACTGCCCTCGATCCCCGCCGGAACTCTCCACTCCACATGAAGCTGGTAGTCCTTGAACTTCTGCCTGGTCTGGATATTGCCGACGCCGCCTTTTTTCACCGTCACCATGCCGTCATGGACGTCCCAGTCGGCCGGGGTTGTCCCATCCTTGGCCGACACCCACTGTGCCATGTCTTTGCCATCGAATAGCACGATGGCATCGGACGGCGGCATGCCCACGGTCGCCGCTGGAGTCACCACCGGCGGAACCGGCTGGTAGAACTCAGTCTCCTCCGGCCTCGGCCTCGCTTGTCTGGGTGGCGCCGCAGCCGCCGATCCCGGGGTCTGCGCACTGCACGGCAATCCCGGCACAAGCGCCGCGCCGGCAAACAAAAACAGCATCACGGAAGAGAACGAGAACAGGCTGCACTTCAACATGCGGAAAGCATATACCCCGCTTCTCGCACATTCGCATCACTCGCACTTCAGGAACGCAGGGTGGGCTGTCTTTGTTGTCATTCCCGAAAGGAATCTGCGTTTGCCTTTGCCTTCGCCGTCCCGAGCGAAGCGCTCAGCGCAGTCGAGACCCCAATTTGCATTTGCCACTGGAACATCCTCGCCCCTCGCACCCGCCTCGAAACTCGCACCTCGAACCTTCCCGCTACTCCCGCTCCACCTTCCACCCATCCTTTTTCAGCATCTCGATCACGCTGTCCTCGCCGGCCAAATGCGCCGCGCCCACCGCGACGAACACCGTCCCCGTCGCCGGATCTTTCAGCAATCCATCCAGCGTCGTCGCCCACTTCGTATTGCGGTCCACCACCAGCGTCTTGTACTCCGCGGCGTACTTCGTCTTCATCTCGCCGTTTTCCAGCGCGCCGATCTTCGCGACCTCGCCCTTTTCCCACGCCGACACGATGTCGGCCATCTCGGCCGTGTTCTTGTCCATTTCGGTGAGCTCTTTGTGCAGCATCTCCACCTGCTCCGCCTGCGGCTCGTCCGCCACAAAGTGCAGTTGCTGCTCCATCGTCTCCAGGCCCACGATCTTCTTCCCTGCATCCCGCGCCTGCTTCAGCAGCACCACATCCACGCCGCTCGCCGGGTCGTAGCCGGCCTTCAGCATCGGCATCACGGATACCGTCATCGTCACCAGCCACGGCTGCATCGGCTCAAACGTGCTCTCGCCCGGCAGGCCCATGCCCTTCGCGGTCTTATCCAGCAGATCCACGTCGTCCTTGCCGATCTTGGTCGAGAGCGGATGCGCCATGTCCAGCCCAAACTGCGCAGCAAGCGGAAGCCCCGCCGTCTTGTCGTCCAGGTTCGCGACCTCCACGTACACCGTGTCGCTCGCGGCAAATGCATCCTTGACCTTCGCCGTCTCCCACTCCACGTTCGGCTTCATCACGTGGATCGTGCCGAACAGATACACCGTCCCATGCGCGCCCTTCACCTTCCATATCGCCGGCGTCGCCGCGATCATCGCAACAGTCGCCGTGTCGTTTTTGCCGTCATCCTGAGCGGAGCGAAGGACCCCTGTATTTGTAGTTTTGCCGGGTGCCCCATCCGTGACAGCCTTATCGTCACGAGTGGGGTTAGGGTTCGATTGACCCACGAGCGTTGAAACGCCCACTCCACATGCCATCCCCACCACAATCACCGCTGTTTTCCAACTTCGCATCGCCACTCCCTCTGGATCACCCCCTACGGTACGGCGTCGCCTCACCCGCTGACATCCCAAAAACGTGTCAAGCCCACAAATTGCATAAGCGCCTTATTTTCATCAAGATCCAAGTGGCATTTTAGTTTTCTCCACGGCGTACAATTAACAATGGGGCCTCATATTCGCCATCCGAATCTTGCGGTGTTTGCGTGGGCGATAACCATAATGGAATCTATATTTTGCAGCTAAGTTTCCTGTTATCTATATTTTGCGGAGGGGAGGAGGAGGTAAATGCTTGAATCCAGAAATTTTAGCCGCCAAGATACCCCCAAAAATATCCTCTCAAGCCCCGAATATCTAGCGGCCCTTGGCATCGTCCGCACCCTCCGCTCGGCTGGCCACCAGGCCTACCTCGCCGGGGGCTGTGTCCGCGATCTTCTGCTCGGCGTCACGCCCAAGGACTACGACGTCGCCACCTCCGCCACGCCGGACCAGGTCGTCGCCCTCTTCCCAAAGACCTTCGCCGTCGGCGCGCACTTCGGCGTCATCCTCGTCTGCACATCCTCGCCGGAGATCGAGGCCAGCGAAAACAGAGAAAACAAAAAGCACCAGAACAAATCTGTCATCCCGAGCGAAGGCGCGTTAGCGCCGGAGTCGAGGGACCCGCAGTTGGCGAGCAGAGACATCGCCACCGAAGTCGCCACCTTCCGCTCCGACGGCGCCTACTCCGACGGCCGCCGTCCTGATGCTGTGAAGTTCTCCACCGACCCGCGCGAAGACGTCCTCCGCCGCGACTTCACCATCAACGGCATGCTGCTCGATCCGGTAAAGCTCGAAGCCACCGGCGACCTGGACGCCTCCGTGCTCGACTTTGTCGGCGGCCGCCGCGATCTCGAGAAAGGTATCGTCCGCGCCATCGGCGACCCCGCCCTTCGCTACACCGAGGACAAGCTCCGCCTGGTGCGCGCCGTCCGCTTCGCCGCGCGCCTCAACTTCCACCTCGAGGTCGAAGGCATTCGCTGCAAGGCCGCCGAGATCACCCAGGTCTCCGCTGAACGCATTCGCGACGAACTTACCCGTATCCTCACCGAAGGCGGCGCGCGCCGCGGCTTCGAACTGCTCTACCAGCTTGGCCTGCTCGCCCGCATCCTGCCCGAAGCCGTGCGCATGCGAGGCGTCGCCCAGCCGCCGCAGTACCACCCCGAAGGCGACGTCTGGACGCACACCATGCTGCTGCTCGAAAAGCTTCCCGCCGGCGTTTCGCCAACGCTCGCCTGGGGCGCGCTGCTGCACGACATCGGCAAGCCCGCAACGTTCCAGCCGCCCAATCCCGCAGTCCCCGGCGATCGCATCCGCTTCAACGGCCACGTCGAAGTCGGCGTGCGAATCGCCGAGGAGATTCTCTCGCGCCTCCGCTTCTCCAACGAAGACACCGCCCAGATCGTCGCGCTGGTCAAGAACCACATGCGCTTCGGCGATATCCGCGAGATGCGCGCCTCCACGCTCAAACGCTTCCTCCGCCTGCCGCACTTCGAGGAGCACCTCGCGCTGCACCGCCTCGACGTCACCTCCGCGCACGGCGACCTCTCGCTGTATGACATCGCCAAAGCCGCATACGAAGCCGAGCCGGCGCCCGATCTTCGCCCTGCTCCGCTCGTCACCGGCCGCGACCTGATCGCCGCCGGCTATCCGCCCTCCCCGCAGTTCAAGCCGATGCTAGCACTGGCCGAGGACGCCCAGCTCGAAGGCTCCGCCGCCACACGCGATGAGGCCCTCGCCCTCGTCACCTCGCACTTCGGCCCGCCGCCATAGTAGGAAACGGTTCCGCCACATCTCGATTTTGAGATGTGGGTTTGCAGGATTTCAATTTCGCCGCAAATGAGACTTGCTGACCGCGCTGTTCGTAGCAACCAATGAGTCCACACATGAAAATCGCACGCCAGCTCCTGCCGCTCGTTCTCGCGCCGGCCTGCGCCCTGCTGGCGGCCAACGTCATCGGCACCAACGTGATCGCGCCGTCGCTCACCGCCGAGCGCATCAACCAGCTCGCGCCGAAGAAAGACCGCGCCGCATGGCTCGCATACCTCCAACGCTCAGAAGCCCAGATGAAGACCGATCGCGCGACGCTCGCCGCCGAGCTGAAGCCCGGCGAGACCGCTCCGCCGCAGCCCGCCGAAGGACGCGGAGGATTCGGCGGCGGCATGTCGCTGCGCCACGACGACGCGTACTATGCGACCGCGCCCGCAAAGCACATCGCCGACGTGATCGTCAGCTTCCAGACACCTGCCGGCGGCTGGTCCAAGAACATGAGCTTCGCCGGTGCGCTGCGTCTGCCCGGCCAGCCCTATGCCGCCAACAACCTTAACGCATTCCCCGATCCCGAGGACTTCGACAAACCCAACGATCCGCAGTGGAACTACGTAGGCACGCTGGACAACGATTCCACCAACACGCAGATTCGCTTCCTCGGCAAGGTCCAGCTTGCGACACCAGGCAAAGACGGCGATGCCTACCGCGCCGGCATCGTGAAAGGCATCCGCTACCTGCTCGCCGCGCAGTATCCCAACGGCGGCTTCCCGCAGGTGTATCCGCTGGAAGGCCACTACCACGACGCGATTACCTTCAACGACAATGCCGTCTCTGAATCCGCCGAGACGCTGACTGCAGTCGCCGAAGGCAAGCCGGAGTTCGCATTCGTCGACGCTCTTCTCCGCAAGCAGGCCGGCGAAGCTGCGGCACGCGCGCTGAAGTGCATTCTCGCATCCCAGATGCGCATCGACGGCAAGCTCACCGTCTGGCCGCAGCAGGAGGACCCGCTCACGCTTGCGCCCGTCTCCGCGCGCAACTATGAGCCCGGCGCACTCGCCGCATCCGAAAGCGCCGACCTGCTCACCTACCTGATGTCGCTGCCCCATCCATCGAAAGAGGTCATCGCCTCCGTCGACGCGGGCGTGGCATGGCTACAGGCTCACGCCATCCGCGGATACGAATACACGGGCGGCCGCGGCACGCCTGGCGGACGCCATCTCGTCGCGAAGGAGGGCGCCAGTCCGCTCTGGGCGCGCTACTACAGCGTCACCACGCAGAAGCCCATCTTCGGCGATCGCGACAAGACGCTGCACGACGACGTCAACGACCTGAGCGAAGAACGCCGCAACGGCTACGCCTGGTACTCGGGCGGAGCACAGCAGGCCATCGACCGCTACGCCGTCTGGAGCAAAGACCACGCACCAACGAAGTAACAGACACGGCGCTGTGTTCCAATGTTGCTGGTGAGTGATTCCTTCAACATCGGCCCGGTCGCAGTCGGCGGCGGCAAGCTGTTCCTTATCGCTGGCCCGTGCGTCATCGAGTCTGAGCAACATGCGCGCAAATTAGCCGATGCGATCCAGCGCATCGCCGCAGACCTGAAGATGCCCTACATCTTCAAGGCCAGCTACGACAAGGCCAACCGCACCAGCGTCCGCAGCTTTCGCGGGCCGGGACTTGAGGAAGGCGCACGCATTCTGCGCGCCGTCGCCAAAGACACAGGTCTTCCGGTCCTAACCGATGTCCACACGCCGGAAGACTGCGCGCGGCTCTCCGATGCGCTCGGCGACGCGGAGGCCGTGCTGCAGATACCAGCATTCCTCTGCCGGCAGACGGACCTCCTCATCGCAGCAGCTGAAACCGGCCGCGCGATCAACATCAAGAAGGGGCAGTTCGTTGCGCCGCACGACATGATGCACGCAGTTGAGAAGGTCCGCGAGGCGGCCGGCTCAAAGCCTTCGCGCGTTTTCCTCACCGAGCGCGGCGCGAGCTTCGGCTACAACAACCTCGTCGTTGACATGCGCGCACTGCCGATCCTGCGCGGCTTCGCGCCGGTGGTCTTCGATGGCACGCATTCCGTGCAAACGCCTTCTGCCGCAAATGGCGTGAGCGGCGGCCAGCCGGAGTTCATCCCAGTCCTCGCGCGCGCAGCAGTCGCAGCGGGAGTCGACGGCATCTTTCTTGAGGTGCATGACGACCCGCCGAACGCCAAGTCCGACGGCGCGAACGCACTGCATCTGGATAAGCTGCGCACTCTGCTGGAGCAACTGCTCGCGATTCACGCCGTCGTTACAAAATGAAAGCGGCCCGCACCTGGCGGACCGCTCTTCATTGAGAACTGACAACTTTTTACTGGTTGTAGTTGGTGTCGTCCTGCTCTTCCTGTGTGCCGTAGCGGCGCAGGAGGTTGGGCAGGTTCTGAGAAAAGGCGGCGCGCGGCATTACCGTATCGCAGCCGGCTTCCACAGCCTTTGCCTTCAGGTCGCCCTGGATATGCTGGAGGAAGCCGATGATCGACGTCCCCTTCTTGAGCTTCGACTTCAACTTGGGGATCAGCGTGAGCGGCTTCGCGTTCGCGTTGTTCAGGTCAAACACAATCAGGCCGGGAACTTCATCGCCAGCAGTCAGTTCCGCCAGCGTTTCCTTCTCAGTCTTTTCACCCTTGATGAAGCCGACCTTCACGCCCAGCTTGCGCGCGGTCTCGTTGATCTTGGCATTGAAGAAGAGGTCTTCGATGAAGAAGAAGATTCGGGTCGGCGCATCTTCCGGGATGGGGATGGCGCGGCCAATCGAGTAGTCGATCGGTTGCGAGTCGCTGACGTATCCGCCGTTGCGGCCGCCGCGGCCGCCAAAGCCGCGAGTCTCAATGGTCGCCGCGGGACCTTCGGCGAAGTTGCCGTTCACCCCGCGGTAGCTGTGGTCCATGGGCCCGACAAAGCCGCGCGAGCCGCGTTCGCGCTGCTTGCCTTTGCGCTTGCCGCCGGAGAACGCGTTGTTGCCTGGCTGGTGCGAGTCCTTGTCGCGATAGCCGGCGCCATTGCCGTTGGAGTAGCCGCTCGCCTGATTGCCGATGTTGTCCGGGCCGCGCTGGCGATCGCGAAACTTCCCCTTCTTCCAGCGCTTGCCGCCATTTTGATTCTGGCCGGGCTGCTGCTGGAAACTCTGCTGCGGAGCCGGCGCGGCGAAATTCTGGCCATTGGCCTGG
>DATNEM010000127.1:0-8037 GCA_035552995.1 Acidobacteriaceae bacterium | reverse complement strand
TTACGTCCAGAACGTGACGCTGCTGGCCGATCAGATCCGCAATATGGAGATTGGTCTCGAGGTAGGCGCGCAGACGCAGCAGGTGACGGTACAGGATTCCGCCATCGCGGTAAACACCGCGAGCCAGGAACTCAGCCAGGTGATTGAACACGCCCGGCTCATCGATCTGCCGCTGAACGGCAGAAACGCGGCGGAATTGACGCTGATGGTTCCCGGCGCGATCTCGGCAAACGCGAACAACTCAGGTGCGTTGCAAGGCGATACGAAGCAGATTCCGGGCGCGGAAGCGATTGCAGTCAACGGCGCCCGTCCCGACCAGATCGCCTACAACCTGGACGGCGGCAACAACGAAGACCTGATGAGCAACGTGAACGACCCTTTCCCCTTTCCCGACGCGCTGCAGGAGTTCAGCGTCCAGACGAACAGCTTTGACGCGCAGTACGGTTCTAACGCCGGCGCCGTGGTCAACGTGGTCACCAAGTCCGGAACCAATCAGTGGCATGGCGATCTCTTCGAATTCGTCAGGAACCGGGTGTTCAATGCCGCGAATTACTTCGGCTACATAAACGGCAAAAAGACGAGGGATCCGCTCAAGCGCAATCAGTTCGGCGCGACACTCGGCGGCCCGATTTTCAAAGACCATACCTTCGTGTTCCTCGGCTGGCAGAAGACGATCCTGCGCAACGTCAACAACGCCACAAACGCCAACATCCCCACCACCGCAGAACTGAGCGGCGACTTCACCAACTCCGGCCTTCCCCCGATTTTGCAAAACCCCTACACGCATGCACCTCTTACGACGCCAAACGTGATCCCGTCCAATCTGATCGATCCGGTGGCGATCAATATGGCGAAGCTCCTGCCAGTCTCTTCGATCTCGGCTGTGACCTACGGAACGCCTGTCCAGCAGAACTTTGACGAATATATTGCGCGTGTCGACCAGGTCTTCCGTGGCCAGGACCGGCTCTTCGGACGGTTCTATCTGGACCGCTACCACCATGCCCCTACCTATGACGGCAAGAACCTGCTCACGGTCGGCCCGGGATCTACTGTGCAGACCCAAAACTGGGCGCTTGGCTACACCCGCGTCTTCTCACCGAATGTGGTCAATAACCTGGTGCTGGATGCGGTGCGTTCGGCCTCGGACCGCGGCCAGCAGGGCGGACCAGGCGGCATTACGCCGGACATGAAGACGTTCGGATCGCAGATATTCCAATTGCCGCAGGCGCAGAGCGGCATCCGCAGCTTCTCCGTCTCCGGCGGATTCAGCATCGGCAACTTTACCGATGCCATCTTCTACCGCAATACCGTCGACCTGCGCGACGTGCTGACCTGGAACAAAGGCCGTCACAACATCACCATGGGCTATGACCTGGAGATCGATCAGTCCATCATCCGCAACACGGACCTCGAGAACGGTAGCTTCAGCTTCACGAACGATGTGGATGGCAACGCCATGGCGAACTTCATCATGGGCTATGAGCATGCCTTCAGCCAGACATCGGGCGACTTTTCCGACTCGCACGAGAACCCAATGGGGGCCTTCGTCAATGATCGCTGGAAGGCAACGCCGCACCTGACGCTCACCCTGGGACTGCGGTGGGAGCCACAGCAGGTGATGAAGGAGATCCGGGGCCGCATCGAGCAGTTCCGCACGGATGCCTATGCTGCCGGTGTCCACTCCACCATCATTCCCGGAGCGCCCGCAGGCCTCTTCTTTGTGGGTGACAAGTACAACGGAATCGGTGTTCCCGACCGTGGCGAGAGCGGCGACTTCAATAACTTCGGGCCACGCATTGGCTTTGCCTGGGACCCGACCGGCAAGGGCAAGATGTCGCTGCGCGGCGGCGGCGGCTTGTTCTACTACTCACGGCTTCCCGGCCTCTTCCTGAACGACGCTGCCATCTCCTCGCCATTCAGTTTGAGGATCGATCTGCTCGATTCCACGAGTGGTCCATCTCAAATCGGGACGCTGACCAATCCAGTGGTGAACTATCCTTCCTTCAGTTCGGGGTTCCCGCAGCGCTTTATTCTGGCGAATGCACCCAAGAATCCTCCCTTTGTCGCGAACCCGACAGTCTTCGGATTGCAGCCGGGCGTCAAGTGGGTGACACCGGAGATTTACGACTGGAATGTCACCTACGAGTACCAGGTCCGTCACGACACCGTCGCGCATGTCTCCTATGTCGGCACCCGCGGCACCCATCTGCGGCAGGACGTAAATCTGAACCCCGGCGTCTTTGGCGGTTCCGGTTCGCTGCAATCGCGCAGACCTTACCAGCCATTTGGCACCATCTACCAGAACCGTAACAGCGGCGCGAACGGTTACAACGCAATGCAGGTCGACTTCGAGAAGCGGCCGTCCGGGGCCGGTGTCATGGGCCAGATCACGCTCCTGGCCAACTACACCTACTCCAAGGCCACGGACTACGGACTTTCAGAGAACGGTGGCATCACAGATATCGGATCGAGCATCGGGTCCGGCATGTCGTTTTACGATCCGCGGCAGCATGCCTTCGAGACGGGGCCCGCGAGCTACAACCATACGCATCGGGTGGTTGCCTCCTATGTCTGGAACCTGCCTAAGCTGACTGGCGCAAACGGATTTGTTCGCAATATCGTAGGCGGCTGGCAGTGGACGGGCCTCTATTCCTTCCAGACGGGCGACCCGTTAACCATCGTTGCAGGAACTGATCGGTCTCAGACCGGCAACAACGGAGACCGCGCAGACTTCATCGGGACTTCGGACCAGTTCGGAACGGTGGCTCCGCCGAGCCAGCGCGGGGTTTGCCAGGCCACCGTGCTTGCCTGCAAGGGATGGCTCAACCCCGCTATCTTCGCCGCACCGGCGCTCGGCACCTACGGCAACTCAGGCAAGGGCAACTGGAATGGCCCGAACCTGTGGGACGTGGACACTGGCCTGTTGAAGGTATTCACTCCGATGCAGTCGCATGAGAACATCAACTTCCAGTTCCGCAGCGAGTTCTTCAATCTCTTCAACCATCCGCAGTGGGCTGATCCGGACGTTAATTTCTCTCACCTCACCACTACATTTGGCAGTATCCGTGGTGGGATCGGAACCAACGCAGACTATCGCATTATTCAACTTGCGCTGAAGATGAACTTCTAGCGCGGTTGAGGAATACGAACACAGCGCCCCGGCCAAGTGCCGGGGCGTTATATTTCATGCTCGGATATGCGGTCGTTACATCAGCGACTGAACGGATTTGACGGCTCCGGTGGCAACGCCGGTGACACGGTCAACGACGTCATTCACCTGGCCGCGGGTGCGCTTGATGGTCTTCTGCGCTTCCTTGGAGAGGTAGTCAGCCTGTTCCTTCAGATACGCGGCGGCGTCTTCAAGATAATCCACGCCATCATTGATGTTCTTTTTCAACTGACGGCGGGTGCGGTCGCCCGTTTGCGGGGCGTACAGCAGGGCTACGGCGGAGCCGGCCGCGACTCCCAACCCGAAAGCGATCCAGATACCTTTTGCACTCATACAGTCCTCCCCCTGGGCGCGAAATAGTGTTCTCTATGAGACACACGGTACAACCGATTGGTTGCGCAGGAATGTAACCGGAATCACAGCTGTTTAGTCCAGGCCGGCCAGTTCCCGGGCTCGGACAAATACCCGGGTAAACATGGCGGAGTTCAGGCGGCCGGTGTTAGTGTTGCGCAGCGAGGGGTGGTAGCTGCCGAGGAGGGTGAGGCCGTTGGGAAGCTCATATTCGGCGCCGTGCGTGAAGCGGTATTCGGAGCGGCGGGCGATGACGCCGATGTTGACCAGGTGCGCCAGGAAGCCGTCCCACGCGATCTTGCCGAGGCAGACCACGACGCGCAGGCGCGGCAGAGCGGCAATCTCGGCGGAGAGATGCGCGGAGCAGTTGCGGATCTCCTGTGGAGTGGGCTTGTCGCCGGGCGGGGCGCAGCGGACGACTGAGGCGATCCACGCATGGCGCAGGCTGAGGCCGTCGTCGCGGGAGACTCCGCGCGGCTTGCTGGCCAGGCCAAGCGAGTGCAGGACCGGATACATGAAGTCCCCGGAGCCGTCGCCGGTGAAGGGTCGGCCAGTGCGATTGGCTCCATGGGCGCCGGGGGCAAGGCCGAGGATCAGGATGCGCGCGCGAGGATCGCCAAAGCCGGGGACGGGGCGTGACCAGTATTCGTGATCGATGTAGGCGCGGCGGCGGGTCTCGCCGATGCCGGTGCAGTAGACGCGCAGGCGAGGACAGAGCTCACACTTGATGATGGCGTTGCGGGCGCGGTCAAGCGTGGGGCTGGTGGGCTGGAGATCGACGAGAGAAGCGGGCAAGGGAACCTGGTGCAAAGCCGGCGGCGCGGTACGCGCGGCGATGTGAGCCTTTGTCCCGATAGAATACCTTGGGCGAGCGGCCAAGGGTATTCCGCGGGCGGCGCTGCCGACTGCGATCGCAATTCAACGAGGAGTTTGGCAGACAACATGGATGAGGAGACAGCGGGCGAACGGATCGCGGCGTGGTTTCACCGCATCTGGCACAGGGGCGTAATGCGGTCCGGTCTGGGGACCGGGCTGCTGCTTGCGTTAGCGGCGGTCGCGTTCATCCTGGCGTATCGGCAGCATGTCCAGGGCAACTTCCACAAGCTGAAGGAGCGGATGGCGGTGGAACGGCCGCAGCTTGCAGACCCCCGACCCGGCGGGCAAGATCCCGTGGTGTTGACCCGAACGCGCCTGATGGAGGACGCGGAACCGGAGTTCGTGTCGGCAACGATGCTGCCCGGCAGAGGCATGAATATGCTGCAGATCCGGGCGTATATCCCGGGCAAGGGTGAGGTGGACCTGCTCGACTCGCCATCGTTGGCGAGTGCTGCCGCACAAATGACAGGCAAGAAAGGGGACCTGAACGGACAGTTGAGCCTGACGATGGGCGGGACCTTCAGCGTGCCCTGGGCGGATCGCCTATGGGCGAACGCGGAGGCTGGCGGACGTGCCGAGGTAACGTGGCAGGGACATACGATGGAACTGCCTCCAGGCGAGACAATTCCGGCACAGGGTGGGCTCATTCTGGGAATGGCCTCGAATGCGTCGAATACATCGACGCTGCCGGATGGGGGACAGGCAGAGGCTTCGTTCCAGAGCTCCAGCACTCAATGGTTCTCGACAACGGAGGTGAAGGTGACGGCGCTGCTGAGCAGCCATACTATCGACCTGACCGTAACTGCGCGCAACACGGGCGATGCGCCAGAGCCGATTGGGATTGGATGGATGCCGCGGTTTGCGGTCCTGCCGGGTGCGCGGCCGGAGATACGGGTGCGTATTCCGGGGGAGTCGCGCGTGGAACGCGGTGACCGAAACGGCGCACCAACAGGAAGGCTGCTTCCAGTGTCGGGCACGGCCTTCGACTTTGCGGCGCACGACGGGGCGAAGCTGCCGGATCACGGCTTGGATGAGTGCTTTGCCGACCTGCAGCAAGGGGTGCTCGACAACGGGCCGGTCGCCGAGCTGGATGATGCGGCGGACGGTTATCGCTTGCGTTTCACGGTGCTGAGTCCGGAGATTAAGGCCATACGCGCTGTAGCGCCCGCGGATGCGAACTTTGTGACGATCGGGCCACAATTCAACTACCCCGATCCCTTGGGGCGCGAGTGGGAGAAGAGCGGTGGCAGCGGAATGGTAGCGTTGGCGCCGGGCCAGTCAGTGCAATGGAAGGTGAGGCTGGAGATACTGCCGCTGAACGGACAAGACGACGGACTATAGCTCTATCTCCCAAAGGACGGTTCCACATCTTCGTCTTTGCAGTTGCGAAAATGCACAGCCGCTGAGGTTTGACCGGCTGCGAGGCTGACTCGTAGAGTGGGAATAGCGCAAAAGCGCGAATTCTCACGCGGTGCGCCGGCAGTTTGCAATACCGAGCGAGGCGCAGAAGCATACGCACAGGAAGGTATTCGATTTTGAGTCAGGCGGAGATGGCAGAAAACGAAACGACAGCAGAACAGCAGATTGAGACGGCGGCACACGAGCACGCCGGACATACGCATGATCACGATCATGCGCACGACCATCAGCACGGGCCGTCGTTGAATCCCGAGCTGACACGCGAGGTTGCGGTCGAGGTGCCGGCGGATGAGGTGTCCAGGACCTACGCGAAGGTGACGAAGCGCTATCAGAAGCAGGCGCGGCTGCCCGGATTTCGCTCGGGCAAGGTGCCGGAGTCGCTCATTCGGTCGAAGTTTGGGAAGGAGCTGCGGCAGGAGGTGCTGGAAGCGCTGGTGAGCGAGCGCTTCCGCAAGGAGATTGATGAACGCAAGCTGCGGCCGATCAGCGAGCCGCAACTGCTGGACCTCCAACTGAACGATGGTGAGCCGCTGCGCTTCAAGGCGGCGTTCGAGGTGCTCCCGGAGTTCGATGTTGCCGGGTATGACAAGGTGAAGGTAGAAAAGCCGGACGTGACTCTGACCGACGACGAGTACGAGGCGGAGTTGCAACGCATGATGGAGAGCCAGGCGACGGTAGAAACCGTCGAGGAGGACCGCGCGCTCAAGAACGGAGACTGGGCGGAGATCCAGTACAAGGGCGAGATCAAGCCGCTGGCGCAGACGGTCGGCGAGGAAGCGCCCAAAGGCGAGGAGATTACGGGCACAGACGTGCTGATTGAGATCGGCGGCAAGAATACGGTGGCTGCATTTACGGATGCTCTGCGCGGGAAGAAGCCGGGACAGGAACTGGGCATCGAGGTCGACTATCCGGGTGATTTCGGCGACCGCAGGCTGGCCGGCCAGTCCGTGAGTTACGACGTGACGGTGAAGGCGATTAAGAAGAAGACCTATCCGGAGCGAGATGCCGAGCTGGCGAAGCAATTGGGCGGCGTCGAGACGTGGGAGGAGTTTGAGAAAGACCTGCGCGAGCGCGTAGCGCGGCGGAAGAAAGACGCGCTCGAGTCCAACGCTAAAGGCAAGATGCTGGATGAGCTGATCGGCAAGTACCAGTTCCCCGTTCCAGAGTCTGTGGTTCAACAGCGCGTTGACGCACGACTGGAGCGCGGCCTGCGCGCGCTTGCCCAACAAGGCATGAAGGCCGAGGACATGCGCAAGCTGGACTTCGCCCGGTTGCGCGCGGCGCAACGCGACGAAGCCGAGCGCGAGGTGCGGGCTTCGCTGGTGGTCGACAAGATTGCCGACGCAGAGAACGTAACGGTAACGGACGAAGAGCTGGACCGCGAGCTGCTGATGCTTTCCATTCAGTCGCGCGAGCCGTTCGACGCGCTGCGCGATCGGCTGAATAAGGACGGCGGCATGGCACGGTTGCGCGAAGAGCTGCGGCGGGAGAAGACGGGCACCGTGCTCTACGAGAAACTGGCAAGCTAAATCGCGAAACCGTCAACACGAAACCCAGCAATAACCGGAAGGAAGAGGGACACGATGGGACTGGTACCGATGGTGATCGAGCAGACGAGCCGGGGTGAACGCGCCTACGACATCTACAGCCGTCTGCTGCGCGACAACATCATTTTTCTGGGCACGCCGATCGACGACAATATCGCGAACGTGATCATCGCGCAGATGCTGTTTCTGAGCGGCGAGGACCCGGAAAAGGACATCCAGCTCTATATCAACTCGCCGGGCGGATCGATCACGGCGGGCCTGGCGATCTACGACACCATGCAGTACATCAAGAACGATGTGATGACGCTGTGCGTGGGGCAGGCGGCATCGATGGGCGCGTTCCTGCTGATGGCGGGCAAGAAGGGCAAGCGGTTCGCGCTGCCCAACTCGCGCATCCTGATCCATCAGCCGTCGATGGGCGGCCTCAGCGGGCAGGCGACGGACATCGATATCCACGCGCGGGAGATCCTGCGCATCCGCGAGATCACCAACAAGCTGATGAGCAAGTCGACCGGGCAGTCGCTGGAGCGGATCGAGCGGGACGTGGAGCGCGACTTCATCATGACGGCCGAGCAATCGAAGGAGTACGGCATCATCGACGACATCATCGACCGGCCACGGACGTAAGCGCAGTCCAGATCACAATGCCGCGGGCCGAATCAGGCTCGCGGTTTC
>DATNEM010000126.1:0-16145 GCA_035552995.1 Acidobacteriaceae bacterium | reverse complement strand
GAGGATGACGCTGCGGCCGGACTCGTGGGCGTAGCCGCCGATGGTGGCGTCGAGCGCGGTGACGCCGGCGGAGGCGTCGAGGACGAGCAGGGCGATGTCGGCGGACTCGAGGTGGCGGCGCGCCATGACGACGGAGAGCTTTTCCGCCATGAGGCGGGTTTTGCCCTTGCGGCGGATGCCGGCGGTATCGATGAAGCGGAGTTGCTGGCCGTTGCGGGTGACGAGTTCGTCGACGGCGTCGCGCGTGGTGCCAGCGATGGGCGAGACGATGGCGCGGTCCGAGCCGGTGAGTGCGTTGAGCAGGGTGGATTTGCCGACGTTGGGCCGGCCGATGATGGCGATGCGGGTTTCGTCTGGGATGTGTTCGGCGTGGCGGGGATGGTGGCCAGCTTCGAGGTTCGAGGTGCGGGGTTCGAGGTCGGTGGCTGAAAGCTCTTCGGCGGACGTGCTGGTGTGAGCAGCGTGCAGGTCCTTCGACTGCGCGCGATCTTTCGATCGCGCTTCGCTCAGGATGACAGCGTCATTTTCATCACTCGGTTCGGTGGAAGGTTCGGGGAGGACGGCGAAGACGTCGTCGAGGAGGTCGCCGATGCCGACGGCGTGCTCGGCGGAGATGGGGATGATGTTTTTGAAGCCGAGGCGGCGGAAGTCTTCGGCGTGCGGGGCGAGGGCGGCGGTGTCGATTTTGTTGACGGCGAGGAAGACAGGCTTGCCGGAGCGGAGGAGAAGGCGCGCGAGTTCGAGGTCGGGGGCGGCGAGCTCTGTGCGGCCGTCGACGACCATGATGATGGCGTCGGCTTCTGAGAGGGCGGTCTGGGCCTGGCGGAAGATTTCGGCGGGGATGAGGTCGGGGTCGGAGGGGAGGACGCCGCCGGTGTCAACCAGGCGGGCGTTGCGGCCGAGCCATTCGATGTCGGCGTAGATGCGGTCGCGGGTGATGCCGGGCTCGTCGCCCACGATGGAGCGGCGCGAGCCGGTGAGGCGATTGAAGAGCGTGGATTTGCCGACGTTGGGGCGGCCGACGATGGCGATTAGAGGAAGGTTCGAGGGTCGGGGTTCGAGGTGCGAGGTGTTTGGGGTGCGCGCGGCGCGTGAGCCGAGAGACATTTGGGAGGCGAGGGATTCTGCGTGGGACCACGCGGCGGCTTCGGCGGGGTCGTGGGTTTCTTGATCCCACTCATCGCCTCCCTGCCCCCCCGAGCGAAGAGCGCTCGGCGGGGACCCCGGTCCGGCGATGAATGGGGCACCCTGTTTGTCTTTCCCACCCAAGCGGAGCTTGGATGGGGCACCCGGACTCTTCTGAGTGTCCGGCGTGGTGGTATCGATGGTCTTGCGGCGCTCGCGCTCGGGGGACTGCGTGGGGATGTGGCGCTTGGCTTCCTGCTTGCGGCGGTCGGAGGCGATTTTTTTGCGGCCCTTGGGGGAGGCATCGCCGACCTTCGCGACGAAGGCTCCGGTGGTCGGCTTGCGGCGCGGCGCGGCGCCCTTTTTGGGACGCGAAGAGGACTGACGGTGCTTTTTGCCGAGACGTTTTTTGGAGGGGCGCGGAGGCATGGCGTGGCTGATCCTTAAAACAACAGGGACGCCGTGGCGCCTGACTTAATTATAGGAGGCGGCATTATAGGAGGGGGCGTGGTTACCAAAGTCTATGCAGAGATTTGCGGACTGGCAGGCGACTGCGGAGGGTTGTCCGGCATCGCACGAAATGGAGTCTTTTTGCTGCTGTATTTTCTTGCTGGACTGATCTGCCCGAGAAGCCGCCGATCGAAGAGATCGGAAGGTTTGGCTCGGGCTTTTGCATGTTTTGGAGACGGGACGTGAAAGGGGCCGGCGATGGCGAACGATGCGAAAGTGAATCGACGAGGAGTACTCCAAGGGGCGGCGCGGGAATTGCCGGTGATTGTGTGGATCGCCGTTGTGGCTGCCGGCGTCGTGGGAGCGGTTGCTATCGGCTGCTCGAGCAATGTCACGAGCGGGACAGGCAATGGGATGGGGATGGTCGCGGTGCAGATGAGCGACCCGGCGACATGCCAGGCGCCGAGCGGGCCGTTCTCGCATGTGTACGTGACGGTGAGCGATGTGCAGGCGCACACGAGCTCGACTGCGTCGGCAACTGATTCCGGTTGGGTGGATCTGACGCCGAACCTGGCCAAGGCTCCGAAGCAGATCGACCTGCTGGGGCCGGTGACGAATGGATGTTTTCTGGCGGCGCTGGGCGATCCGCTGGAGATACAGGCGGGCACGTATCAGCAGCTTCGGGTGATCCTGACCGACAGCACGTCAGGGCTGACGACGAACGCGTGCACGGGTTCGGCGAACTGCGTGGCGCTGACGGCGGGTGGAAGTTCGGCGCTGGAGCTTTCGAGCGAGACGAAGACGGGCATCAAGATTCCGTCAGGGCAGATCGCGAACGGCGGATTCACTGTGACTGCGGGTCAGACGAAGGACCTGGATATCGACTTCAACACGTGCGTGTCGATTGTGCAGGAGGGGAACGGGAAGTACCGGTTGAAGCCGGTGTTGCACGCCGGCGAGGTGAGCACGACATCGACTTCGATCAACGGGACGGTAGTGGACAGCGTGACGGGCAAGGCGATCACAGGGCCGGCGATTGTTGCGCTGGAGCAAAAGGATTCTGCGGGAATCGATCGCGTGTTTATGAGCACGATGACGGATGCGAGCGGCGCGTTCTCGTTCTGCCCGCTGCCGGCGGGAACGTATGACGTGGTGATCGTCGGATCGAGTTCGGCGGGCGTGGTGTATTCGCCGACGGTGGTGACGGGCGTGTCGCCGGGAGCGGCGCTGGGCAGTGTGCCGATGCATGCGCTGGCGGTGGTGTCGGTTTCTGCGGCGAAGTTGAGCGGACAGGTGACTACCGCGACGGCTGGGAGCGCCGGTACTGTGGCCGATGTGCAGGTGAGCGCACTGGAGACGGTGGCGACCGGGCTGACCGTGACTATCCCGCTGCTGCCGACCTCGACGCAGACCAGCGCGGCGCTGGCTTTGGCGACGGCGGCGAGCGGGAGCTGTCCGTCGGGAACAGACTGCGTGACCTACAGCATTCAGTTGCCGGCGGGCGCGGCGTTTGTCGGCGCGTACTCGACGAGCGGGACGACGGTTTCGCAAAGCGCGCTGGCGGCGAGCTACCAGATGGACGGCATCGCGTTTGTGCCGTCGTCGGGCGGGACGCTGGATTGCTCACCGAATGAAGAGACTGCGGCGGCGGTGACGCCAGTGGTGGCTGTGACGACGAACGTGGCGGTGCTGAAGTTTGGCGGGTGCCAGTAGGGCGAGATTTGGCGCGCAAGGCGGCTACGGGCTGGCGAGGCAGCGCCGGGAGCGTTGGGGTTGAGGGGGAGGGCGGGAGTGCGCAGGGTGTGTGCGGCGGTTTTTTGCGCTGAGAGTGCGGCGGGTTAGTTTGCCGGAAGTGCTGCGCGCCAGGCCATCGTGTCGAGCTCGGCCTTGATGGCTTCCTGAAGGTCCATGCACTGTTCCACGCGAAACTCAAAGGATGGCAGCATGGTGCTGAGCTGGTGGATGGCGGCAACGTCAGTGGTTTCGACGAGGAGATAGCCGCCCCAGTCGCCGACGCGGATGACCCACTGCAGGACTTTGAAGCTCTCGGGCTGCTTCCAGTGCTTGAACACGGACAGGATACGGGACTGGGCGCTTTCATAGTCCGCGGGTGAGCCCATGGGGCGCTCGCGCCAGCTGATCATTTGTTTCATTGGTCGTTCTCCTTGCGACGAATCCGGTCGCGGACCGTCGCGGATGAGCGTACCACTGCGGAGCAGGCGCACGCTCGCAGGGGACGCCGGTGAAACGATTTACAAATCAGGCGGCGCGGGAGGCGTGGCGGGGGAGGGATTTGATGGTTGGGAGCGCACGAATTGCTTTGCCGGCCTTACGCTCGGCGATACGCAGTTCGTAGAGACTCTGCAGGTTGAGCCAGAACTCGGCACTGGTGCCGAAGAAGTGCGCGAGACGCAGTGCGGTATCACCAGTGATGGCGCGGCGGCCGTTGAGAATCTGGGTAACGCGGTTGGTGGGAACCCCGATCTGGCGTGAGAAGGCGGCCGCACTGAGGCCGAGTTCGTGGAGCTCTTCTGCAAGGTGCTCGCCGGGATGGATGAGTTGGGTCATAGTTCAGCTCCTCAGTGATAGTCGACGATCTCTACATTGGCTGGGCCTTTGGCGCCAGCCTGCCATTCAAAGCAAATTCTCCACTGATCGTTGATGCGGATACTGTACTGACCCTTGCGCTCACCTTTCAGCGTCTCAAACCGGTTGCCCGGTAACACGGCGAGGTCCTGCAAGGAAACAGCGGCATGCATCCGGTCGATTTTGAGCTGCGCCGCTCTCGCAATACCCGAAAACGCCTTTACCACCTTGCCAGCGACGAAGTCGCGCGTGCGCTTGTCGCGGCAGGAGAGAATCATGCGTCCAGAATAGCGTCCGTTACGCGGTACGTCAAGGGTAAAGAACTGCTGCGCGATGGCGCCTCAGCCGGTATTGCGGAGGCCGGCGGAGATGCCGTTGATGGTGGCGGTGATGGCGCGGTCGAGTTCGGCGGAGGGCGAAGCGCCGGAGGCGAGGGCGGCGCGTTTGCGGCGGAGGAGTTCGACCTGGATGAGCGACATGGGGTCGACGTAGGGGTTGCGCAGGCGGATGGAGCGCTCGAGGACCTTGTTGGTTTCGAGAAGCGCGGACTGGCCGAGGACGGCGAGGACCATACGCGTGGTGAGGTCGAATTCGGCCTGGAGGGTGGAGAAGACGCGGTCGCGCAGGGTGGGGTCGGCGACGAGGTTGGCGTAGAGGCGGGCGACGGTGAAGTCGGCTTTGGCGATGCCCATCTCGACGTTGCGGATGATGTCGATGAAGAGTGGGAAGCCGCGGGCCATGGATTGGAGGAGGGCGAGGTTGGCGGCTTCCTTCGAGGTTCCAGGTCCGAGGTTCGAGGTTCGAGGTTCATTCGTCTGGATGAAGTGCTGGAGGGCGTGGCCGACGCCGAAGTAGGCGGGCACGACGTGACGGGACTGCATCCAGCCGAAGACCCAGGGGATGGCGCGGAGGTCCTCCATGCTGCGCTTGCGCTGGGCAGATCCATCACTACGGGCGCTCGCGTCGGTGCGGCGTGCGGGGCGCGAGCCGATGCGCGCGTGTTCGAGTTCGGCGACGGGCGTGGCCTGCTCGAAGTAGGTGAAGGTTTCCGGGTCTTCGGCGATGTGTTTGCGGTAGAAGGCGTAGCCGGTGGCGGAGAGCTGGTCGAGCGCAGCCTCCCACTCGGGGAGGATTTCGCCGGTGAGGTGAGGAGTGTAGTTCGTTGTACGTTGTTCGTTCGACGTTGTGCGTTGTTGCAGTGTGGCGTCGGGGCGGGCGAGGGCGTCGAGCGAGGCGGCGATCATGAGTTCGAGATTGCGCTCGGCGAGGATCACATCGGAGTACTTCCAGTTGAGGACCTCGCCCTGCTCGGTGATGCGCAGCTCGCCCGAGAAGCTGTCCATGGGCTGGGCGAAGATGGCACGGTGCGTCGGACCGCCGCCGCGGCCTACTGTTCCGCCGCGGCCGTGGAAGAGGCGCAGGGTGACGCCGCATTCGCGCGCAACTTCGTGCAGAGCGCGGTGCGCCTTCCATATCTCCCAGGTGGAGGTGATCATGCCGCCGTCTTTGTTGGAGTCGGAGTAGCCGAGCATGACCTCCTGCTCGAAGTTCCAGGATTCGAGGAGCGGCTTGTACGCCGGCGAGGACCAGAGATGGCGCATGACACCGGGCGCGTTCTGCAGGTCTTCGATGGATTCAAAGAGCGGGACGGGCTGCAGGCCGGGGTCTGAATTCTTTGCTTCGGCTTCGCTTGCTTCCGCACCTTCCACGCGCACGCCGCCGAGGCGCGCGAGGCGTACGACGTTGAGCACGTCCTCCGCCGAGGTGGCGCCGGAGATGATGTAGCGCGGGAGGGATTCGGGGGGGAACTCGCGCTTGAGTTCGGCGATGGCGCGGAAGGTTTCGAGAGCTTCGAGGGTGGAGGGGGAGAGCGGGGCGGGGAGGGTGAGGGGCGGTTCGGAAACAAAAGCAGGTCCCTCGACTGCGGCGTTCGCGTTGCGATCGCCTTCGCTCGGGATGACAGATTTTTTCTGATCACTCCCACCCAAGCGGAGCTTGGATGGGGCACCCGCAACCCCGACCCCACCCATGTCGCTGCGCTCCATGAATGGGGCACCCGCGTCGGTTGCGGCACCCGGAAGTCTGGCGATCTCGGAGATGGCGAGGGTGTGGATGCGGGCGTGCTGGCGGATGTCGAGCGTTTGCAGGTGCAGGCCGTAGGTGCGGACTTCGAGCAGGAAGGGATCGATGTAGAGGCGCGCGAGGCGGCGGCCGTGATTGTGGATGAGGCTGGCGCGCAGCACAGTGAGATCGGCGATGAGCTCCTGCGTGGTGGAGTAGGGCCGCAGCGCGGAGCCGGGCGGCAGCGGGATGGAGATGAGCGGCTTGCCGCCGAGGCGCATCATGATGCAGCTGATGAGGAGGCGCACGGACTCGAACGGGAAGCGGTTTTCGAGCGCCACCTGACCTGCAGCCCGGAGCTGCGTGAGGTAGCTGTCGACCAGTTCGGTGAGCTCCGGCGTGACGGCGACGATGCGCGTGGAGCTGGCGAGCTGATCGAAGATGTTCTGCAGGCGCGCGCGGTAGTGGGTGAAGAGAAGCTCGCGCGCGAGGGTGAGCGCCTGGCGCGTGACTTCAGGGGTGACGAAGGGATTGCCGTCGCGGTCGCCGCCGATCCAGGAGCCGAAGGTGACGAGTTCCGGGAGGTCTGCGGGGGAGGGCTCGTCGATTTCGAATTCGGAAGCAAGCGCGGAGGCGACCTCGGAGTAGAGGACGGGCAGCGTGTCGAAGAGGGAGGCGTCGTAGTAGTCGAGGGCCATGCGGACCTCGTCGCGCACGGTGGGGCGGGCCTGGCGGACTTCGTCGGTCTGCCAGAGGGCGGTGATCTCGGCGAGCAGGTCGCGCTCGAGGGATTCAAGGTTTTCTTCGGGGACGGGGATGCTGTCGAGCTGCTCGAGCAGGTCCGAGATGCGGCGGCGCTTGAACATCACGGAGCGGCGAGCGACTTCCGTGGGGTGCGCGGTGAAGACAGGAGTGATGCAGATCTTCGCGAGGAGGGCGCGGGCGTCGTCGGCGGAGGCGCCGGCGAGGCGGATTTGCCTGAGAGCGCCGCGGAGCGAGCCGCGCTGGGGTTCGGCGTCGGGATGGAGCTGGCTGGAGAGGCGGCGGCGCTTGCGGTGGTTGGTCTCGGCGAGGTTGATGAGCTCGAAGTAGAAGGCGAAGGCGCGCGCGAGCTGGTAGGCGGAATTCTCAGAGAGTGCGTTGACGCAGGAGATGGCGTGCTGCATGGGGTCCTGCGCGGCTTGTGGCGTGGCCGGTGCGGTGCGCGTCTTTGCGGCGCGCGGAGAGGCGGCGGCGGATTCTTCGGCTTCGCGGTAGGCGATGGCGGTGAGGCGCAGCTCTTCTACGGACTGGAAGACCGGATCGCCGGCCTGCTCGCGGAGGACTTCGCCGAGCAGCGTGCCGAGCGAGCGCACGTCGCGGCGCAGGGGAGCTTCCTTGAGTTCGCCGGAGACGGCTTCGAGTTCCGCGAGACGCTGCGGCCAGTTTGCAGGGGACCAGAGGGAAGGCATTGAGGCCATTTTATGGCTACATGGGTTCACCTGCCGAGGAGCCGCTATTTCACAGAGCTAGTTGCGAGTGCGGAACCCGTCATTGCGGCGAGGTCTGCGAGGGATTTCCCATCGCATTTGAAGACGATGATGTATCCGCCTGTCTGGATGGCAATTCCCGAGTGGTATACACCGCCTGATATGTAATCCATCTCATCGAATACAAGTCCAGCGGCTGTAGTGGAATGCTTGCTCTCCAAAATTTTGAAGCGTTCTTCAGGAGTCGCCCCGGCAGGAACACGCCGAATGAAGTCAGCGCCATCCTTGAAGCCAGGAAAATTGTGCCACGGCGCATTCAGCTTCTCTACGAGCATAAGAATGCCATACGGTTCGTTCCCCTGTTGCGCGGCAAACAGCAGCCACTCGTTCGGATTTGGGTGCGGTCCGAAATTAAGCGAGGCGGGGTCCTTCGGTTGCAGGATCGACGGCCAAGAATAAGTGAAGTGGAGATAGGTATTGACGTAGGAGTGGCCCGCTATATGACCGTCTTTTGGCGATTGTGCTGGCGAAACTCGTATAAGCGCGAACAATAACGCGAGAACGGACATTGTCTTCATAGTGCAAACGTTACCGTACGGCGGAAATGGTGTCGAGCAAATGCCGGCCACCGGCCGAAGTAGTCTTTTTGTGATCCTGCCTGCATATTCGTTACCAGCGCACATATAGTTTGATCCGCGAAGAATTGGGGTTGAGCCAAGGGAGAAGGTTTCGGTTCATACTGTTGGCCGGAGGTATGCAATACCGATGACGACAATGAATGATTTGCGGCGGGAGTTTACGGGTCAGACTCAGCCATTCGACCGGCGGAAGTTTTTGCAGGCGGCGGGAGTTTCTGCGGCCGCGCTCGGGGCGGGGATGTTTGCGGGCGCCGAAGGTGCGATGGCGCAGGAAGTAGCCGGCCCGGATGCGCCGGAGATCGCGAAGCCTGAGCACGAGGTGCGCTTCAGCGTGTGCGGCATGAGCCATGACCATATCTACGGCATGGTGGAGGCGATGATCCGCGGCGGCGGCAAGCTGGTGAGCGTGTATGCGTTGGAGCCGGAGCGCGGCGCGGCGTTCGTGAAGCGGTATCCGAATGCGAAGCTGGCAAAGACGGAGCAGGAGGTGATCGGCGACCCGAGCATCCAGCTGATTCTGAGTTCAGCGATTCCGAACCATCGCGCGGAGATCGGCATTCGCGCGATGAAGGCGGGCAAGGATTATCTGAGCGACAAGCCGGGGCTGACGACACTCGCGCAGTTGGATGAAGTACGCAAGACGATTGCGGCGACGGGAAAGATTTACGCCATTATGTACAGCGAGCGGCTGGAGGTGAAGGCCGCGGTGAAGGCCGGGTATCTGGTGCAGGCGGGCGCGATCGGCAAGGTGATTCAGACGATCAACATTGCGCCGCACCAGATTGTGCAGAAGGGCGGCGATGCAGGCGGCGGCACGGGAAGGCCGGAGTGGTTCTGGCATCCGGAGCAGTACGGCGGGATTCTGTGCGACATCGGGTCGCACCAGGTGGACCAGTTCCTGTACTACACGGGGTCGACGCACGCGGATGTTGTCGCGTCGCAGGTGGCGAATGTGCGGCACCACGACAAGCCGGAGTTTCAGGACTTTGGCGACATGATGTTCCACGGCGACAAGGGCTTTGGCTATGTGCGGCTGGACTGGTTTACGCCGAACGGCCTCGGTACATGGGGCGACGGACGGCTGTTCATCCTTGGGACAGAGGGGTATATGGAGCTGCGCAAATATACGGATGTCGCCGCGCCTGCAGGCCGCACAGGCGGCAATCATCTGTACATTGTGGACGGGAAGCAGGCGCGGTATATCGACTGCAACAACGTGATGCTGCCGTTCGGGCCGCAGTTTATTGCGGACGTGGCGAACCGCACGCATGTGGCGCAGGACCAGACGCAGTGTCTGCTGGCGATGGAGCTGGTGGTGCGGGCGCAGATGGCGGCGAAGCATCAGGTAATCGAAGGATAGGTTCGAGGTCCGGGGTTCGCGGTTCGAGGCGGGCGCGAGGGACGAGGTGATGCGATGACGAAGACAATGGCCCGGGGCATATCGAGGCGTAGCTTTGTGAAGAAGGCTGCGGGTGCGGCGGCGGCGGTGGGATTTCCCACGATTGTGCCAGCGAGCGTTTTGGGGCAGATGGCGCCGAGCAAGCGCATCAATGTGGGAGCGATCGGCGTAGGGCGCATCTCGCGCGTGCATGATCTGCCGGGCATCTGGCAGTACGACGATGTGCGCATCATGGCGGTTTGCGATCTCGATTCCAAGCGCGTGGAGCTGGGCAAGCAGCTCATCAACGAAACGTATGCGAAGAAGACCGGAAAGACTTACGACGGCGTGATCGGCTATCACGACTTTCATGAGCTGCTGGCGAACAAGGACATCGATGCGGTCGTGATCAGCACGCCGGACCATCAGCATGCGCGCGTGGCGTGCGCGGCGGTGCGCGCGGGCAAGGATGTGTATCTGCAGAAGCCGACCTCGCTGACGATTGCCGAGGGACGATACCTGAGCAACACGGTGCAGGCGTCGGGGAGGATTTTGCAGATCGGCAGCCAGCAGCGGTCGACAGTACAGTTCCGGCGCGCGGCGGAGCTGGTGCGCAACGGGCGCATCGGCGACCTGCAGCACGTGGAGATTGGGTTGCCGGGCGATCCCAGTGGGCCGGATGCGCCGCAGATGCCGGTGCCGGCGAACCTGAACTACGATGGCTGGCTGGGTTCGACGCCGGAGGTGTACTACACGGAGATTCGTGTGCATCCGCAGCAGGGGTTCGACCGGCCCGGCTGGTTGCGTTGTGAGCAGTTTGGCGCCGGCATGATTACGGGCTGGGGCGCGCACCACGTGGACAGCGCGCACTGGGGCATGAACACGGAGTACACGGGGCCGGTGGAGATTTGGGGCACGGCGGAGTTTCCCACGCACGGGCTGTGGGATGTGCATGGGAAGTTTCTGACGCATGCGCGCTATGCGAACGGCGTGACGATGGATATCTCGGGCGATTTCCCGAACGGGATCAAGTTCTATGGCAGCAAAGGCTGGATCTTTGTGACGCGTACGGAGAACGTGACGGCGAGCGATCCGGCGACGGGCGCTCCGGCCAGTGCACGGTTGAAGGAGACGGGACTCGATGCGAGTGATCCGGCGATCCTGGATTCGGTGATTGGGCCTGACGAGATCCATCTGTACGTAAGCAAGGAGCACCATCGCAACTGGCTGGATTCGGTGCGCACGCGGCAGGCGAACATCTCGCCGGTGGAGATGGGGCACCGCGCCTGCTCGACGTGCCTGCTGCACCACATGGCGATGAAGGCGAAGCGGCACCTGAAGTGGGATCCCGAGCGCGAGACGTTTCCTGGCGATGCTGAGGCGAACTCGTGGCTGTCGCGCCCGCAGCGCAAGGGCTACACGCTGGAAGGGTAATGGCGCAGCGATCAGCGACGGCCTTATGCTGTGTGCTGCTGCGATTTCGCAATCGCGTATATTCAATGACTGTCAAAGAAAGTTTGCGCGCAGCCGCTTCTAGCGGCTTGCGGGCTGCATGGGCGGCAAAGGTGGAAGAGATGACGAGATACTTCGGGTCCGCAACGAAACGAGCGATGACCTTAATGGCGGTGGGTGCGCTGGGATGCGTGGTCGCACACGCTGAGAATGGCTCTGCGGGCTGGCTGCGTTATGCGCCCCTTCCGGCCGCAGCCAAAGTCCAATATGCGGCGCTGCCGTCGCATGTGGTCGCGCTGGACGATTCCGCGACCGGGCAGAGTGCGGCTGCGGAACTGAAGCGCGGGCTGGGGTCGATGCTCGCGCGCGACATCGCGGCAGACACGAAGATGGGTGGCGGCGATGCGTTTGTCGTGGGAACGGCGGCGCAGGTAAAGCAGGCGCTCCCGGAGTGGCAGGCAGCGGCAGGCCTACGCGATGAAGGATTTGCGGTCGGGCAGGCACGGCACGGAGGACATGCGTACTGGGTGATCGCCGGGCAAAACGGGAATGGCGAGCTGTACGGCGTCTTCCGTGTGCTGGAGAGGGTGGCGACGGAGAAGCCTCTGATTGCGGACAGCGAATCGCCCTCGTCGCCGATACGCTGGGTGGACCAGTGGGACAATTTCGACGGCACGATCGACCGCGGCTACGGCGGGCGGTCGATCTTTTATGACGGCGGGCATGTACGCGCGGACCTGTCTCGCGTGGGCGAGTATGGGCGGCTGCTGGCATCGATCGGGATCAACGGCGTTGCGGTGAACAACGTCAACTCGAACCGCAGGACGCTGGACCCGGAGATGCTGCACGAGATTGCCCGCATCGCGGACGGCTTTCGGCCATGGGGCATACGCATCTCGCTTTCGGTACAGATGAGCAGCCCGCAGACGCTGGGCGGCTTGAGCACGTTCGATCCGGTGGACCCGCAGGTGGCGGCGTGGTGGCAGAAGAAGACTGATGAGGTGTACCAGATCATCCCCGACCTCGCGGGATTTCTGGTGAAGGCGGACTCGGAGGGACAGCAGGGGCCGTCAAAATACGGTCGCACTCCGGCGGACGCGGCGAACGTGCTGGCGCGTGCGCTGAAGCCGCACGGCGGGGTGGTGATGTATCGCGGCTTTGTCTACAACAATCATCTGGACTGGACGGACATGAAGGCAGACCGCGCGCGCGCGGGATATGACAACTTCCATGATCTGGATGGGAAGTTCGAGCCGAATGTGGTGGTGCAGATCAAGAATGGCCCGATCGACTTTCAGGTGCGCGAACCGGTGTCGCCGCTGTTTACGGCGTTGCGGCAGACGAACGAGGCGATCGAGGTGCAGACGACGCAGGAGTATACGGGGCAGGCGCATCAGATGGTTTTTCTGGTGCCGATGTGGAAGGTTTCACTCGACACCGACATGCGCGCTGACGGCCGGTCGACGCCGGTGAAGGAGATCATCGAAGGCAAAAGCTTCCATCGGCCGCTCGGTGGATTTGTCTCGGTCGTGAATGTGGGTCTTGATGACAACTGGATGCGCCATCCCATGGCGATGGCGAACCTGTACGGCTACGGTCGTCTGGCATGGAACCCCGACCTGAGTTCGGAGGAGATCATCGACGCGTGGACGCGGATGACGTGGGGGAACAACCCGCGCGTGGTTTCGACGATCGACAAGCTCAACCTCGAATCCTGGCATGTGTATGAGGAGTACACCGGGCCGCTTGGCGTCGGCGGGCTGACCAACATTACCGGGCCGCACTATGGGCCGGGCATTGAGTCCGCGGAGCGCAATGGCTGGGGGCAGTGGATCCGCGCCGACCACAATGGGATCGGAATGGACCGCACGGTGGCGACGGGTACAGGCTACATCGGCCAGTATCCACCGGAGTTTGCGGCAAAGTACGAGTCGCTGAAAGCGTGCCCCGACAACCTGCTGCTGTTCATGCATCATGTGCCCTATAACTACGTGCTGCACGACGGCAAGACGGTGGTGCAGTATGTCTACGACACGCACTATGAAGGCGCGAAGATCGCGGCGAGCTATGTGTCGGCGTGGGAAAAGCTGAAGGGGCTGATCGATGACGAGCGCTACGAGAAGACGCTGAAGATGCTTCAGTACCAAGCGGGATTCGCAGACGTTTGGCGCGATGCGGTGGACCAGTGGTTCCAGAAGATGTCGGGCATTCCCGACAAGCTGGGGCGCGTGGGCCACGATCCGGACCGCATCGAGGCTGAGTCCATGCAGGCAGAGGGTTACAAAGCCGCCGATATGACGCCCTATTGGGAGAATGCCTCGGGCGGCAGGTATGTGGCATGCGCCGACGCGCAGGGTTGCACGCTGAAAACGAATCTGAACAGGCCCGCGGGAACGTATTCCATCGCAGTGCAGTACTTCGACCTGATGAATAACGAATCGAGCTTCGAACTTATGTTGGACGGAAAGCGTATTGGCGAGTGGAAGGCGGATGATACGCTGCCCGGCAGGCGGCCCGATGCCGATAACTCGACACGTTTTACGGCGGAGAACGTTCACCTGAAGCCCGGCGACACGCTGGAGGTGCGCGGGGCGCCGAACGGCCGGGAAGAGGCGCCTGTGGACTACATTGAGATCACACCCGCGAGCGCGAAACACGAATGAAGATTGCATACGCATGAAGATCACCAGTGCACGCCTGATCGTCTGCTCACCTGACCGTAACTTCGTCACGCTGCGCATCGATACGGACGAAGGAATTTACGGGCTGGGCGACGGCACGCTGAATGGGCGTGAGCTGGCGGTCGCAAGTTATCTGACCGAGCACGTGATCCCATGCCTGATTGGGCGCGACCCTTTCGACATTGAGGACATCTGGCAGTATCTGTATCGCGGCGCGTACTGGCGGCGCGGGCCGGTGACGATGACGGCGATCGCGGCGGTGGATGTGGCGCTGTGGGACATCAAAGGCAAGGCGCTGAAGACTCCGGTCTATAACCTGCTGGGCGGCAAAAGCCGGCAGGGGGTGCTGGTTTACACGCACGCGAATGGCAAGGACATCGACGAGGCGCTGGATTCGGTGCGCAAGCACATGGACGAAGGGTATCTCGCGGTGCGCGCGCAGAGCGGCGTGCCTGGAGTTGCGTCGAGTTATGGTGTGCCGAAGGGTGCGAAGCCGTACGAGCCGGCGGAGCGCGGGCTGCCCAGCGAGAGCCTTTGGTCGACGGAGAAATACCTGAACTTTGCGCCAAAGCTATTTGAACGGTTGCGCGCGGAGCTGGGCGAGGATGTGCATCTGCTGCATGATGTACATCACCGGCTGACACCGATTGAAGCGGCGCGGCTGGGCAAAGAGCTGGAGCCGTACCACCTGTTCTGGATGGAGGACCCGTGCCCTGCGGAGTTGCAGGAGGGCTTCGAGCTGATCCGGCGGCATACCACTACGCCGATTGCGACGGGGGAGGTGTTCAACTCGGTGTGGGACGCGCATGACCTGATTCGCAAGCAGTGGATCGACTACCTGCGCATGACGATCGTGCATGGCGGCGGCATCACTCATGCGAAGAAGACGGCGGATTTTGCGGCGCTGTATCACGTGCGGACCGGGTTCCATGGCGCGACGGACCTTTCGCCCATCACCATGGCGGCTGCGCTGCACTTTGGGTTGGCGATCCACAACTTCGGCATCCAGGAGCATATGCCGCATACGGCTCTGACCGACGAGGTCTTTCCGCACGAGTACAGTTTTGCGAATGGGTATATGTATCCGGGGGATGCGCCGGGGCTGGGCGTGGAGATTGACGAAAAGCTGGCGGAGAAACATCCGTATCAGCGCGCGTACCTGCCGATTGCGAGGAAGCTGGACGGCACGCTGACGGACTGGTGAAGAATCGAATGGTTGCAGAATCGGGCGGAATACAGCAATATAATTCACTGAGATAAAGAAATCGACATGGCCGATTTGGCCGCAGGCGACGTGCATATTGCCGGACAGGAATGACGCTTTGATTCGGGGGTTGCAGAAAGTCGATCTGGCTTACGTACGCCTCGCGTCGAGCGAGATCGCGCGCGACATCAACCGCGACATTGTGCTGGAGGTGGTGCGCGCGCACCAGCCGATCTCGCGCGCGGAGCTGTCGCGCATGTCCGGCTTGCAGCCGAGCACGGTGTCCCTGATTGTGAATCAGTTGATCGAAGAGCGCTGGGTGCGCGAGGGCGCGACAGCGCGGCTGCCACGCGGGCGCCGGCCGACGATGGTGGGCCTGAATGACGATCTGGTCATGCTGGTCGCGGACATCCATCCCAAACGGGCGACGGTAGCAGTTGTCGATCTGAACGGGCGTTTCCTGTCGCGCGCGCAGTTGCCTGTCACCTCCGATCCTGAAAAAACCATGGGGAGCATTCTTGAGACGATGCTGCGCATGAAGGAACAGCATGGGCACCGCTCGTTCCAGGGCGTGGGACTGGCGCTGCCGGGGCGCGTGGATCCGGCGACGCAGCGGCTGCGTTTCGCGCCCAACCTCGGATGGAAGGACTTCGACATCAAGGGCACGCTGGAAAAAGGCACCGGCATGATGGTCGAGATGGACAACGAGGCCAACGCGTGCCTGCTGGCGGAGACGTGGTTCGGCAGCATGGACGGCGTGCGCAACGCGGTGCTGGTGACGATCTCCGAGGGTATCGGCGCGGCAATTCTGTGCAATGGCGAACTGATTTATGGCAGCCACAATATGGCCGGGGAGTTCGGGCATGTGCCGCTGGACATCAATGGGCCGAAGTGCCATTGCCAGGGGCGCGGCTGCTGGGAGATGTATGCCTCGTCCAATGCGGCGCTGCGCTATTATGCGGAGGGCAAGCCGAAGACACCGGTAAGGACGATCGATGAGTTGCTGCGGCTGGCGAATGAAGAAGATCCTGTCGCCGTTGCGGCGCTGACGAAGCAGGCGGAGTATGTCGGCAAAGGGCTGCGGCTGATCTCCGCCGCGCT
>DATNEM010000125.1:0-18627 GCA_035552995.1 Acidobacteriaceae bacterium | reverse complement strand
CACATGAACTGGCCTCCGGGCTAAAGCAGGCGAATCTAAAATTTTCCTGGGAGCGAAGCGCGTTTGGCGATTGAACCGGCACCGAACCAGTTTGAGAACACTGCGGCCATCGAAGGCGCGCCGCCTGCCGCGAATGTCGCGGAAGCGCCGCTGTGCGTGGACCTCGACGGCACGCTGGTGAAGTCGGACACGCTGGTGGACACGGTGCTGGTCCTGGCGCGGCAAAATCCTGCGAGTGTGCTGCGATTTCCCGCATGGATCGCGCAGGGCAAAGCGGCCTTCAAACGGCGCGTCTCATCGCTGGCCGAGATCGACGTAGAGAGACTGCCCTACAATCGGCCGCTGCTCGAATACCTGCGCGAGGAGCACGCGAAAGGCCGGGAGATATGGCTGGCAACCGGCGCGGATACCCTGCTGGCCGACCGCGTGGCCGCCCACCTGCGTATTTTTACGGGCGTGCTGGCGTCGGACGGCGCGGTGAACCTGACGGGCAAAAATAAGCTGGCGGTGTTTGAGGAGCGATTCGCCAAGGGTTTCTGCTACATCGGCAACGCGCGTCCGGATCTGGCGCTGCTTACCTGCTGCACCGAGCCGATGGTCGCCAATCCGCACCGCGGGCTGAGCGCCGGATTGCGCGCGGCCCGTGTGGCGCCGGCGCGCACGTTTGCCGATTCGGTATCGCCGGCAAAGGCCTGGGTGAAGGCGATCCGGCTGCACCAGTGGTCGAAGAATGCGCTGGTGTTCCTGCCGCTTGTGTTGGCGCATGTCCGCGCGGCCGGCCCGGTGGTCGCGACGTGCATGGCGTTCCTGAGTTTCGGGTTCGCGGCTTCGGCGACTTACATAGTCAACGACCTGCTGGATCTGGAAGCAGACCGCCACCACGCGCGCAAGCGCAGACGTCCCTTCGCCGCGGGTGACCTTTCGCCCATCTCGGGTATTGCGACCGCGGTCATATTTCTTGCATCTGCGCTGGCTCTGGCCTTTGCGGTGCCTCGTGTGCTGGCATTGTTGTCTCCGACCTTCCAGATGCAGGGGCCGGGGCCCTTTCTGGAGTGGCTTGCGATCTATGTCATCGTGACCATGGCATATTCTCTGCGGCTGAAGCGCATGGTGCTGGTGGACGTGATTGTGCTGTCGGGGCTGTATACCATCCGGCTGCTGGCGGGCTCGGCGGCGGCAGGCGTGCCCATCTCGCCGTGGCTCGCAGCGTTCAGCATCTTCTTCTTCCTGTCGCTGGCGTTTGTGAAGCGCTTCAGCGAGCTGGAAGCAATGCGCGAGGGCGCAGAGGCATCGGATGCGACCGCGGTGAAGGGCCGGGGATATCGCGTGTCGGACCTGGAGCAGGTGCGCAGCTTCGGCACGGCGAGCGGGTGTGCTTCCGTGGTGGTCTTTTCGCTGTACATCGGCCTGAATACGGTCGCGCGAGAACTGTATCCCCACTACGGGCGGCTGTGGCTTCTGGTGCCGGTGCTTCTGCTGTGGCTCTTCCGCCTGTGGCTGCTGGCCTCGCGCGGCGACCTGCACGAAGATCCCGTGGTTTACGCGATTACGGACCGGCGCAGCCTGCTGCTGGGCGTGCTGGTGGTGGGGATCGTTGTGGCTGCAGCGGCCTCGGTGTGAGGGCGCGATACACTGGAGCGAATGCGACGCATGCGATGAGATAGCCGATGGAAAGCGTCCGCCTCTGAAGTCTGAATGAATGACGAGATTCCCCAACTGAAAAGCTACGACGAGGCCTCGCTGGATGCGGCCTTTGCCACGCTGCGCGAAGAGGTGCGTGCGGAGACTGCGGCGCGTGCGGACGCAGAGGCCTTCCGCTTGCACTGGCTGGGCCGCAAGCAGGGCCGTCTTAAGCTGGTGAGCGATGCATGGCTGAAGTCCGCGCCGGCGGAGGCGCGCAAGCCGTTGGGTATGCGCTTCAATCAGCTGAAGCAGGAGATCGAAGCGGCACTGGAGGCTGCGGCTGCGACGCCCGCGCGCAATGCCGGAGCGGGAATCGACATCACCCTTCCGGGCGCGGTGCATGCGCCGGGTGTCGAGCATCCGCTGATCAAGACCATGCATGAGATTGTGCGGGTATTTCATCACCTGGGTTACTCGACTGCGCTGGGACCGCAGGTGGAGACGGACTTCCACAACTTCGAGGCGCTGAATTTTCCGCCCAATCATCCCGCGCGCGATACGCAGGACACTCTGCTGATCGCCGGCCAGCAAGGCCGACCGCTGCGCGAACGTTTGCTGATGCGCACGCATACCTCGCCGGTCCAGGTCCGCACCATGGCTGCGGAGGAGCCCCCGCTGCGCATCGTCGTGCCGGGAAAAGTCCACCGCAATGACGCAGCAGATGCGACCCACTCGCCGGTCTTTCATCAGGTGGAAGGGCTCTGCGTCGACAGCAATATCACCTTCTCCGACCTGAAAGGCACGCTGGACCATGCGATGAAAGCGCTCTTTGGTTCCGATGTGAAGACCCGCTTCTTCCCCAGCTTCTTCCCTTTCACGGAACCGAGCGCGGATGTTCAGGTGAGCTGCATCTTCTGCGGCGGCAAGGGTTGCCGCAAGTGCAAGCACTCCGGCTGGATTGAATTGCTGGGCTGTGGCATGGTCGATCCCGCAGTGTTCGCCAGCGTGGATGAGCTGCGCATCGCGCAGGGCAAAGCGCCGGCGTATGACGCGAAAAAGGTCAGTGGGTTTGCCTTCGGCATGGGTGTCGAGCGCATCGCGATGATCCTGCACGGCGTCTCCGAGATCGGCCTCTTCTACTCCGGCGACATGCGCTTTCTGGAGCAGTTCGCGTGAACATCCTGACCCCATGGCTGCGTGCCTATCTGTCCGCGCTGAATGTTTCCGACCGCCAGCTCGCAGATGATCTGACCCTGCGCGGGATCGCAGTGGAAGGTGTGCACGCGCTTGGAGAAGGCAAAGGCCATCTCTTTGAGATGGACATCACCACCAATCGCGTGGATGCGATGAACCACTACGGCATCGCGCGCGAGGCGGCCGCGATCTACGGTTTGGAATTGGAGCCGCTCGACACTGGATTGCCTGCGGCGGCCGTGGGTGCGAAGCCTTTCCCCGTGGAGATCGCAGCGAAGGAGGCCTGCGGGCGTTTCACCGCCCGCGTGCTGCGCGGCGTGACGATTGCGCCGTCGATCGGACGCGTCGCTGAATACTTCTCGCTGCTGGCCGCGAAGCCGATCTCGAACGCAGTGGATGCGTCGAACTTTGTGCTGCAGGGCATGGGTCATCCCACACATGCATTCGATCTCGACAAGATCGAAGGCGGCATTGTGGTTCGTCTGGCGCGCAAAGGCGAAAAACTTAAGTTGCTGGATGGCACAGAGCGCACGTTGGAGGCTGACGATCTAGTCATCGCCGACCACGCCAAAGCGCTCAGCCTGGCCGGAGTCATGGGTGGCTGGGATTCCATGATCACGGCAGGGACGAAAAACGTTCTGATCGAATCCGCGTGGTTCGAGCCGGCGAGCGTGCGACGGAGCGCGCGACGGCATGGGCTGCATACGGATGCCTCTCACCGCTTCGAGCGCGGCGCGGATTTCAATGCCTGCCCCGTGGCGAATGCGCTCGTGGCAAAGCTGATTCTCGAATCAGGCGGCGGCTCGATCGACGGCGATCCGGTCGACGTCGTCGTGCCGGCAGTTGCGGCGATGACTGCGGAGCGGGCGCCCGTGGCACTCTCGGTCGGTGAGGTGCAGCGGATTCTGGGAACGACTGCGAGGGGCGAAGAAGAGATTTCAGCCCAGCTTGTGGAACGAACATTGACCGCTCTAGGTTGCAGCCTGAGTGCCCGAGGGCCCGGTGAATTTGAAGTGAAGCTGCCGAGTTGGCGGCTCGATCTGGAGCGCGAGATCGACCTGATCGAAGAGGTAGCGCGCGTTTACGGCTACAACCGTTTCGCCAACACGCTGCCCGCGCCGCTGCCGGTTGTCGCACATCCGCGCGCAGCGAAAGAGGCCGCAGTGCGGGCGCGGCTGTTGGCGCTGGGATATACAGAGGCGATCTCAAGTTCCTTCGCATCGGAGGCGGAGGGCGCGACCTTTGCGAGCGGGCGGGGCAGGATCGTTCTGGAAAACCCGCTGAGTGAGGAGGCGCGCCTGCTCCGGCCGTCGCTTGTGCCTGGAATGTTGGGAATGCTCGCCCATAACCTGAATCGCGATGTGCGCGAGGCGCGGCTATTCGAGCAGGGCGCGGTCTTTGGTGGAACGCAGGAGGCGGTGGCAGAGACAGAGAGCCTAGCCATCGGCCTGACGGGCGATTTCCGCGCGACCCGCCTGCACAGCGCGAAGGATGCGGGGATCTACGAGTTGAAGGGCGTCGTGGAATCCCTGCTCAGTTTGTTTGCAGCTTCTGACGATGCGCGGAACGTGAGCGCCGCCGACAGGGTGGTCTTCTCGGGAGAGGCGGCGGGATGGATGGAGCCGGCGCGGGGAGCAACCGCGACGCTCGAAGGAAAAGTAATCGCGTCCTTCGGAGAGTTGGCTTCGGACGCCCGCGCAACGCGCAAACTCCGCCACCCGGTTTATGTCGCGGAGATCGATCTGGAGGCGCTGTACGCCCTGCCGCTAAAGCGCGCGACGGCGCGAGAGCTTTCGCGCTTCCAGGCAGTGGACCGCGACTACTCGTTTACCTTTGCCGATTCGGTAGAGTGGAACGCCATCGTGCAAGCCGTCGAAGGGCTGGCGATCCCAGAGCTGGTGCGCCTCACGCCTGTCGAGGTCTTCCGCGATGCGAAGGCTGCGACCGTGCCGAAGGGCCACTACGCGCTGCTGCTGCGCTGCGTGTTTCAGTCGCAGGAGCGGACGCTGCGCGAGGAAGAACTTGCCGCCTGGTCGGCTCGTGTGATCGATGCGCTGACAGCCCTTGGGGGCGTCATGCGGGCATAGAGAGCATCGCGCAAGTGCGGGGTGGGACTGAATGTCACAAAGATAAAGCCCGGCACGGTGGCCGGGCTTTATTGTGTCTTACGCGAAGCAATTAGAAGCGGATGCCGATTTTGACCGGGAGATACTCCGTGCGGTGGCTGTTGGCGGGATAGAAGTTCGTGCCGGTATAGTTTGCTCCAAACGACGTGCCCACGTTCTGTGCAGTGAGGCCGATGCGTGGCTGGTTGTCAATGAAGACGTACCGCACTTCGGCATAGAGCATCTCACTGGAGAATTTTGAGAACTTCCAGGTCACGCCCAGGCCGCCGTTGGCGCCGAACGCGTTGCTTGTGTAGTGGTCGACGTTCTGCTGCACCGTGACGACGTAAAAGCACGAAAAATCCAGGCACTCATTGCCGGGCAGCGTGAAGTTGGTGACCTTGTGATAGAAACCGCCGCCGACCACGAAATATGCGCCGACATTGCCTTCCGAGGGAATGCTGAAGGTTGGATCGACGGTGAAGGACCAGACGTGACTGTTGCCTTCGAGATTCGTAATGGGAGAACAGTTGCCGGCGTTCTGCTGCTGCGGTGTGCAGTAGTAGTTGTAGACGAACTCCTGGTTCTTGATGGTGGAGTTCTGCAGGCCGAAGTGGTCATAGTCGAACTGCAGCAGCACCGCGAGTGACTTCGAATAGTTCCGCCCACCGCCGGCCTGGAGTCCCCAGCTGGTGGTGTCGTACTTGTGCAGATTGCCTACCGGAAGGGTAAATCCGCCTCCTATCATGCCGACCCACTTGGGCGAGCCGTCTTTGTTGGTATTGCTGTCAGCGTAGTTGGGACGGCCGTAGCGGCGGCGCGGCGGCGGCTGTTTGGAGAAAAGGTCGAAATGGCCGAGCGCGGTGGTGTCCGGCAGTGCCTCGTCGCTGTTTGAGGAAGAGGAGGAACTGCTGCTTGAGGAGGTCTTTGCCAGATCGGCGGCAAAGGGATTTGCATAGGCCGAGGAGACAAAGAGCGGTCGATCCAGGCCGGATGTGGAAGAGGCAGCGGACTGGGCGTGGGTCAGCGATGCCGTTCCGGCAAAAAGAAAGCTGAGGGCTGCGGCGCGGCAAGCGAGACCAAAAAGACTGCGCGGGGTAAGCATTGTTCGACGACTCCTGTTTTCTCACAAACTCATGGAACTGCAGACTTGCTTTGGTGGTTTTCCTAACCCGAACTGGCAGAGATTGTTGCGGGCCGATCTATACGTGAACAACCGGGTGAAACTGGTCTTTCTGGATAAGACGCAGATTCGCAGCTTTTGGATCACCTTTTACGGATTTGAGGTGCAAGAAAGGCAAACCTGCGGGGCGGAAAGAGTGAGCCGGAACTGGTTCATTGGCTCGAAAACCGCAACCCACCCTTCGCTTTGCGAAGGGTGGGCGACCCGTGACGGCTTCTACGGGTACAGGACTAGTGGATATCGAATTGCTCCGGATGGAGGCTGGGATCGCTCTTCACCAGGATAGTCTTGCCAGCCATCTCTTCCATCTCCTGCAGCCATTTTGAGCCGGAACTCTTGAGTTGTTTGACGACCTCGGGATGCACGCGCAGCATAATGTCGCCGCGGTCCAGATGTTTGCTGAGCTTGCGCATCTCGATGTAGATGTCATTGCAGACGGTGACCGGCGATTTGACCATGCCCGTGCCGGTGCAGATGTTGCAGGTGGTGGAGAGCGTGCGTTCCAGCGACTGCTTGACGCGTTTGCGGGTGATGGCGACGAGGCCGAAATCATTAAACTGCAGGACCTTGGATGGCGCGCGATCGTTCTTCAGCTCTTCTTCGAGCGCCGCCATGACGCGGTTGCGGTTCTTGCGCTCATCCATGTCGATGAAGTCGATGATGATGATGCCGCCGAGATCGCGCAGACGGATCTGGCGCACGATCTCAGGGATGGCGTCGAGATTGGTCTTGACGATGGTGTCTTCGAGGCGCGCGGTCTTGCCGACATACTTGCCGGTGTTGATGTCGATCGCGACGAGGGCCTCGGTCTGGTTGATGACAATCGAACCGCCGGACTTGAGCCAGACCTTCGAGCGCAGCGCCTTGTTGATCTCCTCAGTGATGCCGAACTGCTCGAAGAGCGGCGTCTCCTTGAGGTAGAGCTTGACGCGGCGAATCAGCGAGGGCTGGAAACGCTGCAGGAAGCGCAGCACGCGCTCGTACTCGGATTCGGTGTCCACCCAGATGGCGGAGAAGTTGTCGGTCACCTGGTCGCGCAGGATGCGCTCGACGAGATTGAGATCGTGGTAGATCAGCGCCGGAGACTTCGAGGACTCGCTGCGGCTCTTGATATCCGTCCAGAGGTTCAGCAGGAAGCGCAGATCGCTCCGCAGCTCTTCTTCGCTCGCGCCTTCGGCGGCGGTGCGCACGATGAAGCCACCGGTCGCGTCGCCCTTTTCGCTTAGCAGAATCTCTTTGAGGCGGCGGCGTTCACCGTCGGATTCGATCTTCCGCGAGACGCCGGTGTGGTTCACCGTCGGCATAAAGACCAGGAAGCGGCCGGGAAGCGCAATGTGCGAGGTGATGCGCGCGCCCTTCTTGGCGATGGGCTCCTTGGCGATCTGGACCAGGATTTCCTGGCCGGGCTTCAGTAGATCGCTGATGGCGGGCAGATTCGTCGTTTGTGCGGAGGCCCGGCTGCGGCGGTCGCCGTGTCCCGGACGTCCGCGCCCACGGCCCCTATCGTGATTTCGGTCGCGATCGCCGCGCCGTCCGCGCCTGCGGTCCGGCTCGCGGCCGAAGTCGCGCTGGCGACGCTCGGAATCGCGATTGGCGGCAGGGCCGTCGGCATGTGTTTCGGCTTGCGCCTCCTCGCCCTCCGCGAAGTCCGCTCCGCCTTCAATAACCTCATATTCTTCTCCGGACTCCGCGCGCTCGAAGGCATCGGAGATCAGGGCCTCAGGAGAAGACTCCTCTTCGTCATGCTGGAAGCCATTGGCCTGGTTGTTCTCTTCGTCTCCCTCGTCCAACTCGTCTTCTTCGAGCAGATCTTCCTCGAAGTCGTCCTCATCTTCAAGGTCGTCTTCTTCGTCGAGTTCGGGTTCGGTGCGAGTGATCTGGTCGATGGACATTTCGCGCAGCATGGTGCCCAGATCGGCTGCGCCTTCAAGAGTTTCCTCATCCAGGTCATCCATCTCCTCGATGGAGGATGCCTGCAGGGTCGGTGCTACCGCCTCGTTCTCGTCGAGAACCTCTTCGTGGAACTCTTCGCGGGAGACAACCGCGCCTTCATGGCGAATCGGATCGGCAGGCTCGGCAGGTTCCATCGCAGCCGGATGCACAGGATGGGCCGGGAGCACTTCCGCAACGTCGGAATGCATCTCGCCCGCAGCGGAGAGCGAGGTAACATCGTGCGCTTCGGCGGCCTGCTCGGCTTCGGGTTCGAGCACCGGTGCGCTCTGGCGGAACTCGCTCGGAGGAATCGGATCGACGCGGTAGGAAGCGGAGGCTTCAGCCGGTTCGTATTCCGTCTCGATCTGCGGAACGGCAATGGTCGCTGCTTCGACGGGCGGCTCGGTGACGGGCGCGGGTTCAGCCTCAGGCACGGGAACTACCAGAGCGGATTCTGCGACTGGCGCGGCGAAATCATCGTGCCGCGGCGCAGAGCGTTCCTCGAAGCGTCCTCGATTGCCGCGATCCTCCCGATTGTCACGGCGAGGTCCGCGGCTATCACGGCGGTTGTCGCGGTCGCGACGCGGGCCGCGATCGGAACCCCGGTCAAAGTTGCGCGATTCCGCTGCGCGCGATTCCGGTCCGCGCGGGCGAATGGTTTCGCCCGGCAGCACGTCGCCGCCGTCCCAACCCTCGGCCAGTGTGTAGAGCGTGGCAGGCGGCGCAAGCGGCGTCGTTGTCGGGATAGCTGGCGCGGATGTTGTGGACGCAGGCGGTGCAGCTTCGGCGTCACCCCCGCGCCGGTGCCGAGCCAGTGATTCTCCTGGGAGCACCATGATCTCCTCGCCGGCGGCTGGAGCATCGTAGGCCCCCGCAACTGGGCCGGTGCCGGATGGCTCGTCGCCTGCGCCGTAACGGTCGCGCCGTGGCTCAAAGCCGCGCGGAGCGCGCCGGCCGGAATCCTGGCCGCTGCTCTGTTCGCGGAATCCTTCGCGGCGCGGCTCGAATCCACGGCCTTCGCGTCGCGGACGGTTCTCGTCGCGCCGGTTGCGGTCGCGATCGGGGGAAACATGCTGTGGCCGTGCCATCTCCTCGAAGGACGGTTCGGAGGAGGCGTTGAAGTCGGAAGGCTCGGCGTCAAAATCCTCATCGCCCGCACCGCCAGCCTGCGGATTGGACGGTGCTGCGCCCTCCTGCTGTGGCTGGTCTGGGCGATTGCCGCGTCCCCGGCGGCGCCCACGGCGACCACGCCAACGGCGGCCGCCTTCAGCCGATCCTTCAGCGCCGGCCTCCGGCTGGCCTTCTATAAGTTGGCTCTCAGGGAATGCGCCCTCGGCATCGTCACCAGATATCTCGTTCGGCCCGGATTCCGTTGCAGCATGTCCCTGCTTCTGCGGATCGCCATTGCGATCTCCGCGATTCCTGTCGCGTCCGCCGCGGCGGCCACGACCGCCACGGTCACCGTCGTTGCGCTGGCCCTCACCGCGGTCGCCACTCCGCGCACGGTCGCCCGCCGGCGCCGTGTCGAACTCTTCGGAGTCCGGGGCTTCTTCCAGAAAGTCGGTGATGTACAGAAACGCGTCGCGCTCGAGCCCGATGTCCACAAAGGACGACTGCATGCCGGGCAACACGCGCGTTACGCGACCGTTATAGATGGAGCCGGCGAGGGTGTATTCGTTCTCGCGCTCGTAGTAGATTTCCGCGAGGGCGTCGCCCTCGACGATGGCAAGCCGCGTCTCATGCGGCGTGCTGGAGATATAGATTTCCTTCGACATTCCAGTCCTGCTTTCTTGCCGGCAGGACGAAGCGAGCGGGAGCGCTTTGGGGTCTAAGCTGCGCTCACCGAAGGTGCGGACAGGTGGGTTGGCGGGAAGCTGAAGTGGACCGAGAGGCGCGCCCTTTCAGGCTGCGCACGGAAGGCGCCTGTAAAAGAAAACTGAGGCGCGATCTGTCTGAATACAAAAGCCATCGGGGACACTGGGGAGGCTTCGAGCGGTGCCTGCATGGCGGAGCCGGTGACCGTAGCTGCCTGGGTGAAAACCCTGGGCGCGGCCGTTTGCCGTCCGGATGCAGTCATTCCCTTGGTAAACCTGTCCGGCCAACGGATTCGATCCTTCGCCTGGCCGGCCTTTATCTAAATTCTTTGCAAAACCTGGGCCGCGGTCCCGGCGCGTGGCGCTGAACGGGAGCGGGGCCTTCCAAAACCGGCACACTGTTGCAGCCGGACTAACACCAGTATGCACCAAAACCCCGGACCGCGCTCGCGGCATTCGCGCCGGAAAAGGGTGCTCTTCCGGTTCGGGAGGCAATCCTTGAGGAATAAAGGAACCGGCACGGGAGTTTTGAACGTACAGACATAAAGCTTTGACCCAGGGATCTTTCATGACTTCCGTTGAGCAGATTCGCCAGATCGATACGCCCGTCTCCAGAGGCCGGCGCGACATTTTCCTTTTGTGTGCCATCGCCTTCGCCGATGCGCTGCTGCATATCTCCACCAACGGCCGCTACGGCTTCCACCGGGACGAGCTCCAGTTCCTTACGGACGCGCACCATCTCGCCTGGGGCTACGTCACCTACCCGCCGCTCACGCCTTTCATCCAGCGCATTGGCCTCGACCTTTTCGGGCTCTCGCTTGTGGGACTGCGGCTTTTCTGCGCTATGGGGCAGGCGATTGTGATTCTGGTGACCGGCCTGATCGCACGCGACCTCGGCGGCAGCCGAGCAGCTCAGGTCACGGCCGCTCTCGCCGTCGCGCTCTCTCCGGTGCCAATGTTCTGGGGTACGGAGTTCCAGTACACCAGTTTTGAATTTCTCTTCTGGGTGCTGATCGCCTGGTTCGTTGTCCGGCTGCTGAAGACCGACGACCCGCGGTGGTGGATCGCCATTGGTGCAGCCGCAGGTCTCGGCCTGATGACGAAGTACTCCATCCTGTTTTATCTCGCCGGGGTTCTCGCAGGAGTCGTCTTCACCGGCGCGCGCCGATATCTCAAGTCAGGATGGTTCTGGGCCGGAATTGCGCTGGCGTTCCTTATCGTGCTGCCCAATTTGCTGTGGCAGGTGCACAACCACTTCGTCTCCTACGAATTTCTCCAGTACATCCATGCGCGTGACCTGCGTATCGGCCGTGGTGATCATTTCCTTAGAGATCAAATTAAGCTCTGCATCAACATCATGGCCACGCCGCTCGCTCTTGCCGGATTTATCTTCTTCCTACGTAATGCCCGCTACCGCATGATCGCCTGGATGTACATCGTCCCCATGGCCATCCTCTTCTTCGCCAAAGGCCGCGGGTACTATGCTGCTGCTGCGTATCCCATGCTTCTCGCCGCGGGCTCCGTCGTTTGCGCGCAATGGCTCAAAACTCTTCCCAAAATCGCCAGCCGGATGATCGCGACCGTCTTTTATGTCGGCCTCGCTGCCGTTGGCGCTTACGTGATGGCCGTCGTGCTTCCATTCGCTTCGAGCGGACCTCTGCGCGATTTTGCCCTCTCCCACAATGAGGACCTCCGCGAGGAAATCGGCTGGGACGACCTCGTCCGCAAAGTCGCTTCCATCCGCGACACCCTGACGCCGGAGCAGCAGGCACATCTCGGCATTACCGTCGGCAACTACGGCGAAGGCGGTGCGATCGAGATTCTCGGCCCCGCATACCACCTGCCGCCGCCCGCCAGCACGCACAATGCGGCCTGGTTCCGCGGCTACCCCACACCGCCGCCAACGACAATCATCGCCCTCGGAATCAACGCCAAACAGGCGAATTCCATCTTCACGGGCTGCCGATGGGCCGGCCACAACGGAAATTCACTGGGCGTTCGCAACGAAGAGAGCCAGGACCACCCGGACATCTTCGTCTGCGGACCGCCGCGCGACTCATGGCCGGAACTCTGGCGCAAGCACCGCGATTTCGAATGACCGTCCGGAACGATGCGCCGAAACCCATTCGCGAAACAAGACTGCCTGCCGGTACGTTATAGAGATGTCGGATATCGGAGGCGCAATGATCACGCAACGCAGCGGATTCCTTCACGGCCGGGCGTTGTGCGCGCTGATCCTTGCCGCACTCTGTGGAACAGCTGCATCCGTGGTTGCTCCTGCACAGCAGCCGGTTTCGGCAAACGTCCCTGTGCGCGCGCCCATCGACGCTGTGCCGCCGAAGATCAGCTTCGACATCGTCTCCTTCAAGCGCTGCCCGCCGGGTAAGGCCGGCACTACCAAGGTCGATCTGCCCATGACGGGCGACTATCTCGCCTACCACTGCGAGCCGCTCTCGCGCATCATCTACTTCGCTTACTACGGAGCTACGAAGGTCTATAGCCTCGATGGCGTTCCGCCGTGGGTCGATGACGACCACTATGAGTTCATCGTCAAAGTGGCGCCGGAGGACTTTCCCGTCTGGAACAAGCTGGATCTTCCCGCGCGCCGCCTGGTGATCCGCACCGTGCTGGCAGATGCGGTCAAGCTGAAGGTTCACGTGGACTACACACCCAAAGCAGTCTATGCGCTGACGGCGATGAAGAAGGTCCACCTCACGCCGTACCAGCCGGGCGACCAGACGAAGCTGCCCGATGGCCAGGTGCAGAGCGGCAGGTCGCACAATTCAGTCAGCCACATCAGCTACTTTCAGGGCTTCACCATGGCGGAACTGGCGGAAGTGCTCGGAGCCAACATGGACCGGGGCGTGGTGGACCATACCAACCTCGATGGCCGGTTCAACTTTGCCATGCCATTCAGCGGCAGCAACAACAATCCCGATTCTCATCAGGGCGGCCCGGACGCCCCGACCCTGGAGGACGGCCTGGAGCAGCTCGGGCTGCGGCTGGCAACCGCGAAAGCCCCTGTAGAGCGGCTGATGATCGACCACATCGAGAAGCCGGCGGAAGACTAGGCAACCGCACTTTAGGCGGGCGGAGCTTTTTGGGTAGTGGGTCAGTTTGAATTCTGCTTTGAAAGGGCGTGGCTTCAGCCACGCCATCAGCGTGCCAATCTGAGGTTGGGCTTTAGCCCCTGAGGTCATCTTTTTTCAAACTGCCCCACTACCCTTTTTTGTTTGTCATTCCCGAAGGGAATCTGCGTTTCTTTTCGAACGACCTCCCGGTCATCGGACTCGATCAGACCTTTCCCCGGTTCTTTGCGGAAGCCGCCCAGCCCCACAAAAATTCCTGTCAAGAGCCCGCGCGGCGCATTTCTGCGCCAAGCGTTTGAGTGCACGAGAGATAAAATTTTCCAAAAAGTGGCAGAGCAGTTTTGGCCGGATTGTTAGAATGGAAGTAGAAGCAAATAGAAAGCGGTCCCGGCAATGTCTGCCGGGCTTTTTATTGTCCCGCAACCTGCGCCGAATCAATATTTTGCGCGTAAGTCGAATGGCTGGAATATTTTGCGGGCGGTCTCGTTTGTTTTCAATATTTTGCGTTATTAAAAATTCACTTTTCGGCGGCCGATCATCGTTTCGCCTCGCGAAAGGATCGGTTGTCAGTGGTACAGTTCACCCCATGCCGTTCCAAACGATTCACACAACACCCAGGTGCGGATCGAAGACGCCATCGGCCACTGCAACCGGGCCCGGCAGAACGGCGCGGTCATCCTCACGGAGCCGACAGACCACAACTACGGCGAGCGCCAGTACAACGCCCGCGACTTCCACGGCCATCGCTGGGACTTCACCGAAACCATCGCCGATGTCGCCCCGAAAGAATGGAGCGGCGGCGCGTTCCATCTGGAGTAGCGCCGGACCTGCTTTGATCTCTGTCAATTTTGTAGACCTGGTGCCACTAGCCGCCGACCGTGATTGCCGAGATGCACCTGCTAATCCGGGAGCGAGCCTGTCGCGGATGGCGGCGGCGCTAGGTTCACTTGAATAGGGTTGTTAAGTCGATCCCAATCCCTATACGATAAAAATCCCGATCGGGCTGGCGCAGCGGTAGCACGACTGTGCTCACGTTCGGAACTGCTGTACTAGCTGTTCCCGTGACTGTCGCGAGCGCAGCTGGCTGCAAAATGAGGGGTGAGTTGTCGGTCTGGTTTCTCTTAAGGCGGGTGCTGAACGATCCGAAAAGGTAGAACGTGGCTTTGCCTTTGGTCACAATGGGATATATGCCGTCAGTTTTAAATATCCACCTTTTTCCGCGAAAAACGCCTCCGGTAATCGCGGAGTCCATCCCAAACGTAAAGTCGACCGATCCAAATACGTGTGCGCTGGCCCCGCTTGAATCGGCTCTTGCCTGGGTCCATCTAAGTCCGGCCAAGTCTTTCAGAAAGAAGCTGGTTCGGTCTTCGCTCGAAAATGCAATTATATTTACCGGAGCGTATGTTGTCGTTGAGCCGGAAGTAGTTGCTGAATTTGTATTTAGCAGGCACGCGTTCGTAGAGTTAGTTGCTTTTCCGTCTTGCGATTTCTGAATGTTGTAACCCGGCACAGCGAAGTCACTCTGTAGTTTTTGAAACAGAGTATTGCATTCAATCGTCCCAAACGCAGGAGCTGTGAAGGCCTCGTTGACCTTATTGCTCTGTAGCGGCGTAGTTGCACCAAATCCGAGGATCAACTCAATCGTATGCCCAAACGGATCCGGTTTCGCCGGCTTGTCCGCCGTCAGTGGAGTGATGTAAAGCCTATATGAGCCGCCTAATGTAAAGTCTACAGCTGCGCCGACGCTGGACAGCTTATCGGAGGTGATTTGACCTGTCGGGTCAGTGAATACCGAGAAGATCCCGGCCGTGTCGTTTTGATTCGGCGCCCCAAGTACGCGGACAGTTGCCCATGCCAGCATTTGCTTATGCGTTGATTCGAGAAACGTTGGCTTTGATTGCACATAGAAGCGCGCGAACGGCTCAGTTGCCGATGGCTGGGAGCTTAAGTCTACCTGTTCAATTCCGCCAATGAGAGATACAAAATTCTCAGTCGTCTTATAATCCCCTATATTTTGGGCCGCGACGCGGGTGGAAAAGGCAAAGAGCGAAACAAAACCGAGAGAGAGATGGACAAAGATTTTGGCCGCACTGCATTGAGAGATAATGCTCATAGTTGTACCCCGGTGCAAGTGGGCTATTCGATTGTTACTTTCGTCACATAGTCTCACTGATTTGCTGGGCGGTCAACAGAATTCGCAAGGTTGCGAAAAACCCGTTAAAGTAACGAGCGCATAACGAGACATCAGTCCCGATCGCTGCCATACACCGGGATCTGCTGCTGCACGCGGTATGCGATGGTGGCGGCGCGGGCTGTGTAGTCCGACTGCGGGTACTTCTGCTTCATCTCCGCAGCGAGCGCTTGGGTATTGTCCGCTGCCTTCTGGCTGCGCCCTTTGTCGTCCTGCACGAGGTACATCTCGACCAGCACACCTTCGCGGTAGGTCGCTTCATAGAGGGCCTGGGCCGCCTTGGGTGAATCCGGATAGCGCTCCGCGTACTTCTCGAACAGGCCGGCTTCCATCTCCGGGCATTTCGGCAGGCCCTGCCAGTCGCCGCAGGTCTTGTTGTCGAGCAGGTCATATGCCGCGAGCGCGGCCTGCTTCGTGCCCGGATACATCTTCATTACCTTCTGCAGGTCGCCCTCGTAGATCTGCGGGCGCAGATAGGCCGCCTGCTCCTTTGCCGAAGGCAGGCCGGAGATGTCCGCCTTGTCGATCTGCCAGCGCACGTCGGCCGCGCGCCATGCGGCCTCCGCCGCCAGCGGCGAGTCCGGGAAGTACGTCGCCGCGCGCTTGTAGAGCAGGTGCGCTGCCTGGGCCGCGTCCTTCGGCGCGTGCGGCTGGCTGGCCATCTCTTCTTCGTTGGCCGCCGCGCCAAACAGGATCGCATCGCCGTTGGGCGTAACCGGGGAGACGATGCCCTTGTCCTTGATCCAGCCTGACTCCGGCGGCGTGGCATCGTCGCCAAACTCGGGCGCATCGTCGCCCTGATATTTCTCGTCGTCGGCGTCGGTGTTGGCGAAGACGCGCACCCACGACCCGTTGTGCTCGGTGATCACAACTTCGTGTCCGATGCCGACTTCGGCGACGTGGTTCGAGGTGTCGTCGGGCTGGACGTACACGATCGCCGGATGCACCAGCGTCGCCTTCGCCGAGCGGTCATAGCCGGACTGGTTGTCTTTGCTCTTCTTCTGTGCGGAAGCAGCGCCGCAGGTGAGCAGCAGCGCCATTGCGGCTGCCACAATTGCGGGTGCCCCACATCTCGAAGAGATGTGGGATGACAGGCACACAATCTGGGTGCCCCATTCATCGCGCGCCGGTTGCGCGATGAGTGGGACGGAATGCTGATCGATCCGCATCGTTCTCATACCGGCTATTAGACTCCCGCGGCCGTCCGGGCGGAAGCATCTGCCTCCAGCTTGATCTTCAGTGCCGGATCGATGTTCCCGCCACTGAGCGCTGCGACCATCCGCTTGCAGGGCGGCAGTTCGCGGTGATGAAACAGCGCGGCGGCGAACGTGACTGCGCCGCTCGGCTCCGGGACAAGATCGGTTGCGTCCAGCATGATGCTCATCGCGCGAAGGATTTCATCCTCGCTCACGTTGACCATGCCGTCCACGTACCGCATCACGTGCGCGAAGTTGAGCTGACCCATCGACTGCGTCCGCAGACCATCGCAGATGGTACGCGTGGTCTTCTCCGCAGGCCACTCCACCAGCTTCTTCGTACGGAAGGACTCGATTGCGTCGGCCGCCAACTCCGGTTCGGCGGCCCATACTTGCGTGCGCCCGGGTGCGGCGAGTTTGGCTGCCGTGGCGATCCCGCTCAGCAGCCCGCCACCCGAGACCGGCGAGAGGATGACCACCCCCCTCTCGCTTTGAAAGGGCGCGGCTTTAGCCGCGCCGTCAACGCGGCTCGAAAAGGATGGGGGCTTTAGCCCCTGAGGGCTTTCTTCTACCAGTCCCATCTGCTCGACGATCTCGAGGCCGCACGTACCCTGGCCGGCGATGATCGCGCGGTCGTCGTAAGGAGGGATGATCTTGTAGCCATGCTTCGCGCTCAGCTCCTGCGCCTTGGCCAGCCGCTCGCTGCTCGCCGGACCGACGAGCACGATTTCGGCCCCCATCGCCAGCGTGGCTTCGCGTTTGATCATCGGCGCGGCCTCCGGCATCACGATCACCGCCTTCGCGCCCAGCGCCCGCGCCGCATACGCAACGCCCTGCGCGTGATTACCGCTGGAGTATGTGATGACGCCGCGGCCCAGCTCTTCCTCGCTCAGCTGCGCGATGCAGTTGTACGCACCGCGCAGTTTGAAACTGCCGATCGGCTGCTCGCTCTCCGCCTTGATCCACAACCGGAAGGGCAGCTCACCCGCGCCCGCCGCTCGCAGCCGCGCCGGGTCCACCTCATATAGCCCTGTGCGCACGGCAACGCCGGCAGTTCTGAGCCGCGCCGCGCGGATGTCTTCGAGCGTGACCAGTTCAGCCATGGACTCCATTCTCGCCCATCAAGGATGCTCCGCGGCCTGCATCACCTCAGCGAAGAAGTGCATTAACTGCCATTCATCGCGCGCCCCCGGCGATGGGCCGTCGAGATTCACATGCGAGAGCACGGGGCTTACGAGCATTGCGCCCAATGTGGTTGGCGGCAGATCGTTGGCCATCCAGAGTGTCTCGGCTGCGGGGATAACGTTGTCGCCCTCGCCGTGCAGCAGATACACCGGCACCTTCAGCGTCTTCAGCCGGTCGCCGGGCGAGAGCCTACCCACCTCCGCCGCGTACTTCACAAGAACGCTCGCGATGCGCAGCCTCGTCTCCGCCGAGGTTGCATCCATCAGCGCCTGCGTCTCGCGCTTCTGGGCCTCGTTCAGCGCGAGCGACGCCTGCGCCTCCGCCGCCTTGTCTTCATACAAATGCGCGCGCATCACGGCCTGCACCGCGGCCAAGTCCTCCGGCGGGACAAAGTCATCCAGGTGCTCGTACTCGATCACCAGCGGGCCATACTCGTGCGGCGCCAGTGTCTCCACCGTTCCATCCGGACGCACATCGCGGCCTGTCCTGTAATACTCGGTCACGCGCGCCATCGAATCCTGCGCGCCCACCGCAAACACAAACTTGAAAGCGGGCGCATAGACAGGGTCTTCCGCAGCCACCAGCGCAAGGCCGCCTGCGAAGCTCAGCCCCATCACGCCCACCGGCGCGCCCACGCGCTTCGCCATCCACTTGACTGATTCGCCAATCGTGGCGATCGAGTCCTCGTCGACGTGGTAGTCCTTGATTCCCGGCAACTCCGGCGTCAACACGCGGATGCCGCACGCGGCCATTGCCCGAGCGAAGCCCATCAGCCGGGGCTCATCGATGCCGAGATGGTGCACGCCGTGGAAGATCACCATGCCCGGCGCATTCGGTCTGCCCTTCGGCTCATACATGCGCGCCCGCACGGAGCGCGGGCCTGCTGGCATATGAATCTCGAAGGTCACGTCTTCTGTCGTAACCTGAGTCGTTACTACGCTCGCAAACCAGGGAGCCTTCTGTCCGCTGACGCTGTCCAGCACGCAAAGCGCCTGGAGATGCGCCTTCACCGCCGGCCAAGTGGCGACGCAGAGCAGTACGGCGACCGCCAGCCCCACAGTCGCGACCGTCACAGCCCGCTTGCGCTGCACCCTTGAACCTCGTCCCTTGAACCT
>DATNEM010000124.1:0-14727 GCA_035552995.1 Acidobacteriaceae bacterium | reverse complement strand
ATGCGGATCTCGTCGGCGAGATTGCGCTCGAGCTTTTCAATCTGTTCCAGCTCGATCTGCTTGGCGCGCTCGTCCTTCTCCTGGCCCTTGCGGGAGAAGATGCGGACGTCGACCACGGTTCCCTCGATGCCCGGAGGGCAGGTGAGCGATGCGTCACGCACGTCGCCGGCCTTCTCGCCGAAGATGGCGCGGAGCAGCTTCTCTTCGGGAGTCAGTTGCGTCTCGCCCTTCGGCGTGACTTTGCCGACGAGGATGTCGTTATGGCCGACCTTGGCGCCGATGCGGATGATGCCGCTCTCGTCCAGATCGCGGAGCGCATGCTCCGAGACGTTGGGGATATCACGGGTGATCTCTTCCGGGCCCAGTTTGGTGTCGCGGGCCTCGATCTCGAACTCCTCGATGTGGATCGAGGTGTAGTAGTCGTCCTTGACCAGCTTCTCCGAGATCAGGATCGCGTCCTCGAAGTTGTACCCGCGCCACGGCATGAAGGCGACGAGCACGTTGCGGCCGAGGCCAAGCTCGCCCTGCTCCGTGCATGGACCGTCGGCGATGACCTGGCCCTTGAGGACACGGTCGCCGTGGCGGACCACCGGCTTCTGGTTGATGCAGGTGTTCTGGTTGGAACGCTTGAACTTGGTGAGCTGGTAGATGTCCGAGCCAACCTCACGCGAGAGCTGCGTGGGGTGGTGCTCGCCTTCGACGCGCACGATGATGCGCTCGCTATCGACCGAGTCCACGATGCCGTTGCGCTTGGCAAGAATGACGGCGCCGGAGTCGCGCGCGGTGACGCCCTCCATGCCGGTTCCGACAAACGGGGCTTCCGAGACCAGCAGCGGCACGGACTGGCGCTGCATGTTCGCACCCATCAGCGCGCGGTTGGCGTCGTCATGCTCGAGGAACGGCACGAGCGATGCGGCCACTGAGACCAGTTGCTTGGGCGAGACGTCGACGTAGTCGACCTCAGCCTTGCTGACCAGCACGAAGTTGCCCTGGCGGCGGGCATCGACGATGTCCTGCACGATGGCGCCCTTGGGGTCGAGCTCGATGTTGGCCTGCGCGATGGTGTGGCGGTCTTCCTCCCACGCGGAGAGGTAGAAGCTGAACGGCTCGACCTCGATGCCGCGCTTCTTGTCTTTGCGCAGCGTGTCGTTCAGCTTGCGGGCCTCGTTCGACTCGAGGGTGTCACCCTGGCGCATGCCGCTCTCGCCGGCGTTGGTGATGGCGACGTAGTCGAGCACCTTGCCCTCCTTCACGCGGCGGTAAGGCGACTCGATGAAGCCGTACTCGTTGATGCGCGCGAAGCAGGAGAGCGACGAGATCAGGCCGATGTTCGGGCCTTCCGGCGTCTCAATCGGGCAGATGCGGCCGTAGTGCGTGGGGTGGACGTCGCGGACCTCAAAGCCTGCGCGCTCGCGCGACAAACCGCCCGGCCCAAGCGCGGAGAGGCGCCGCTTGTGCGTGATCTCCGACAGCGGGTTGGTCTGGTCCATGAACTGCGAGAGCTGCGAGGAGCCGAAGAACTCGCGGATCGCTGCCATCACAGGCTTGGCGTTGATGAGGTCGTGCGGCATTGCCGTCGACATCTCCTGGTAGACCGACATCTTCTCCTTGATGGCGCGCTCCATACGGACAAGGCCGATGCGGAACTGGTTCTCCATCAGCTCGCCCACGGCGCGGACGCGGCGGTTGCCGAGGTGGTCGATGTCGTCCACCACGCCGATGTTCTTGCGCAGCTTCAGCAGGTAGCGGATCGTCCCGTAGAAGTCCTCGGGCGTGAGGGTGCGCTTGTCGAGACCGGTGGCCTCGGCATCCTCGTAGAGCTTGATGTTGAACTTCAGGCGGCCCACGCGCGAGAAGTCATATTTGCGCGGGTCGAAGAACATGCCCTCGAAGAGCGCGGTCGCGGTATCGAGCGTCGGCGGATCGCCGGGACGCAGCTTGCGGTAGATCTCGATCAGCGCCTCTTCCGGCTTGCGCACGGAGTCGCGGCGAAGGGTATTGGTGATGATGTTGCCCACGTCGTCGCGCTCGGGGAAGAAGACCTCGAAGCTGGCAACGCCGGACTCGAGAATCTTGTGCAGCTTGTCGGCGGTCAGCTCCTGGTTGGCCTCATACAGCAGTTCGCCGGTGGTGAGATCGACCACATCGGCGGCAAACATGGCGCCGTCAAACTCCGACTGCTCCACCTCCACCGACTCGATCTTGTGCTGGCGCAGCGCCTTCAGCGAGTGGGCAGAAATCTTGCGCGTCGCCGGCGCCAGTTCCTCGCCGCGGTGCGTGATGGTGTGCGCCGGGCGGGTGCCCTGCAGATTGGTGGCCTTGCCTTCGGCGGGGAGCTTCCAGGTCAGCTTGCCGTTGGCGACCGCGATGGTGTCCACCGTATAGAAGGTCTTGAGGATCTCCTCGTCTGTTCGCAGACCGAGCGCGCGCAGGAAGATGGTGCCGAGGAACTTGCGCTTGCGGTCGATACGGACATAGAGCGTGTTCTTCTGGTCGTACTCGAACTCCACCCAGCTGCCGCGGTACGGGATGATCTTGCCGAGGAAGTAGGTGCGGTTGTTCGCAGTCTCAAAGAAGACGCCGGGCGAGCGGTGCAGTTGGCTGACAATAACGCGTTCCGTCCCGTTCACGATGAATGTGCCGTTCTCGGACATCAGCGGGATGTCGCCGAAGAAGACCTCCTGCTCCTTCATGTCGCGCAGGGTCTTGACGCCGGTCTCGGGGTCCTTGTCGTAAATCTTGAGGCGGATCGTGACCTTGAGCGGCGCCGAGTAGGTCATACCGCGCTCCTCGCACTCAGCCTGGTCATATTTCAGCTGCAGGCCGACAGGGTCGCCGCACTTGGTGCAGAAGTCAGGAGTGTTCTTGTTGTAAGTGCCGCAGAAGCCGCAAAGCACGTCGCCCGGATGGAAGGGATCGGTGATGACCATGTGGCCGCAGTTCGTGCAGGCCGTGCGCAGGTGGTTCAGGCCCTTCAGGTAGCCGCACTTGCACTCCCAGTTGCCGATGGAGTAGTCGACAAATTCGAGCTCGGAGACGTTGCGGAAGTCCGTGATCGGGAACACCGACGTGAACACGGACTGCAGTCCGTTGTCGTCGCGCTCCTGCGGCAGCTTGTCCATGGCCAGAAAGCGCTCATAGCTGCGGCGCTGCACCTCAATGAGGTTCGGGATCTGGATGGAGGTTGGGATCTTGGAAAAGTCGAGCCGGGTGCGGATGGCGCGGGTTTCGCTGGGCATGCCTGGTGGTCTCCTGAGCTTCTCGTTGGAGGGGTCCACTCACCAGCACGCCGATTGCTGGCGTGCCTATGAGTGATGGTGGAGGAGATGTTGCGTCCTCCGGTTCGTCCTGGTGCGCCGATTTCCGCCTCGCCGCCCCTCTCTGCGGTCTGGCCATTGCGCTAAATCCTGTTACTTCAAAATCCGGTCAAACTTCCCTGCTGCCGGCCAAGTGGAAAACTTGTGCTTCCACGCAGGCCGGGAAACTGCTATAAAGTGCGCGTGCGGCTGGTTTTGGAGCTTTGGGTGGAAGCGCCAGCGAGCTGTGCGCAGAGACGACGAAACGCGCCACGAGAGACAGCATCTCCCGTCAGCGCATAGACCGGCTTGTGCACTATTTCCTGAAGCTTGTGAATTTCTGCCACCCTTTGAGACCCGCATGGCCTCAAGGTTCTGCTGCCGCTACCGTTCTGTTTGCATCGTCCGGACCCGCCGCAGGATCCGCGATGGCCGGCCCCTTAGCCCGCGCACGCGGGATGGGCCGGAAAAAGTCACCGTGAGTGCAACACCAAAATGTCGTGTTATTCGGAAGCGCTTATCTGCCCGCTACGCATGACCAAGACAGAGGCGGTTCGCCATTTGCAAGGATAGCGCGTTTGATTTGGCAATGCAAGTGCTTGGCAGGAACAAATGAAATAACCAGAGAAACGAAACTGTCGGGGCCGCAGCCCCGACTCGTTTCGCCCTGCCAATTGCCTTGCCCGGAGGCGAGACCGGTTATTTGATCTCGACGCCCGCCACGCCCTCGAACTTCTTGGCGATGGCTGCCGCATCTTCCTTGGAGACGTTCTCCTTCAAGGGCTTGGGCGCGCCGTCGACCAGGTCCTTGGCCTCTTTAAGGCCCAGGCTGGTGACTTCGCGGACCGCCTTGATGGTCGCGATCTTGTTCGCGCCGCCGTCCTTGAGGATCACGGTGAACTCGGTCTTCTCCTCGGCCGCCGCTGCTGCCGCGCCGCCGCCCGCTGCCGGAGCCGCCGCAACGGCTGCTGCCGCCGCGGAGACGCCGAGGCGCGACTCAAGCTTCTTGACCAGCTCGGACGCCTCAAGCAGGCTCAAGCTGACGATCTGATCTTCCAACTGCTGAATGTCTGCCATCTCTCTTCTCCTGAACTTCTAAATTGCTGTCTTACTCAATTGCTCTCCGAAGCTGCCTTCTGCTTCGGTTGCCTCATCTCTCCGGGTTTCCGTTGCGTCCAGACATGACGCACCCGAAGAGATGGGGCGAATCTCTATGCGCCTTCCGCCGGGGGCGTGTCGGCGGCCTCGCCGGACTGCGACGCGGTGGAGTTCTCCGGCTGCGCCGCGCCCGAGGGCTGCTCGCCTGCCTTGGACTCCGCCTCATGCGCCTCTTCAACCTTTTCGGCTGGCTTGGCAGTCTCCGCTTCCGCGGAAGCTGCTGCCGCGGGAGTTTCGGCCGCAACGGGAGCCGCTGCCGCACCCGCGAACTTGCCCTTCTCCACGCCCTGGTTGATGACCACCGCGAGATCGCGGCCCGTGGCGTTGATTACCGTCGCCAGACGCTGTGCGGGCGAGTTGATTAGGAAGAGCAACTTGGCGAAGAGCTCTTCCTTGCCCGGCAGGGTGGCCAGAGCCTTGATCTCATCGATCGAGATCACCTTGCCGTCGACGATGCCCAACTTGAAAGTGAATTCCGCGTTCTCCTTCACCCAGGTAGCCAGCGCTTTGGCCAGCGCGACCGGATCGCCATCGGTATACGCAACCGAGGAGACGCCCTTCAGCCCCTGCAACGCAGCTTCCACCCTGGTGCCCTTGGATGAGCGCGCGGCCAGCTTGTTCTTGACCACGTGATAGTGGCCGCCGGCGGCGCGGATTGCTTTGCGCAGCTCGAAGTCTTTCGAGGCGGTGAGCGCCGAAAACGTGCCGATGATCGCGGAGGTGGAGTGCTCGAGTTCGCTCGCGAGCGCCTGAATCTTCTCCGACTTTTTCTCTCTGCTGAGTGCCATATTGAAACCAGCCTTCTTTGCCAGGGACTAGTTGCTAGGGACTAGGGACTGGCGCAATTTGTGTCGCTCCGGACCGCATCTGCGGAGCTTGAATCGTTGTTCGCCGAAGCTCTTATTTGTGCGCGGCTTCCATGGCGACCGCATCGAGCTGGATGCCCGGGCCCATCGTGGAGCTGAGCGTAATGCCCTTCACATACTTGCCCTTGGCCGCCGAGGGCTTCGCCTTCAGCACGGAGCTGATCACAGTCATCGCATTATCGACCAGCTTCTGTGACTCGAACGAGAGCTTGCCGACCGGCACATGCACCAGCGCCGTCTTGTCCGTGCGGAACTCCACCTTACCGGCTTTGATCTCCTTGATGGCACCCACCACATCGGTGGTCACGGTGCCGGTCTTGGGATTCGGCATCAGGCCCTTGGGGCCGAGGACTTTACCCAGGCGGCCCACGGACTTCATCATGTCCGGCGTGGCGATCAGGGCGTCGAACGCGGTCCAGTTTTCCTTCTGGATCTTCTCGACCAGCTCCTCGCCGCCGGCAAACTCGGCGCCGGCAGACTTGGCGGCCTCAATCTTGTCGCCCGTGGTGATGACGGCGACGGTCTTGGACTTGCCCAGCCCGTGCGGCAGGACCACCGTGCCGCGGACCATCTGGTCGGCGTGCTTGGGGTCGACGCCAAGGCGCAGCGTCAGGTCGACGGTCTCGTCGAACTTCGCATACTTGGCCTTTTGCAGGAGGGGGACCGCGTCGGTCAGAGCGTAGGGGCGGGGCTCCACGAGCGCACGCGCCTTCGTCAGATTCTTGGAAAGCTTCCTTGCCATTGTTCCTCGTCTCCCACCGCTCGAACCTGAGCAGCCCTTGTTGCGGGCTGAACCTTCTCCAGAATTGCTTGTACTCAACTGCTGGCGGAGAAGGCCGTTCGGCCGTGGTACGTGTGACTATGCCGCCGCACAAGGCGTTGGCACTCTCTTGAGTATGAGGGAAAAGCAGATTTTCGTCAATTTTAAAGCGGGGGCGTGCGAGGATTCCGACATGCCTAAAAGAGTCATATCCGGCTGCGCATTTGCCCTGCTCGTTGCCCTCACTCCGCTACACGCCGATGATGGCGCAGCCTCTATCGCCGCCGGCGGCATCGTGATGAAGCGCGAGAGCCGCATCACCATGGCCAAAGAGGTGCTACGGATCAGTGTGAACAAGATCACGGTCGACTATGACTTCAGCAACGATACGGACACAGCCATCACCACTGAGGTCGCGTTTCCCATACCGGATTACGTCGACGATCCGGATGGTCCAAGAGCTTCCCTAGCGGGATTCGATGACTTCAAGCTATGGGTCAACCAGGCGCTCACAAAATTTCAGATTCAGACTCAGGCTTACACCAAGAAAATGGACATTACGGCTCTTCTCGCGGGCATGAAGATCGATGCGGCGAGCTTCGGGCATGAACACGGCAATGGCAATGGTTCTGTAAACGACCTAGCCCGTCTTTCCAAAGTTCAAAAGCAAAAACTGGTGGCCGTTGGTGCAATCGATTCCGTCGATGACCTTGAACCCAATTGGGCTGTTCGCAAAAGATATTACTGGCCACAAATCTTTCCGGCACATAGCACCGTTCATATTCGTCATGAATACACACCGGTCCTCGGCTCAAGCAATACAGTTCTTGGAACCCTCGTGAGAACTGGACACGCAAATAAGTATGATTCTGAGCTGGCCAGCGTTTGCCCCACGGCGGACTTACTCCGAACGTTGCGTGACGACTCCAAAAAGCCCGGCCACACAGTCGCAATCGAGTATGTCGACTTCATCCTGACGACAGCAAATACGTGGAAGACGCCGATCGAAGACTTCACGCTGATTGTTCAGCGGCCACAAAGAGCAAAAGACCCGAACCATCCCGCGACGCCAGTGAATTTTGTGAGCTTTTGCTGGAACGGGCCTGTAACGAAGATCGATACTGACCATTTTTCAGCGCATGCAACGAATTTCGTTCCAAACAAGGAACTTCGTATCGGCTTCCTCGATGGTTACTTAATGGGCGATTAATTAGCGCCTTAGCCCCACACCCTTTGCAGCACCAGCTCAAACCCGGCAATCGGGCCGGTGCCCTGGAGGGACGACGGGTTGACGTATTCCTCGGGCTCCGCGCCGGGGCGATAAATGGTGATGATCTTTTCAAACGGATCAATCAGCCAGCCCAGTTGCACGCCATTGGCGGCCCAGCGTCCCATCTTGCGTGCCATCTCTCCTGTTTCATCGAATGGGCCGTCAAATTCCACGACGAAATCCGGCGCGAACGGCGCGAATCCATCTTTCTCGCGATTCACGATGACCGCCCACTTCTCCGGACTGAGGAGAGCAAGCCGCGGACCCAGCATCGATCCATCCGGCAAAAAGAAGCCTGCGCCCAACAACAACTCGCCGCGCCGTCCTTCCCGCTCCAACCACTGCGCCAGATCGCAACTCACGTCGGCACTGACCGCGCCAACGATCGTTGGAGAAATCGGCTTGATCGAGATCTCGCCATTCGCCTCGCGCTCTATCCAGGCCACCTCATTTGTCGCGGAGAAAAGATACAGTTCATCATCGGTCAAGGGCCGTGACGGCCTGAACCGCATCGGCAAAGGCATCCCGGTCACGGGAAGATTGACTGATTCAGCGTTACGGCCCATGGCCTGAGTCTACCGAGCGGCTGGAAGCAGATCGACTGAATTTGTCGAATAATCTGTTTGACCATTTCCGATTCGACACGGCGAGCAGATGGATGGGACACTTGCTGCGCGGAGAGTTGATACGAGCAACCCACCCTGTCTGGGGCGCGGGAAGGGACTTCAGCAATGGCCGAGGTGACAACGGTAAACGAGGCGTTCCTGCTGGTTACGGGGCGCGGCGAGCAGGTCGGCTGGAAGTGGCTGGATTCTTCTGGAACTCCAGAGCAGGCCCGCTGGCATGGCATTACCTCCGCAGAGATGTATGGGCGCGTGCGGGCAATGGCGACTGCGCTGGGTGCATGGGGCGTGAGTAAAGGCGACCGCGTGGCGCTGATTAGCGAGAACCGCTGGGAGTGGCCGGTGGTGGACTTCGCTACCTTGGCGCTGGGTGCGGTGGATGTGCCGCTGTATCTGACGCTGACCGCCGAGCAGATCGGCTACATGCTGCGCGACTCGGGCGCGAAGGTCGCCGTGGTTTCGAACTGGGAGCAGGCAGAGAAGATTCGCATGGCTTCTGAGATCGCCGAGCTGCCCGCACTGGAGCGGCTGGTGGTGATGGATGAGGCTGTTTCCAATCCCACATCTCTGCGAGACGTGGGACAGCCGGCCGCCAAGAAAACGCAGATTCCCTTCGGGAATGACAAACAAAAGGAATTTGCGGTTCCCATCAAGCAGATGAGCGAGCTGCTGAAGGATGCGGACGCGATGCAGGCGCGAGACGTGGAGTTCGATACGCGAGCGCAAGCCGCAAAGCCGGAAGACCTCGCTACCATTATCTACACCTCCGGCACCACCGGCGAGCCCAAGGGCGTGATGCTGACGCACGGGAATCTCGCCTCGAACTTCTCCGTATCGACCGTCCCGTTTGGATTCAACGAGAGGGACTCCTGCATCTCCTTTCTGCCGCTGTCGCACGTCACGGCGCGCCATCTGGACTACGCGCTGATGTGCGACGGCGCGACGCTGGCCTACTGCCCGAAGTTCGATCTGCTGCCCGCGGCGATGAAGGCGGTGCGGCCTACCATCTTCGTTGCAGTCCCGCGCGTGTACGAGAAGATCCGTCAGGGCGTGGAAGGCAAATCACACGGCGCCAAGAAAGCCATCCTCAACTGGGCGCTAGGCGTGGGCACAAAGCATCGCGACCGGATACTCACGGGGCAGCAACACCGGGATTTCATTCCCCTATGGATTTTGGCGGCAGCGTTCGCTGCGTTTGTCGTCGCATCAGCGCTCGATGTAATTCATCGCCGATCAACGACGCTCGTGACGTGGGTCTTTTTCGCTTCCTTGGTTTTCCTTTTTGGGATCGCTCGAGTCGATCTCAATTGGCGTCTTGCCAATAAGCTCGTCTTCTCGAAAATCCGCGATGCCTTTGGTGGCCGCGTGCGCACTTTCGTCGCCGGCGGCGCGCCGCTGGGCATGGACACTGCCGGCTGGTTCGCGGACGTCGGCATCCGCATCCTTGAAGGCTACGGCCTCACCGAAACCTCGCCCGTCATCGCGCTCAACTATCCCCACGCCGCGCGCATCGGTACCGTGGGCAAACTGGTTCCCGGTGTCGAAGTCCGCCACGCCGCCGACGGTGAAGTCGAAGTCCGCGGACGCAACATCTTCCCCGGATACTGGAATAAGCCGCAGGAGACGGCGGAATCATTCACGCCGGACGGCTGGCTGAAGACCGGGGACATCGGCGCGACGGATGCCGATGGCTTTCTCTCCATCACTGACCGCAAGAAGGAGTTGCTGAAGACCTCGGGCGGCAAGCTGATCGCGCCGCAGCCTATCGAGAACAAGCTGAAGGCGCACAATCTGGTGGGCAACGCGGCGCTGGTAGGCGACAGGCACAAGTTTGCGTGCGTCCTCATCTCGCCCAACTTCGCCGCGCTGGAGGGCTGGGCCAAGGTGCACAACATCGAGGAGACCGACCGCACAGCCCTCGTGCGCAATCCTGCGGTCATCGCCCGCTATCAGCGCATCGTGGACGAGGTAAACGCCACCCTCGCGCCGTTTGAGACTATGAAGCGCATGGCCGTCGTCGACCGCGAATGGTCCGTCGAAGGCGATGAACTGACGCCCAGCATGAAGCTCAAGCGCCGCGTGGTGGAAAAGAAACACGCCGCCGAAATCGCCGAGTTTTATAAGGATGAGGCGACCGCCGCAGCGGGTTGAACGGGCCGCAGAGCGCTACGCCGCTTCTTCCTTGCGGCCGGAGCCTTTGCCGCCAATTTCGGGATCGTCGTTGGGCTCGGTGTCTGCGGTATCCGCAGCGTCAATGGTGCCGAGCGAGTCGTTGACGATCTCATCTGCCGGCTGCTCATCCACGCCGAGACCAGTCTTCTCTTCTGCTGCTGTTTCCGCCTTGGGTTTGGTCGTCATCCCTTATTGGATGCAGGTCGTCGAGGCGACGAAAGTGCGATGGCGGCGATCACTTGCCAATGAGTCCGCCGCGAAAGCGATGCGCACAATCCAGTATCATTTTGTTAAATCGAAAATTTCTCGAAAAAGAGGTTTGTGAAGATGCGGATTGGGATGTTAACGGGCGGCGGCGACTGCCCTGGCCTGAATGCGGTGATTCGTGCGGCGGTGCGCAAAGGCATCTGGCATTACGGCGACGAGTTCGTCGGCTTCCGTGAAGGCTGGAAGGGCGTGCTGGAGAACCGCACCATGCCGCTGGATATGGAGACCACCAGCGGTATTCTGCACAAAGGCGGCACCATTCTGCGCTCGTCGCGCACCAACATCAAGAAGATCGACGGCGGATTTGAGAAGTGCCTCGCCTCCATCCAGGCCCAAAAGCTCGACGCGCTGATTGCCCTCGGGGGCGACGACACGCAGTCCATTAGCGTGGAGCTGGCCAAACGCGGCGTGAACTGCGTCGGCGTGCCCAAGACCATCGACAACGACCTGAGCGGCACGGACGCCTGCTTCGGTTTCGATACCGCTGTCTCGATTGCAACGGAAGCTGTGGACCGCCTGCACTCGACGACGGAGTCGCACAGCCGCGTGCAGGTCGTCGAAGTGATGGGCCGCGACGCGGGCTGGATCGCTGTGACCGCAGGCATCGCTGGCGGCGCGGACGTGGTCCTTGCGCCGGAGAAGCCGATCGACATCGACGAGGTCGTCCGCCTCGTCAAGGCACGCTTTGAATCCACCAAGCGTTTCGCCATCGTTGTGGTGGCCGAGGGCGCAAAGCTGCCGCATGTGGAAGGACAAGTGACCATCGGTGAGAAGAAGGATTCTTTTGGCCATGCGCGCCTCAGTGGGATCGGCGATGCGCTGGCCCAGGAGATCGAAAAGCGCACAGGCTTTGAGACGCGCGCGGTCAATCTGGGCCACACCCAGCGCGGCGGCACCCCCACGGCGTACGACCGCATGTTGGCGACACGCTATGGGGTCGCAGCCATTGACCTCGTGCACCAGGGCAAGTTCGGTGAGCTGGTTGTCCTGCGCGGGAATGCCATCACGCATATTCCTATCGCCGACGCCATCGCGAAGACGCGCACGGTGGGCGAAGACTTGTTCGGCGTCATCGCAGGCTTGCAGCCGCCCAAAAAGTAGTTGTTGGCTAATCGTTGTTCGTTGAGGTGTGTGGGCGGTGGCGGTTTCGATGAGAGGCCGCCGCCGTCTCGTCCGTTAGCGCATCTGAAGTCAGCCAATGATCTGTGAAGAATTGGCCCCTTGGCTACGATTTGGCTGACTTGCCGCGTTGCCATTCGCGGTAGGCAGCGCTTTTGCTGAGGCCGCGGGCTCGGGCGACGCGCTTGAGGGCGTCCATTTCGGAGAGTTTTTCGGATTGCATGAGCGCACGGACTTCCTGAGCGATGGAAAGCCGCGGCGTTCCCGAAACATCTGTAGCGCCACTTTCCACGACTCCGAGAGACGTTGGGCACTCGGGTTGTGCAGGGACGAAGAGCAGCACAAACTCGCCTTTGATGGTGGCGCGTTCTCCAAGCGTCTTGCGTATTTCAGAAACAGCCCCGCGAAGGAACTCCTCATGAATTTTGGTGAGTTCGCGGGCGAGCACGATGTGCTGCGCCGAGCCGAAGAGGGCTTCGATATCGCTAAGGGTGGCGAGGATGCGGTGCGGTGCTTCGTAGAAGATGTGGAGGTTTCCAACTGCGGGTCCGTCGGCGCCGCGGAGCGCTGACGCACTCCGCTCCGCTCGGGATGACAGATTCATGGGGGTATGCTCGATGTCCGGGCTGAAGCCCGGACCTATCTCAGAGGCTCGCAGAGCTTCCAACGCAGTGCGGCGCTGGCCTTCCTTGGCCGGAAGGAAGCCGTGAAAGGTGAAGGCGGCGGAGCCCTCGCCTTTCGATCCAGCCGTGCGGGAGGAATTGGTCGCGAGCAGCCCGCTGGCGACCAGGGCGGCGAGTGCGGCGTTGGCGCCGGGGATGGGGAATACGGCGATGCCGGCGGCGATAGCGGCGGCGGCGATCTCCGCGCCCGGGTCGGCGATTCCGGGTGTTCCAGCGTCGGACACAACGGCGATGCGCGCACCGCCCTGGAGTCGTGCGATCAGTTCTTCGGTGCGGGCAGCTTCATTGTGCTGGTGGTAGCTGACGGTCGGCGTTTTGATTTGGAAATGGTTGAGGAGTTTCTGCGTCTGGCGGGTGTCCTCACAGGCGATGCGGTCTGCGGAGCGCAACACCCGCAGCGCCCGCAGGGTGATGTCTTCAAGATTGCCGATGGGGGTGGCGACGAGATAGAGGCCGGGGGCGAGTGGCTTGTCTGGTTGATCGTCGTTCGCCATATCTCAAGCATTATCCCCTACTCGTCGCAGGAAGATAGAGCGGGCTTGTACTTGCAATTGGGCTTCGACCCCAGGCCGCCTCGACGCTTGGCAATTAGGCGGCTTTGCCCCGGCGGGAGGGCTTCGGCGGTGCGGCAGGTTCTTCGCGGAGCAGCATGCGGACCATCGCAACGAGATCGGTAGATCCTTCGCACGTGTGCATCAGCCGGCCCAGGATTCCTGACGGTACACGTGTTGCCTGAGTAAGCGCGCGGCAGATGGCGCCCGGCCAGCGCGTCGAGGTGAGAGCGGCGGCGGCGGTGCGGTCGGCAGGGGAAAGCGTATGGCAGAGGAGAGCAAGGCGAATGGGTGTGTCCTTCGGGACCGTGGCCATTTCGGCGAGCGTATGCGCGACGGCGACGCCATAGCCGCGTGATTCCAGCACCCATTGGCGGGTGGCGAGGATTTCCGGTTCGCGTCCAAAGAGAAGGATGGAGCTGTGCGCTGTTTTCATAGGCACCTCGGAAGAAAGGTCGAAGGGCCAGCGAACAACCCGTGGTTGCGAGGTTTAGTTACCCTCGTAACCAGTAGGATGAGAGGTCTAGTAGAAGTAGCGGCGAGTGAGGTTGAATTTGTGTTGGCAACATCAAAACTGGTTTTGACCAACCAGTGAAGCGGTTCAATCCTCATCTTCGAGACGGCGGAAGCGGCGGCTCTGATTGAGCAGGCCCATGGATTGAGAGAGGTTCTGCGGGGTGACAATGCCCACAATGCGCTCGCCGTCCATCACGGGGACCAGCTGCGCACCCTGCTCGCCCATGATGCGGCGAAGGGTTTTTACGAGGGAGTCGTCCGGCTGTGCTGTCTGAAAGCTGCGCTGCATGATCCCCTGGACATAGCTATTGCCGTGAGCGGCAAAGGCCTCAAGCAGGTTCTGGCGCGAGACCGAGCCGACGAGCGTGGCGCCGCGAACCACGGGAAAGACATCCTGCATAGTGTGGACGGCGCGCTGGAGAGCATCTTCGAGCGTGTCCGACGCGGACAGCGTAGAGAACTGGGTGAGCATGATGTCCCGCATGCGGACCTCGCCGGCCTCGGGCTGGGCTAGGCCGGCGGAGTCCATTTGCGCGCCGATGAGGAGGAAGCCTCCAAGCAGCAGCAGCCAGAGGTTAGGCATCAGCAAGCCTCCGATGACGAGCGCGACGGCCAGCCACAGTGCGGCGCCGCTGCGCAGGCTGAAGCCGAAGGGCCGGCGCTGCGCTGGAGAGCGGCGGCGTTCCTTGCCATCAGGCGCTCCGTGGACATAGCCGCCGGAACGCATCAGGCGGCCGCCGTCGAGCGGGAAGGCCGGCAGCAGGTTGATGACGCCCAGCATGAAATTCATCCAGACCGCGGCGCGCAACAGGTGCGTGGGCGCAATCCACGGGCGAGCGGTGACGGAGACGCCAGGCGCGGAGGCCAGGATGATGCCGGCGAGAAGGAGTCCGAAGGCGATGCTGGCGATGGGTCCGGCGAGCGCCATGGGACGCTCGACTGCCGGCGTGTTCGCGCGCTCGGCAGAGTCAAGTGTTCCCCAGGAGAGCAGGCCGCCGGTAGGCAAAAGAAGGATGCCGCGCAGATCCAGGCCGAGCCATGCGGCGGCAAGCGAACGAGCGATCTCGCGCACGACCACCGCGAAAAGCAGCAGCAGCCAGAGTGCGAGGACGCGCGCCGGGCTGGTGCCTGCGAGCGCGCCAAAGGCTACCGCCATCGCGAGCAACAGCAGGAAGAAGGCATGCAGCCGCACCTCTACTCCGAAGAAACGGCCAAAGGGCAGACTCCATCCGCGCATGGGTGTATTGTATGCGGCGGTCGGGCCAGACTTGGCGATAATTGCGGAATGCGTGTGATTGGAGGGCGGTTTCGATCCCGGGTGCTGGTTGCGCCTAAGGGCGCGGCGACGCGGCCGACCAGCGACCGGCTGCGCGAGACGCTGTTCAACATTTTGGCGGCACGCGCGGGCGGCCTTGAGGGCGTGCGGTTTGTGGACCTGTATGCGGG
>DATNEM010000123.1:0-9581 GCA_035552995.1 Acidobacteriaceae bacterium | reverse complement strand
CATCAGCATTGGAAGAAAACTTTTTACCGACGAAAGCGGCCAAAGCCGGCCGCTTTGCCTGGAGCTTTATGGCACGGCTGAAGCCGTGCCCCTAAGCAAGGCGCCTTCTGAACTGTGACACTTCAGAAACTGTCCTTACGGGCCGTTCCGCGGCCTGTTGCAACCCATACGCTCCTTCCATCGGCAGTTCAGGAGGAAGGCGATGCAGAAGATCAGGCAGTTGGTTCCGTGGGCGATGGCAGCGGGGCGGGGGTTGCTGGGGCCGGTGCTTCTTATCGGCGACAGATGCGGGTGGAGCGGCTTCACGCTGGCGGCCATGGTGGTCACCGCGCTTCTGTCGGATATTTTCGACGGCGTGCTGGCGCGGCGCTGGCGCGTGGATACGGCTGCCGTGCGGCTCTTTGATTCGATGTGCGACATGGTGTTCTACGTCTGCGTGGGGGTTGCGCTGTGGCTCTTTCAGCCGCGGCTGCTTTCGGGAAACCTCGGGCTGCTGTGTGCGCTGCTCGCGGTGGAAGCGACGAACTTTGCGGCAAATTTCGCTAAGTACGGCCGCCCGGCGAGCTATCACTCGTACCTGGCGAAGGCGTGGGGGCTGGTGCTGGCCTCGGCGGTTGCTGCTGCGTTTGTGAGCGGCCATGCGGGCATGCTGCTGCGGATCGCGCTCTGGATGGGCATCGCCAGCAACGTGGAGACGATTGCCATGTCGCTGATGCTTCCGGTCTGGCGGCGCGATGTGGAGACAATCGCCGAGGCGTGGCGGATTCGGAAGGAGATCTGCGGTTGCGAGAGGAAGGGCTTGCCGGATTTATCGACATCTCAGGATTGTGGCCGCTTCGCCAGATTAGTCGAGCGGGCGATCACGTGGGCGGGAACCGCGATCATCGCGGGACTGAGCCTGATGGCAACGTCGGCGTTTGCAGCGCAGCCGGAGCAGGCGAGGTACGTGGGCGGTACGGAGCCAGTTGCGGTGAATACGGTGGGAACCTTCGATACGGTGTCTCCAAATGAGCTGAATTTCAGCTATATGCGAAAGGATGGGACCGCCGAAAAGATCTCCATCGACTATGCGAAGGTGGTCAGTATCGAGCCGACGGAGGAACCGCGCCCGTTTGGTGTATTGCCGCTGATCGCAATCGCGCTCGTGGTGCGGCTACCCGAGCGCCATTTCGTCACAATTCAGTACGTGGATGAGAACGCCGTGAGGCAGGTAGCGATGTTCGCGGTTGGCAGGCCGGAGCAACGTATTCTAGTGACCGTTGTGAACGCGCGAAGCAAAGATTGCTGGGGACAGCCTTCAGCGCCATGCAACGCCAGGAAGCCGCTGCCGCAACGATGAGGCTCCGATTCGCGTCTCGATGGAAACTGATCCGGCGCAAAAGGGGCCGATAATCGCCGCCGTGAAATTGCCGCTGGTTCCGCCCTTGCGCTAGCATCGGGAGTGCGCGCAGAGCGCTGTTTTTCGCGCGCCCGAGACAATCCAAATGAAGATTCACGAGTACCAGGCGAAAGACATCCTGCGGAAGTACGGCGTGCCCGTACCCGACGGCGAGATGGCCACCACGATCGGGGAGGCCGACAAGGCCGCCAAGTCGCTCTTCGGCAAGGGCAACAAGGCCGTTGTGGTGAAGGCGCAGATCCATGCGGGCGGCCGCGGTAAGGGCGGCGGCGTGAAAGTAACGAAGTCGATCGAGGACGCCGATGCGGCGTCGAAGGCCATCCTCGGCATGCAGCTGGTGACGCACCAGACGGGGCCCGCGGGGCAGAAGGTCCAGCGGCTGCTGATCGAAGCCGGCTCAGCTATCGACCGCGAGCTGTATCTGGGCCTGGTGCTTGACCGCGCGTCGGCAAAGGTTGTGTTTATGGCCTCGCAGGCCGGCGGCATGGAGATCGAGCAAGTGGCGCACGATACTCCGGAGAAGATCTACAAGGAGTACATCGAGCCAGCTACCGGACTGCAACCGTGGCAGGCGCGCCAGCTTGCGTTCAAGCTGGGCCTGGATGCGAAGCAGATCGGCCCGGCGGTCGCGTTCATGATGGGGCTTTATAAAGCCTTTATCGATAGCGACGCGACGCTGATGGAGATCAACCCCTTTATCACGACCAAGGACGGCGAGCTGCTCGCGCTCGACTGCAAGATCAACTTCGACGACAACGCGATGTTCCGCCATAAAGATCTCAAGGAACTGCGCGATCTCTCCGAGGAAGACCCGCTGGAGGTGGAGGCCTCGAAGTACGCGCTCAACTACATCAAGCTCGACGGCTCGATCGCCTGCATGGTGAACGGCGCGGGCCTGGCCATGGCGACCATGGACATCATCCAGTACGCGGGCGGCAAGGCGGCGAACTTCCTGGATGTGGGCGGCGGGGCGAATCAGGAACAGATTGAGAACGCCTTCGGCATCCTGCTCAGCGATCCCAATGTGAAGGCGATCTTCATCAACATCTTCGGCGGCATCCTGCGCGTGGATGTGCTGGCGACTGCGGTAGTGGCGGCGGCGAAGAAGCTGAATGTGAAGATTCCGATCATCCTTCGCCTTGAAGGTACGAATGTCGAAGAAGGCCGCAAGATTCTGAAGGAGTCGGGCCTGAAATTTGAAGTCGGCGCAACCATGAAGGAAGCCGCCGACCTTGCCGTTGCGGCAGCGAAAGGCGGCAAATAATGGCAGTTCTGGTTGATAACAAGACGCGCCTTATCGTGCAGGGCATCACCGGCCGCGAGGGCACGTTCCACGCGAAGGGCTGCGCGGAGTATGCGAAGCAGTTCGGCAATAATCTGGTGGTCGGTGGCGTAACGCCGGGCAAGGGCGGCACGACGCATGAGGGCTGGCCGGTCTTCAACACGGTCGAAGAGGCCGTGAAAGAGACTGGTGCGAATGCGACCATGATCTTCGTGCCGCCGCCGTTTGCAGCCGACGGCATCCTCGAAGCTACAGCCGCCGGCGTGCCGCTGATTGTCTGCATCACGGAGGGCATTCCGACGCTGGACATGGTGAAGGCGTGGGAGATCGTGAAGAGGAGCAAGTCCCGGTTGATCGGGCCGAACTGCCCGGGCGTCATTTCGCCGGGCAAGGCGAAGATCGGCATCATGCCCGGTCGCATCCACAAAGAGGGCAACGTCGGCATCGTGTCGAAGTCGGGCACGCTGACCTATGAGGCGGTGTATCAGTTGACCACGCGCGGCATCGGCCAGTCGACCGCAATCGGCATCGGCGGCGACCCCATCATCGGCACCACGCACATCGACGCGCTGAAGCTGCTGAACGAAGACCCGCAGACCGAGGCGATCATCATGATCGGCGAGATTGGCGGTTCCGCGGAAGAGGCGGCGGCGGAGTACATCAAGGCCAACGTGAAGAAGCCGGTGGTCGGCTTTATCGCCGGGCAGACGGCGCCTCCGGGACGCCGCATGGGCCACGCCGGCGCCATCATCTCCGGCGGCGAAGGTACCGCGGCCAGTAAGATGGCGGCGATGTCAGCGGCGGGCATTCACGTGGTCAAGTCGCCGGCGGAGATGGGCGAGATGATGGCGAGGGTGCTCGGCAAGGCGTAGCGCTAATCATCTTCACTGAAGAGCGGCGGATCACGATCCGGCGTTATTCGATTCATCGGGCGATCGTTCATTGAGCCATCCGGAATCTCGACTGATCTCACGAACTCAAAGAACTCTTCCCAGATTTCAGCGGGAGATTTGTCAGGGCCGTTGCCGGGCTTCGATGTTTCGTTCTTGAAGGAATCTGCCTCCAGCTATCTTGATTGGAGTGTAGCGCCGTCACCGCTTCTGCGCCTGATAGAACATCCCTGCGACGAGGAATACGGCGGCCACCATCATGGCGAGTTTGGCGTGGGGCGCATCGTGCAGATGGATACTGACGGCGCTGTCGACGACCCACGCCGCGCAACCGACAAACCAGATCCACCGTGTCCAGCGCACGTTTGGTTGGACGAGTGCGGGCCGAGATTCGCCGCCAGCCTGTACACTCGAAATAGCGCATATTTCGCGCCAGGAGAGAGTTTTGAGCCAGCGTACTTTCAGCATCGTCAAGCCGGACGCGGTCCGCAAAGGACACACGAGCGCCATCCTCGCCGAGATCGAGAAGGCCGGTTTCAAGATCGTCAGCATCAAGCGCATGTCCATTTCGAAGGCGCAGGCCGAGGGCTTCTATCACGTGCATGCCGCGCGCCCATTCTTCGGCGAGCTGACGGAGTTCATGAGTTCCGGCCCGATCTTTCCCATGGTGCTCGAAAAAGAGAACGCCATTGCAGACCTGCGCAAGCTGATGGGCGCGACGAATCCCGCGCAGGCAGAAGAAGGCACCATCCGCAAGAAGTTTGCGGCATCGATCGGCGAGAACGCGATTCACGGCTCCGACGCTGAGGAGACGGCAGCGTTTGAGATCGGATACTTCTTCGCGGGAATTGAGTTGAAATAGTTCACAGTGCTCAGTTCTCAGTTGTCAGACAAAATCCAACTGCAACTCCCGTCCAGGGAATTTAAGGCGCTGCTGTTCGACTGCGACGGCACCATCGCGGACTCCATGCCGCTGCATTACGTGGCATGGAAGCGCGCGCTGGGCGAGTACGGCTGCGAGTTTCCTGAGGACATCTTCTACGCGTGGGGCGGCATGCCGGCGGCGGAGATCATCGCCACACTCGGCCAGCAGCAGGGCATCGCGATGCCGATCGCGGACGTGGAGCACCGCAAAGAGGCGCTCTACTACGAGATGCTGCCCGACCTGCGCGCCGTGCCCGAGGTGCTGGCGGAGATTGAGCGCAACTGCGCGCTCGCCGAGGGCAGGCTGCCGATGGCTGTCGTCTCCGGCTCTACGCGCGATTCGGTTGTGCGGTCGCTTGAAACTCTGGGGCTGTTAGACCGCTTCGTGACGCTGGTGTGTGCCGGCGACTACACGCGCTCCAAGCCCGAGCCTGAACCGTTTCTCGTCGCCGCACAGCGCCTGCGCATTGCGCCTGGTGACTGCCTCGTCTTTGAAGACACGGAGATGGGGATTCAGGCAGCGACTGCCGCGGGCATGTCTTCGGTTAAAGTTCCTCAACCATGGGAGAAAACGAAGTTGATAGTTGCTGGTTGTTAGTTGTTAGTTGAATCCCTTCGAGCTGGCAGAGGCAGCGATCTCGCGACTGAGGTACTTGCAGAGCGCCGTCAGTATCCTTCCGACTTCGTTGGATGCAATTTCGATCTGTTCTGCACGGCCTTTGTCGCCAAAGCCCAGCTGGCGTGCTCTCAAGAGCTGCGTTTGCAACTCGCAGTTGCTACCCTCGGCGAGCTTGACGAACTGACGGAACTCGCGCCGCCTCCCGCGGGCCGAACCTTCCGCAATATTGCTCGCTATCGATACAGACGCGCGCCTCATCTGAGAGACCAGTCCGTACAGCTCCTCTCGTGGAAAGGTGCCTGTGAATCGGTAGACCTGGATGGAGAGTGCAATCCCCTTCTTCCAGACCTTCAGGTCTTTGAATGCCTCTGCCATTGGGCCCTCCTGCTCCGCGTGCTCCAACTAACAACTAACAACTATCAACTCCCAGTCAGCTACTTCGTAAATAATCCCAGATCGATCGCATCGCCCATCGCCTTATAGCCGGCATCGTTGGGATGCAGATGGTCGCCGTGGTCGAAGGCCGGCAGGAAGGTGTCGGGCTTTGCCGGATCCTGAGTTGTTTTGTCGAAGTCGATCACGCCGTCGGCCTCGTGCTGCGTTCGGATCCACTGATTGCAGGCCGTGCGCACGGCTTCGCCCGCAGGGGAGGAGTAGCCCGCGCCCATATAGGGCGTCAGCGTCGCCATGTAGACCTTGATGCCATGCGCATGCGCGCGCGCGATCAACTGCTTGTAGCCGAAGATGAGGTCTTCGGCGGTGGGGATGCCGCTGGGCGGCGGTGTGGCGCCGGGCCTCTGCGGTCCGTAGGCTCCGATGTCGTTAATCGCCTCCATGACCACCAAATACTTGACGCCGTCCTGTCCGAGCACGTCGCGGTCAAAGCGCGTGAGAGCGCTGGGCCCCGTGATGTGGCGCAGCACGCCGTTGCCGCCGATGCCCTCATTCAGTACCGCGACATCCGCCGTGCGCTTGTCCACGAGCAGACGGCGAGCCAGTTCATCCGGCCAGCGCGCATTGGCGTTATTGGTGGCAAATGCGCCGTCGGTAATGCTGTCTCCAAACGCGACAACCGCGCTCGCGTGGGCCGGTGCTTCCACCTCGACGCCCTTCAGAAAGACCCAGGAGCGAATCTCCTTTGGCGTATCGAACGACGCCGCGCCCACCGCGTTGCCATCCGCTACATAGCTGGTCTGGTCCGCGGCCTGATGCTGCGAGAGCGTGGTGATGGTCTGCTGCGGCACGAAGAGACTGATGGCAAGGTCGGCCTGCGCTGGAAACTTGAGATTGACTGGATCGCTCACAACCATCGCGCCAACCGGAATCTTCACCTCTGCGCGACCGCCGAAGGTCAGTCCTGCGGAGGCGGCGCCCACCATGTTCACGGTGCTTCCGCCTTTGCTGATCGCCACCTGCGCCGCGCCGATCACCAGCGCTTCCGTTCCGAACTCGTTGGTCAGCACCACGCGGACACGCGATCCGCCGAGCGAAACATGCACGATCTCGCGCAGCGTCATATCACTGGACCCATAGATGGGCGGCGGCGTGAAATTAAAACGCCGCGCTGGATTTGCGCCGCCGGGCCCTGGCCGCGGCGGCCCACCGGATGGAGTTGCGCCCTGCGCCATCGCGGGCATGGAGCCTGCAGGCGGTGTCGTCGTAGGGGCAGCGGACGCGCCATTTGGCACACCATTTGGTGCAGCTGAGCCGGGTGTCATGGCAGGAGCCACAGGTGCTGCTGCAGCGCCGGGAACAGCGGCCGCAGGGCCGGCGGCAGGTGCTGTTCCCGGGAAGCGAAACTGGCGTGGCGCGTTCGACTGCTCAAAGGGCGCGGCGGCCCATGTTCCTACCCAGTGATCGGGCGCGGGCGGCGCGGCAACGGCGGAGGAGGCGGCGAAAGCAAGGGCGGCAAGCGCCAGCGAAACAGGAAGCACGGCAAGGCGAGAGTGGAGGCGGAGATTCATGGCGGAGAGTCAACCTCGGGAGGAAATGTTCGGCGGCACCATCTTACGCCGCGCCGCGCCTGAAACGTCACCCGCCAAGCAAATTGAGCTTGACCCGGGCGGCAAACCATATAAGCTGTAGCCACTTTCTGTTTGCGAATACGCAGAGATTCTTACGGAGAAGAAGATGCAGGACCAGAGAAGTATGCGGGCCGCGTCGCTGCCCGAGGCGTTATTGATCGTATGCCTTGTGGCGCTGTTCGGCGGAGCAGCGTTCCAGGAGCTGAGTGGACGTGCAGGCGCGGCGCAGGCGCAATCTGCCACGGCGCAGCCGGCGAAGCAGACCATAGCGGAAAAAATCGCCGCGTCAAAACAGTTGCTCGACATCAACACCGCGAGTGCCGCGCAACTGCAGGCGCTGCCCGGAATGGGCGCGGCTTACGCGGACCGGGTGATCGCGGCCCGGCCCTACACGGCGAAGAATCAGTTGGCGACGCGCGGGATTCTGCCCAAGGACGAGTACGAGCGCATCCGCGAGCTGATCGTCGCGCACCGGCAAAAGAGCTAGGCTGTGCGCCTGGACGGCCTAAAGACTCTTGCGCAGATGAACGCAGCGGTCGACGACCTCAAAGCCGAGCGCGCGGTGTGCGAGCTCGGAGGGCTCGTTATCGATCAGCGCATCGGACGCCATCTCGCGGGCGCCATGAGCGCGTGCCCATTCTTCCGCAGCACGCATCAGGGCGGCGCCGACGCCACGGCCGCGATGTCCGGCTGCACGAACCAGCCTTCGATGTAGCCGACCGCCTGGGCGGGATCGCATCCGTCCGCGTGGGAGCGGAGGTCGACTTCAAGAAAGCCGATGAGAGATTGGTTGGGCGCGTGCGCAACGAGCATGGCCGCGGGCAGCATGCCGGCCGGGCCGTCGGCGAAAAATGCTTCCATTTCGGTGCGCTGTTCTTCGAGCGATGCCTCCGGCCACAGCGCGGCGCGCATGGCGGCAAGCTCTTCGACGTCCGCAGGCTCGGCGTGGCGGATGGAAACCATGGAGAGTATTGTAGGCGGCCCATAACTTCGCGCACCGGCGCAGCGCTTCTATAGTGGAGGAAAGCAAGCGAGAGGAGCGAGCGACATGGCGAGGGCGAAAGAGTTCACGGTCACGATTGAGGACAAGCCCGGCGCGCTGGGGCGGTGCTTCCGCGCACTGGCGGAGAAGGGCGTGAACATCCTTGCGTTCCAGTCGTTCGTGGAAGAGGGTGAGAGCCTGATGCGGATGATCGTCAGCGATCCGGCGATGGCGAAGGCCACGCTGGGCGGCATGCGCATGATCTTCGAAGAGACGGAGGCCGCGACGGCGACACTGGATCACAAACCGGGCGAGCTGGGGCGCGCGGCTGCGAAGCTGGGTGAGCTGGGCGTAAATATCGACTACTCGTATTGCGGACAACAGCCGGGCGAGACGAAGATGATGGTGGTCTTTGGCGTGGACGACATTGTGCGCGCGGCGAAGGGGCTGGACGAGCTGTAGCCCTGTTGCTACGCGCCGCGGAGAGCAGTCGAATCGCGCAGGCCTAGGCTCTGGTAGATCTGGCGGGTGGCGTCGGATTTATTCAAGGTATAGAAGTGGATGCCGCGGACTTGGTTGTCGAGCAGGTCGCGGCATTGCTCGGTAGCCCAGTGGATGCCGACGCGCTTGACGGCCTCGGCGGCCTCGTCCTTTGAAACGCCTGGCGCGGCCGCGCGGTCGATGGCGCGGAGCAGCTTGGCGGGAATGCGCACGCCGAGCGCCATCGAGGCCATGCGCTTCATGCCGCTGCCGGTGGTGACGGGCATGATGCCGGCCAGGATGGGCACGTGGATGCCGGCCAGTTCGCAGCGTTCGCGGAAATCGTAAAAGTCACGGTTATCGAAGAAAAGTTGGGTACAGATGTAGTCGGCGCCGGCATCGACTTTCGCCTTCAGATAGTCCATCTCGTCGAGGCGGTTGGGTGTAGCGGGATGGCCTTCCGGAAAACCGGCGACGCCGATGCCGAAGCCTCGGCGGTCGGGGTGCGTGCCGCGCGCGTTGAAGCGGCGGGTGAACGTAACGAGCTCGGCAGCATGCTGGAAGGCGTCGGCGGCGCGATCGTAGTCCGCGCGGTCACGCGGAAGATCGCCGCCGAGCGCGAGGATGTTGCTGATGCCGGCGGCGGCATACTGCGCGAGGATGGCGTCGATCTCCTGCTCGCAGTGGCAGACGCAGGTGAGGTGCGGGATCGGGTCGAGCGTCGTGGTCTGCTTCAGGCGGACGACAAGGTCGTGCGTGAGCTGACGCGTGGAACCGCCGGCGCCGTAGGTGACGGAGACAAAGGAGGGCTGCAGTGTTTCAAGGTGCGCGATGTTGGCGTAGAGCGTCTCCGAGTCGGCAGCCGTTTTGGGCGGGAAAAACTCAAAGGAGGCAGTGGTCTTGTCGCGCGCGAAGATGTCGTTGATATGCATGCGAGGTTGTTACAAGAATATCCTGCGAGGCGCCGACGCAGATGAGACG
>DATNEM010000122.1:0-7762 GCA_035552995.1 Acidobacteriaceae bacterium | reverse complement strand
CGAAGGCGACGCTGTCGATCGCGACGTCTTTGTCTTTTTGCCGCCCAGCTACGCAAAAGATAAGCATCGTCGTTATCCCGTCGTGTACGCGCTGCACGGTTACTCCATTGGCGCGGAGCAATGGACGCACGAGATCCATGTACCGCAAACCATTGAAGGCGCGTTCGCCCAGGGTGCGACGGAGATGATCGTCGTGCTCCCGGACTCCAAAACCATCCACAACGGCTCCATGTATTCAAGCTCGGTCACCACAGGTGACTTCGAGCGATTCATCTATCACGATGTCGTCAACTACATCGATGCGCATTACCGCACAATTCCCAACCGCGCCAGCCGCGGCCTTGTCGGTCACTCGATGGGCGGCTACGGAGCATCGCGCATTGGCATGAAACATCCCGAGGTCTTCGGCAGCCTCTACATCATGAGCCCCTGCTGCATGTCGGCGCGCATCGGCGGAGGTGGCGGCAGACCGGGTGCAGGTGCTCCCGGAGCCCGCCCAGCGGGCGCGCCCGGCGCTCCAGCTGCTCCCGGAGCAGCGGCAGGCACCCCGGGAGCGCCGGCAGGTGCAAGACCCGCCGGCGCACCGGGAATGATGGGGCCCGGGGCTCTTGAGCAGGCAGTTGCCAATGCGAAGACGCCTGAGGACATCGCCAAACTGCCCTTCGCGTTTCAAACCCAACTCGCCAGCGCCGCTGCCTGGTCACCCGATCCGAAGAACCCGCCGCTCTACGCCGACCTTCCTACAAAAGACGGCGTTCCGCAGCCCGACATCCAGGCCAAATGGGCCGCCAACGCGCCACTCGCTTTCGTCGATCAGTACATCGGAAACCTGAAGCAATACAAGGCGATCTCCATGGACGTGGGCGATCAGGATGGCTTGCGTTTCGACGCCACCAAGCTTCATGAGATTCTCGACAGCTACGGCATCAAGAACGGCTTTGAGATCTATAGCGGCACCCACACCAGTGCGGTTGCGGATCGCTTTCAGAACCATGTGATTCCTTTCTTCAGCCACAACCTCTGCTTTCAGGCTGAGTGCCACTAATCGTAGGGGCGCCTCGCAGCCCGTTCGCATGGTCCAGAGCGCGCTGGAAATCTGGCCGCGGTTCAGCATGCCTGCACACTAGGAGCTTGCATTGACTCGTGGGCTGCAAAAAGTTGATCTGACCCACGTGCGTCGGGGTTCAAGCGAGTTGGCGCGCGATATCAACCGGGACATCGTCTTTGAAGTCGTGCGAGCCAACCAGCCGGTCTCGCGTGCCAATATAGCGCGTCTTACCGGTCTTCAGGCAAGCACAGTCTCCAGCATCGTCGATCAATTAATTAGTGAGCGTTGGGTGCGTGAGAGCGGTATTTCACGGTCGCAAACGCATGGAAGACCGCCGACGATGGTCACTCTTAATGACAGCCTCGCGGCACTGGCCGTCGATATTCACCCGCGACGCGCTACGCTGGCTGTCGTCGATTTGAACGGCAGGTTCCTTTCTCAAGCTCAGATCGCCGTGACTTCAAGCCCGCGTAAAACGGTAGCGAATATCGTTCAGACCGCAATGCGCATGAAAAAGGACCTGCCCCGCCATGTCATCGAGGGAATAGGCATCGCACTTCCCGGACGCGTTGATCCTAAGACCGGACGGCTTCGATTCGCACCCAATCTTGGGTGGGACAATTTCGACATTAAACGTGCTGTCGAGCAAGGCACCGGAATGATTGTTGAAATGGATAATGAGGCGAATGCCTGCCTCCTGGCCGAAATATGGTTCGGGCACATGGATGGAGTGCGCAATGCAGTCCTGGTCACCATCTCTGAGGGTATTGGCGCCGCGATCTTAAGTAATGGCGAGTTGATTTACGGGAAAAACAATATGGCCGGTGAGCTGGGCCATGTGCCCTTGGATGTCAACGGTCCCGAATGCCACTGCGGAGGGCGGGGCTGCTGGGAGATGTATGCATCTTCCAATGCTGCGCTGAACTTCTACCGTGAAGGGAAACCCAAAGCGCCTGCCGGAACGATCGAAGAGCTATTGCACCTGGTCAGCCAAGGCGACAGGTCAGCGATAAAGGCAGTCACTCGACAGGCTGAATACGTAGGCAAGGGTTTGAGCCTGATTTCGAGGACCCTGGCGCCGCAGGTGATTCTGATTGCCGGCGACATTGTCGCGATCTGGCAACATGTGGCGCCGGCCATAGCAAAATCTTTTATGGCAAAAGCGCTGCCGGCTGACCTGAGGCCTCGGGTCGTACCGGCCCACCAGGCCAACCTTCGGGGAGCTGCAATTCTGGTGCTTCGGCGGCACGTCAATCCTGGCGACAAGACAACGCCCTGACATACCTCGAGGTACTGGTAGCAGACTGGTTTGCCGCCTTTATGGCATTTTGAAGTTCCAACGCGACTTGTCGCTCTTGGGATCGAACTTCGCAAGCGTTGGAGTGCTGTCGCCGACGGCAGTGAGCACAACCTCTTCGCCGGCATGCGGCATGACCTTGGGCATGATGCGGTAGCCGCCGTCGGTCAACTGATCGATCTGCCACAGCTGTTCGGGCGCATTGGTGAATGCGGCAACGGTTGTGAGGTCGCTGTCCGGAGTGGTAGAGAGCGCACGGTCCGTCCCGGCGATGGTGATCTTGAAGAACGGCTGACCGAGGTAGCCGCCCACGTTCGCAACCGGGGTAATCGTCCACTTCTGGCTGGGGCGAACCATATAATCGCGGAGCTGCAGACCGATGTTCCCCTTGGGCCATCCGGGTTCGACTTGCGAAAGCTCAATGTTCGGGATCGGCGAAACGGGCCCCGGCGCGTTGCGTCCGCCTCCGAAGCCGCCGCCAGGACCGCCTGCACCGGGCGCGCCGGCAGGCCGCTGTGCGCCTGCTGAGCCGGGAGCAGCATTGGGAGGACCCGCAGGACGCGGGCCGCCGCCGCCGGGTCCGCCGAAGCCACCGCCGCCGAAGCCGCCTGCGCGGGCCATGCGGGCGAAGTCGACGTCGAGTTCCAGGGCGAAGCCGCTGCGAACGGACTCGATCTCATAGGTGCCCGGCGTGAAGTTATCGCCTCCAACGGGCCAGCCATCTTTCCAGAGCAGCGGGCGGATGTCGAGGACGCTGCGGCCAGAGCGGTCGAGGTCGGCCTCGTAGTGGCACGAGAATTTTTCGACATCGTCATCGGAGACCACGCGTCCGAAGTGGCCGAGACCGATGTGGCGGCCTTCAGAGGTAGCTACGAGCGTGCCGCCCCCCTTGAGCAGGGGGACGCCCTCTTTATCGATGTACGGACCTGTTACCTTGCGCGCACGACCAACCCGAATGTTATAGGTGGAGTTGGCGCCATCGCAGCAGGTGCCGTGCGTGCCCAGCAGGTAATACCAGCCGTCCTTGTAAATGAGGTCGGTCGCTTCCATGTCGATAGCGACATCCGTGGGCTTACTTGTGGGGAGCGCGTGGCCGGTCTTGGGATCGAGTTGGAGAACCCGGATCGCGCCGAAGTATGTGCCGTAGCTGATCCAGAGCTGGCCACCCTGATAGAGGAAGGATGGGTCGATCGCGTCGGCGTCTTCCGCGCCATTCGAGTGCGCGACCACGGTGTCGTCGTGGAACCCGAAGTCGGGCGACTTGGGATCGAGGGTCTTGGCCCACATCACGTGTACGTTGCTGGCGTGGCCGCCGGACATGCCGCCGCCGCCGGCCGCGTAGGAGACATAGTAGCGGTCGCCTATCTTGATGATGTCCGCTGCAACGCCGCCGCCGGTGCGTGAGATGCCACCGTGCCAGGTCCAGCCGCCGTCGTCGGACACCAGTCCGCCGTTGCCGGTGCCGTAGACATAATACTTGCCATTGTCATAGGCCACCGTGGAGGGATCGTGAATGTATGGGTCGCCGTCCAGCGCCGATGCCGGGCGGGACTGAGTGGCAGCGAGCAGCGTTACGACTGCTGCGATCCGAATCAGAGATTTCATGCTCTCTCCAGACAAAATCATGAGGGTTGATTGCGCTCGGAAAACCTATTCGAGGCTGGTGGTGATGTCCTTGACCGGCTGGCCGTTCTCGTCAATAAAGCGAACGCAGAAGTCACTGAGGCCGGGTCCATTGATAACGGCGCCGCGAAGAATGTTCTTGCCCTTCTTGAGCGTCAGGCGTTTGGAGACAACGTCGTCCATCACCATGCGCCGGTCATCGAAGAGCTCGTCTACGGTTTCGCCGTTGAGCCACCAGATGGAGGCAGAATTGGAGCCGACAGCGAGTCGGACGTTGTCCCTCTCGCGTGGGCTGTTCACGATCGTGACGGCATAGAAGATCACGCCGTAGGTCTGCTTGTTCAGCCCGTACGCGAAGTTGAAGAGCTTGACGTCGAAGTTGGTTGAATCGAGTGCGTGCCAGGCAAGCTCCTGGTCGCCCACCTTCACCTTCTCTCCATTGTGGGGGATAGCGGTGAACTGTCCGGGGAAGTATTCATGGTTCAGGTTCTCACGAACATAAGGAGCGATAAAGACCGTGTTTGAGCGGTTGGGCTTGTTGATGGGCTCCAGAAGAAGCCACCGCTGGAGGAAGCCGTCCGCGTCAGGCGCCTTCGGACCCATCGTTGCAGGCACAAAGTAAGGCGCGATCGTCCGGGGAGCGGCGGCCGCCTTGGCATCGGTCGGAAGCCGTCCCATGCCGAATCCGCCCGGAGCCGCCGGGCTGGGGCGATTGCCTGCTGGCGGAGCGGCAGGGGGCTGCCCAGCCGCAGCCGCGGAAAGAGCGAATGCAAGAACAGGCACGCTGCCCATCCTCAATCTTGCGAACTTACAAAGCACATTCATGCAGGACCTTTTGTTTAGGTTATTCGAGTTCATACGAGACGCGAATAAATGTCGCTTTCTTGCGGATGGCAACGTGGGAAGACTGCCCATCAGGTGACGATCCGGAACCCTGCGAAGTCTCAGAAACGTTTAGGAAGCGATGCAGTTATTCCATGCTGCCGATCGCAAATGATCGATAAAATGGGAGCGATATTCGATGCAAAAGCGCTGCTCGACAAAATTCGTATAGAAAATTATATTACCAGAGCGAATCCATGCGCCATCTGGAAGGTTTCCTGCCGCTGCTCGCAAGTCTAGCAATTCAGCCATGGGTGTTATGAAAACTCTCCGATTCCAATCCAGCCTAAAAATCGCCACCCTCGTCATGCTCCTCGCCGGACTCTTTTCCACCTGCAGTGCGGCACGCGCATTGGACGGCGATCCTCGTATCCATGACCCATCAACCATCGTGGTCGATGACGGCAAATACTACACGTATGGTACGGGCGGCACACCGCTCGTCTCCGATGACGGGTGGACATGGCGGCGCGGTACGACGCCTTCCCGCACTGGCGCCGCGCCGGACGTAATCCATCTCGGCGACAAGTACTTTATGTACATTGCGCGCGGATATGCGCAGCCGAAGGCCGACATCTTCATGATCTGGAGCAAGTCCCTCGATCCGAACTCGCCGGACTACAAGTGGAACGATGGCGGCGTGGTGGCGAGTTCCGATGGCGTGGAGGACTCGAACGCAATCGACCCCGGCGTTTTTCTCGACCACACGACCGGACGGCTTTGGCTGGTGGATGGATCGTACTTCGGCTATATCCGGCTGGTAGAACTGGACCCGAAGACCGGAATGCAAAAGGATCCGAAGGTCAAGCCGATCAACCTTGCGATCAACTGCGAGGCGTCGGACATGATTTACCACGACGGCTGGTATTACCTGCTGGCGACACACGGCAGTTGCTGCGCCGGATCCAGCTCCGGCTACAACATCCGCATGGGGCGGTCGCGTCACGTCACCGGCCCCTTCCTCGACGCCGAAGGCGTGGACATGATCCAGGGGGGGGGGACGCAGTTGATCGGTTCGGAAGGACGTCTGATCGGCCCCGGTCACTTCGGTCTGCTTGATCTTGGCGATGGCATCCAGCGCTTTTCCATGCATTGGGAGGCAGATCTGGACCGCGGCGGCGCCAGCGTCCTCGACATTCGCCCACTGCTGTGGAAGGACGGCTGGCCAGTGGCTGGCGAGAACCCGAAGGAAGGAACCTACGAAATCCAGTCCGTGCGCACTGCGACTGCTTTGGAGATGGGCGTTGCAGGTATGCCTGTCGGTGGCGGCAGAATGCGCGCAGGTCCGGGACTTGGGCCGATGGGCGGAGGCGGTGCTGGTGGTGGTGCACGCCCACGGCCAGGGAATGGCCCCGGCGGAGCCGGAGGTCCAGGTGCGGCACAGGGGACAGGTGGACCAGGAGGACCTCGACCGGCTGGCCCGGCCAACGCAGGAGGACCTGGAGGTCCAGGTGGTCAGCCACGCCCGGCCGGCGGCTTCGGCGGCGGTGGCCTGTTCGGTGGGACCGGTTCGCCGATTGCCGACCAGACGGCGGCGCAGGTGCAGGCGAATTGGCCGGCCGGAGTCGTGAAAGCCTCCATGAGTAACTACCTGTGCGAGGCACAGCAGAAATGGCAGTTGACGGCCGTGCCCAATGCGGGCGGATATCCTGGAGCGCCGTACTTCAAGATCACCATAGCCGGCACGGATCGAGCGTTGGCGGCGACTTCCGACAACGAGCTCGCAGTCGTGCCAGCGTTCACCAGCGCGCCGGAGCAGCTCTGGCGTCTCGATCAACTGGCGGACGGCTCCTGGCGCATCATGCCGAAGTCGTCGACGGATCCAAAGAATGCAATGGCGCTCTCCGCGATCGGAGCCAGCTTCCCCACACTCGAGAAGTTCGATCCCAAGAGCGACCGTCAGCATTGGCTGCTGAAGACGCCCTGATCGCCACTCGATCTTCGACGCGGCACTGCAACTGTTCGCAAAGGACCCTTCATGAATCTGTCCCGCAAGTCTCTACCGTCTGTCTTTGTCATGCTTGCGTGCATGGCGCCCGTCGCAGGACCGCGCAATGCGGTTGCTGCAACCTATGGTCCCACCTTGACCAGCCCCGCAACCCCCTCGCGCGTCACCCCGGCAGATGGGTTCATTCCGCGCTGGACTTTGCTGGAGCCGATTCCCGTGAGGGGTCTTACCGAGCCCGAAGTCCAGGCGATGGTCCAGAAGCAATGGTTCCCGGACGAGTACACCGTGATCCCGAAGGACGGACAAACGGAAAGGGTGGGCGATTCCACTCTTACGTGGCACGCAGTCGATACCAGGCTCTACAACGTGAACCTGTATCACTTCGCCTACTCGCTCAAGAAGCCGACCAGCAACATCCTGGTATGGGCAGTGACGGTTGTGAACAGCCCGCGGGAGATGAAGGACGTGCGTCTGGCCATAGGCTCGAACGCCGCATCGGTGTGGTGGGTCAATGGCGAGGAACTGATCGGCATTTACAACGACCGGCAGACGGTAATTGACGACGGAGTGTCCAAACGCATAACGCTAAAGAAAGGTCCGAACATCGTTCGCGCGGCGGTAGTGAACGCCGGCGGAGCGACCGATTTTTGTGCCAGATTCCTTGATTCAGGCGGCAAGCCCATCCCGGGGCTGACAATTACACTCGCCGAACACCCCTGACGGGCACCTCATAGGCATTGACTAAATGTGCTGCAGGTCCCGGTTCGCTCCGAGCAATTCAGCAAGCCCAAGCAATTCCCGACTGCTAGTGCTCGGATCGGTGCAGACAAGGTTTAGCCGCACCTGCCTCTCGCCGCCCGTTGACAGGCGCAGAGGAATAAGTTCTCCGGAGTCCAGCGCGGCCTGGATTCGATACGCCGGGAGCCAGCCAAAGCAAAACCCGCACCGCACCGCATCGATCGCC
>DATNEM010000121.1:0-5626 GCA_035552995.1 Acidobacteriaceae bacterium | reverse complement strand
CGGTGACGCGGTTCAGGCCGGCGTTGGCCAGCGGCTCGGCGAGCGGCGCGAGCAGATGGCCGTTCGTTGTGAGGGCGAGATCGAGCGGACGGCCAGGATTCTCTTCCGTTGCGGGTGCGCCATCGGGGTGGAAAGCGGTACAGAGCCGGGCGAGTTCCGTGACGAAATCGACGAGGCCTGCGCGCAGCAGCGGTTCGCCGCCGGTGAGGCGAACCTTCTCAACGCCGAGGGAGACGAGCACGCGTACCATGCGCAGGTAGTCGGCGATGGGAAGTTCGGTGTACTGCGCGCCTTCGTTGCCGGTGCGGCAGTAGACGCACTTGTAGTTGCAGCGGTCAGTCACGGAAAGGCGGAGATCGGTGATGGCGCGGCCGTGCGAATCGCGCAGGCGGGTAGGCGTCTGGGTGGCTAGATCGGCCGGGGATGGCAAAAGCGTCGCGATGGGAAGGGTTCCTTTCTCGAACCGGCCGGAAGTGGCGAGGTTACGAAAGGTGCGTGCCGGACGGTATCTTCAGGGGAGTAAAAAACCGGCCTGCTGCCAGTATAGTGAGGGTCACAGGCAAATCGCCGAACGGCCGCGCAGCGATGCCCGAGCCGGAGATAAGCTCCAAATTTTGCAGTCCTGAACGTGTCTGATCTCTGTCCCTGGTCGTGTACGAATGTCTTTCGCCGATATTGAGCAGTGGCTCCTCGCACAGATTGTGCCCGTATTCTTCGTGGGTTTTGCCCTGCTGGCGGGGTTGGCGCTGGTGTACTTCTCCGCGCAGAGCCGCAAGGCGGCGCGCCGGCGTGATCGTGCCGGGCAGGACGAAAATACCTTCGCGGAGCGGCTCGCAGTCTATGGCTTCGACGTCGAACTGGCGCGAAGCACATATCGCTATCTTGAGCAGCGAACTGGCGTGGGCTTTCCGATTCTGCCCAATGACGATCTGGATCGCGACCTGGGTCTCGACCGTGAGGGCGCCATGGATGCGCTGCGCGAGCTGAACGCACAGGTGGGCCGCGACTATCTTCCAGGCCTGGTGCAGACTCCGCTGGTTACAGTTGCCGACCTGTTACGAGCGGTGCAGGCCTCGCCACGCAAGGTGCTGCCGATGCGGCGAAAAGCGTAAAGAAGTTGTCAGTTGCGAGTTCTCAGTTGTCAGTGAGGCAAAGCAGTGGCAGTGCGAGCCAGTGGAGAACTGACGACTGCAACTACCGTCAATTCGCCGCGGGTGGGGTGACTGAATCGATGACGATCTGGTCGACGGGAGCCTTGGCGGACTCGAGGCGGAGGCCTAGTTCCTCTTGCAGCGCAGTGAATAGCGAAGGGCCGGCGTTCGCGGCACTTTCATTGGCGCTGAGGAAGATGTCGGGGGTCCATTTGAGCGTGAAGTCGTAGCTGCCGGTGAGGCTGGTCTTGTCGAGCACAAGACGGCCGCCAACCTCGGGCTGCATACAAAGCACGGTCACAAGCGTGGAGATGTCGGCGGAGTAGCCTTCCAGGTCGCCGACCCCGGCGATTCGAATCCAGCGGCTCGGTTTGGACGGCTTGTCGGTGGTTTTGGTGGTGGATGGATCCGCCGCAGGCAGCAGCTTTGGACCGCCCTTCGCGACGATCAGGTCGTAGACCGTAAGCTGCCGAGTCTCGTGATGAAGCTCAAGGTGGAAGCGCTGGGTGATCAGGTCGCGCAGCATCGCGCGGACCTGGTCACCCTGCTGCTGGCGCGGAAGCCCTGCGATCTCAGCGGAGAGCGCGGCGTCCTCTTTCGCGTCCAGATCGAAGCGCGTAGTGGATACCCAGGAAGGCCCCCCGGCTACCTGATCGTTTGCGGCATAGTTGAGATTCCAGGCGACTTTGATGAGCTCCTTGAGCGTCATGCCGGTGGCCTGGAAGCGGTCCGGCGAGATGTCGACCGAGGGCGGAGGAGGATTGATGGTACTGCTCGGCTTGATGGTGGCGACGTCGAAGGCGTGATTGGGCTGCTCGGCCATGGCAGCGGACACGGTGGCTGGGAATAGAAGTGCGGACCAGAATCCAAAGACAGGCAAAAAAGACAGCAGGCCCGCGTAAGTTGCTCTAGATGCGGAGGATATATTTTTCATTGAGGGCATCGTACTGCCTTTTGTGTCGGCTCGCCTACTGCGCTTTCGTTGTAAGAATGGCCTCGGTCAATGCGGGAACGATCTCGAACAGATCAGCGGTTACCCCGTAGTCGGCAACCTCGAAGATGGGCGCAGAGGGGTCGCGGTTGATGGCGATAACAGTCTTTGAGCCTTTCATTCCAACCAGATGCTGGATAGCGCCCGAGATGCCGACCGCCAGGTAGAGCTTTGGAGCGACGGTCTGGCCGGAGCTGCCGACCTGCCGCTCCATCGGCAGCCAGCCTGCATCGCAGATGGGGCGGGAGGCGGCCAGTTCGGCCCCGAGGGCATCGGCGAGGGACTGGATGAGAGGGAGGTTCGACTGCTCCCCAATGCCGCGGCCGGCAGCGACGATCACAGGCGCGGCGGTGAGATCGACGCAGCGAGACGCTTCGCGAAAAGGCAGGTCTGGAATGGTGCGAATCTGCGCGGGAACGAGCTCCGGAGTGAAGGATTCAATCTGCGCCGGCTGAGTGGGAGCGCTTGCGGCATCGAGCGAATCTGCCCGGAAGGCTCCGGCCTGAATGGAGACGAAGGTGGGCCCGGAAGTTTGTGTGTGGACGGTGGCACGGTAGTCTGCGTTGAGCCGCCCCTGGAAGAGCTGGCGCACGAAGATCGGCGCGCCATCTTCGATGCGAATGGCAATAGTGTCGGAGATAAGAGATTGCTGAAAACGCGCGGCGACGGCCGGAGCGTAGTCGCGCACCTGATAGGTGTGCGGAAAGACGACAAACGAGGGCGCCAACTTTTTGATCAAATGTTGCAGCGCCAGGGCGTAGCCGTCCGCAGTGTATTGCGCGAGCAGTTCATGCTCCACGGCGTAGATCTGTGCGAGCTGCGCGGTGCCAAGAGAGACGAAGGCAGGCGAGGCGAGCGCGTCCTTGAGGCCGTTGCCGATCAGCGCGGCAGAGCAGGTCAGCGAGAGCTCCTTCGCGAGATGAAGGCCAGCGGCAAGCGCTTCCAGGGTAATGCGGGGCAGCGTCGCCGTGCCTTCAGCCGAGGCGCGATGTTCAAGGACAACGAGGACGCCGCTCATAAGACGCGCACCTCGTTACGCAGAACATCGACAAGTCTCATCGCGATCTCGGCAGATGTGCCCGTGAGCATGTGAGTCTGCCGCTGCTTTTCCGGGAGGAAGACGCGGACCAGTTCGATCGATTGCGCAGGCGCGGACGCGGTCAGCTCGGCAGCGTCCATTTCGCGAAGTTCTTTGGTGCGCGCCTTCTTGATCCCCATCAGGGTGGCGTAGCGGAGCTGGTTGCCGCCGGACTGGATGGTCACCAGCGCGGGCAGGGCCATCTCGACATGCTGGAACCAGCCGTCCTCCAACTCGCGTTTGACGCGGATGCCGGATGCGACAGTCTCAACATGCAGCCCCAGCGTAGTGTGCGGGATGCCGAGCAGCTCGGCGAGAATTACGCCGGTTTGCCCAAGGCCCAGGTCATCAGATTGAAGGCCTGTGAGGATCAGGTCCGGAGACTCAGCACGAACGGCAGCGGCGAGGAGATGCGCGAGAGGGAGGGGATCGTGCTGCGGCGGACCGGACTGTGTGACGATGTGCAGCGCGCGGTCGGCGCCACGCGCAAGCGCATCGCGCAAAACGGAGGCGGCACGCTCGGGACCTGCGGTGAGGGCGATGACTTCGCCGGCCGCAGGCGCGAGCGAATCCTTCAGCCGGAGGGCTTCTTCGAGCGCGTAGGCATCGGGCTCATTGGTGGAGTAGCTGAGCGCGGAGTCCTCGATCCATCCTGCGCCAGCAGCGATGGCGAGCGCCGCATCGCGCTCCGGGACCTGCCGCATGGCGACGAGAATCTTCATCCCGGACATTCTCGCAGAGTGGCGAGACACGTGCGAGGAGCGCGCCGCAAGTCGTGTGCCGCGTGCACTTTTCGCCCGGACTACACGATGTTTCCATGTGCGTAAACGAACCGGCACGTCATGGACGAGGCCGGTAAGGGGGCAGGGCATCTCACCTTGCAGCGCAAGCCAAGATCGTCTCCGAGGTTTTCTTCTTATGCGGCTGTTGTCTTCTATCGCCCTCCTGAGCGCGCTGGCACTTCCCATGGCCGCTCACGCAGACACTTTTGTACTGTCCGGTTCAGGCGGCGGATTCAGCGGCTCGGCCACGGTCACCGCGACCAGCAGTGGAAACGGCTCGTTCACGATTGGCAGCATCAATGGTTCGGGAGCCGGGAGCGGTATCGCACTGATCGCGCCGAACGGATTCCAGAGCAACGATAACCTGCTGTTCCCGTCGGCTTCCTCAGTGCTGGACACCAAGGGTTTCGCGTTCTCGGACACGGTCGGCAACACCAGTTTCAGCGTCGATGTCTCGCAGGCTGTGGCCGGCGGCTACCAGGCATTCTTCCGCGACAATGACGGCAACTCCGCGACTCTTCCTGTGACGCTAAGCTTGGCAACGGCCGCAGCCACGCCGGAGCCGGCGAGCTGGGCGCTTCTTGCGACCGGAGCATTGATGCTGATGGGCGCTGGCCTCACGCGGCGGAGACTGCTGCACTGCCGCGCATAGGGAGCTAAAGATCGAGGTTGGCAATTCGGAGGGCCGGCGTGGATTCCTACCACACCGGCGCCTCCACTTTTTTTGCCACTGCCGCTCGCACGCGAGCCATGTGCGGGGTCTGCGCGCTACTGCGCGGCTGCAGCTTTCACTCGCTTCAGGGTTAGCGCCATCGCCGGAAAGTTTCCGTCACTCGACTTGCTGTTGAGCGTGATCTGGTCTCCGCTGACCGTCCCCTCGTGGGTGATGGTTGTGCCGTTGAACTCTACGGTAAAGGAGATCTTGTCGCCGTCGATCTTGCCATTTGCGATGGGCAGCGGATCGCCCTGGCCGCCGTCAATTGTCCCGGTCAGCGTGGTGCCGCTTTGCTTGAAGTTGAAGGTGAGCGTGAAACCTCCTCCTCCTCCTCCGTCGGGGGCCTGAACGGACCCGGTCCAGCTGCCCGTGACGTCAGTGGCAGCGTGTGCGGCGAGGGGTGTGAGCGCCAGCGTGAACACGGCGGCGAGACAGAGCGAGAAAAGTTTGCGCATGGCGAGGAGTCCTTTAGTTTCCGGAAGGCAGTCGCCTTGCGGCGACCACGTTCGGAGATTGTGCAGCGCAGTCATCATAGACTATCCGGTCAGGGGCGGGCCGATGGACACCTATCGAGAACATCGAAAAGACAGGCGATTTTACAGGCGATATGAGACTTTCACAGCTTGCGTGCGTTAGCATGGCGAGCGAAGGAGTCACGGATGGCGACACGGCGGGAGTTTGTGGGTGCAATGGCGGCGGGCGCGGCAGGCCTGGCCATTCGGGGAACGGCGAAGAGTTATGCGCAGATTGCCGGTGCGAATGAGCGCGTGAACTTCGCGGTCATCGGGCTGAACGGCCGGGCGGGCGCGCATCTTTCGTCGCTTCGCGCCAACCAGAAGGATGCGCGCATTGCGCAGGTTTGCGATGTGGACAGCGTGATTCTGGACCGGTTTGCGGGGAAGACCACCA
>DATNEM010000120.1:0-4995 GCA_035552995.1 Acidobacteriaceae bacterium | reverse complement strand
CAGAGCTTGCGTGTAGCGCAGCAGCAGATGGAGGACGGGGCCGGCACGATTGAATTCCAGCAGCATCAGGTCCGACTTGAGGCGGAATCCCTGGCCAGCGCTCTGTACCAGTGCGCGGCCAGGGATTCCGCCTCAAGTCGGACCTGATGCTGCTGGAATTCAATCGTGCCGGCCCCGTCCTCCATCTGCTGCTGCGCTACACGCAAGCTCTGATTACCCAGATGTCCCAGACGGCGGTATGCAACCGCCATCACACGCTGGACCAGCAGCTCTGTCGGTGGCTGCTGCTGAGCCTGGACCGGCTGGATTCCGAAGAGTTGGTGATGACGCAGGAGCTGATCGCCAACATGCTCGGCGTGCGCCGCGAGGGCGTCACTGAAGCCGCTGGCAACCTGCAGCAATCTGGGTTGATCCGCTACCAACGCGGCCACATCACGGTCATTGATCGCGCCGGGCTCGAGCAGCGCACCTGTGAATGCTATGCCGTGGTCAAGAAAGAGTACGACCGCCTGCTTCCACAGCCGCTACCGTGAATAACCATAGTCAACCGCTTGATTGGCCCCAAATTCGCACTCTGGTTACCCCAGATAACGCTTTCTAATCACCGATGGCCAATGGGATCGCGACCCAATGCCAGCATCGAGACGCTACCGACGTCTCAGGATGTCGGCGATGAGCGACGGCCTTGGCGCCTCAGGTTCCATAGAACTGGATACCGTGATGGCATAGTTCGGGCAGCGGCTCGTCGCCGAAACCTACCGCCGCATGCTCGTGGAATCCAACCTCTTGGCCATCGACAGCGATTGGCAGGTGGCCGACAGGAGCTGCCATTTCATCGCACACCATCTGACCGACCTGTCGGCGTCCGTGAAAACAGTCGACGTGCGATCGCGGGATTTCGGTAGTTTCCCCGAAGCGGTCAGGATCTCGCACGCCGAGGCAGGTCTTCGACGCATCCTTTAACCGTCGTGCACTTCGGAGTTGAATTCGCCGGGCCAGGCGATCTTGGTCTGCCCGTAACCGATGTCCAATCCGACCTGCAACGGCATAGCAATACTCTGATGGAGTGAGCAGTCATGCTCACACCGCCTTCGAAGTACGCCGTGCTCAAACCACCAATTGAATCGGCCGCATCGAGCAAATCGCATGCGGGTGCACGGCGAATGCACGAAAACGCATGTGTGTCGAAAAGGCATGTTAATGCACGGCGACGCATGTCGCTCTCGGCGCGCGGGTCGGCAAAACGCAGGACAACGCACGTGAACGCAGGGCAACGCACATCGCGGCGGAAAAGGCACGAAATGACACGTAGCAGCACAGCGACGCACATCGTGGAGCACCGCTAGGACGGAAAACGCACGCGGAGGGACGCGGATGCACAAGAAGGGGCTTTCAGCGCAGGAAAGTGCAGGACAGCCTCCCTCCAGCTCCAGCGCGGCGATGCGGAGCAGATATGCGGCTTGGCTTGCGCGTCCACCACAACGTCGCGGCTCCATCCGGGGTTTCATATCTCCGCCATCGCGCCCGCGTCATCGATCCAAACACGGGCTGCACGCGCGCCGATGCCCTATCGCCGCTAGACCAGGACTCCGCCAGCGGCGCCGCATTCCACGTCCGTCGACGGACTGCGCTAGGGCGTCCACCCGCTTGCTTCAACGCACGGGTGGAAAGTGCGCCAGTACATAGGTGCCCAAGTACCCTGCGCGCGTCTACTTGGGCGCCTATCTATGTAGATAATAGGCGCCCAAGTAGAGACACAAAGCCCGCTAGGTGCCCCGAAATTGGGGGTCGGGTAGAGGTCTTGCGCGTACGACGGATAGTGGTATCGAAGGGGTGAAACCGCCCCAAGGGCAAGGAGTCCGCCATGACCACCGCCGTCACGAATCCGTTTCCGGGTGTCTACAAGGCTGCGTATCTTGAGGAGCTTGGCGTCACGGTCGAAGAGTTCGCGCGCGACCCGGAGGCTGCCCTCAATCGCATCGGCCAGTACGATGCGTGTGCTCTGATGCAGGCGGGCTTTCGCCCGCTGATGCCGGCACAGGTCAGACTTCGCCAAGCGATGGAGAGGCAATGGGCCGCGGACGGCAACCAGGTGGACCGCGTACCGCCGCCTCGCCCGATCCTCGCCAAGCACCGTCACGCGCAGGCGATCCTCGTCGCATGAGCCACCTCAGCGGGCGTACGGTCGACGCGATCAGGCAATGGCTCGCCGCGCTGGCGTCCGGCAAGCCCGGATTCCAGCGGCGGCGAGAGCAGGACCGCACCATCTACGCGATCGCGCGGGCACTGGAACCGGGGGACGAGGACGCCGTACGGCTGATCGCCCTCGAAGGTCCTACGGGGATCGGCAAGAGCATCGCCTACCTCATCGCCGGTCTCGTTGCGGCTCAGCGTCACGGCAGGACGCTCATCGTCAGTACGGCCACCGTCGCGCTCCAACAGCAGCTCGCGAGCGACCTCGACGCGATCGCCAGTCCCGGCACGACTCACGTCCGTACGGCCATCGTCAAGGGGCGTGGCCCGCGAGCGAGGCCAGCGTCGCGGTGGGACGCCGGTACGGTCGCGTCTTCGGCGCGGCGACGTCTGTACGGCTTCACGCGCATTCCCTGGATGGACTGCGCTCTGATCTCGAGCTGGGCGCCTCCCGTGCGAAGGTGCTGCTGGACCAGGTGGAGCGAGAGAAGGAGAAGCTGACGAAGGAGCCGCCAGCAGGGGCTGGGGTCGGGATGGTGGCGCGCATCGTGCGCGAGCTGGGCGACGCATCGGCATGGCTGCAGTCGTGCCATGACACCCTCGCTCTCCTGTCCTTCGACGACGACAAGGCCGACGCGCCCGTGGCGCGCTGGCTCACCCGCGACCCGCAGGACCTCGTCGAGGCCCACGCGTCACCGGTGGACGCATCCGCGTGGCTGGCCAACGTCGTATGGCGGAAAGCCTTCGGTGCGGTCGCCATGTCGACCACCCTCCGTGCGATGGGCGACTTCCGCCACTTTGCAGAACGCTCTGGCCTCCGTCGCATTCGCGAGGCGGCGTACGTCGCCCTGCCCTCCCCCTTCGACCTGGAGACCTCCGCCGTCCTGCGCGTACCGGCAATAGTGTCGGACTCGGGATCGGGGGACGCGTACCTGGCCCAGGTCATGCTCGAACTGTTGGCTGGCGTTGACCCTGCCGAGGCGACGCTGATCCTCTGCGCCTCCCGTGCGCTGATGGACGCCCTCGTGGAGCGCGCACCCGCGTCGTGGAAGGACCGGATGAAGGTTCAGGGGAGGACGGCCATCGCGCCGCTGCTCGAGGCGCACCGGGCGGACGTGGCCGCCGGGCGGGGGTCCATCCTGGTGGGACTGGCGACGCTGGCGGAGGGCGTCGACCTGCCCGGCAAGCAGTGCTCGCACGAGGTGATCGTGAAGCTGCCCTTCGCGCCGCCTAAGTCACGATCTGGCCGGCGCTTGCGTACGTCCGTCCTCGTGGTACACCAGCCTCACATCGATTGCCGCATCCCCACGCGGAATGCGGCACCATAACTTTCCAACGAGGCACCCCATGCCCGCCTTTCGATTCCTGATAAACAAACGCGAACGCAGTCGTGCTGATGCGCGCCTTGGCGATACCCTCGGTCTGCGTCGGCGCCTTGAGCGGATATCCGCGCGGGACAAGATGGAACTGGTTGAAGAAAGGAAGGAAGCTCTGCGTTACCTCCGGCGCGGCGCGCTTTGCGACACGCTCGCCCTCGCCTGCATCACCCTGGTCTGCACCGGCTTGGCCTTCCCGGCGCTCTCTGGCCTCTCGACCGGTCTCTCCGCTCGGCTGGTCCTTCTCTTGGTGATGGCCTTCCCGGTCTACCGGCTGGTGAACGTGATGGACACCAGCCAGCGCGCCTACTATGCGATGAGGAATGAGATCGACGTGATCTTCAAGTCTGGCATTTCGGAAGCGTCGCGCTTCGACAACTGGTGATCCGACCCGTTTACCAGCCACGCATGACCGCGGCCAACATTCGACTCCCCGGGCCGGCGGGGTCTTCACCGTCCATGGCTCTTCCGACGCACCTGGTCATTCGACCTCACCCAACACCTTACGGCGGGGATTCCAGTCAACCCTAACCGCGACGCTGCGCGCCGCGGCTCGCTGAGTTGATGGATCGTACGGGCATGTTGACGTACGACCGATAAAACGATCGTTCCAAACAAAGGATGCGCGTTCTTGGATCGTACGATCCAAAATTTTCGGGCCGCGGGCGGAGGTGAAACATGAGGTCGTACGGACGCACCGGAGGCGAGGCCTGCGACGGTACGTTTGACGGACTTTGCTCGTTCTCGAAAGGCACGTCAACCCCTTCTTGTTCTGTTCACGCGGCCCGAAAAAGCAAGTGCACGGGTACGCCGGCCTGCCTCGCGTCGCGGCACGACACATGATCTCTCATGCCGAGTCGCCCCTTTCTTCTAGTCGTCCAATGCGAGCCAGCTGTCGTGATCCTTGGCTACCAGCGTCCAGATCACAATGGAAAAAATAGCCGCGAACACAAAAACGAACAGACCCACCAAAGCGGGGGTCCGCGACACGAACAGGCCCATGGGACCGAGCGCTACGAAGATGAAGGCAGCGACAAGCGTTGCGATAGTCTGGGACTTCCGCGTCTTGGCCACCAGCTCCCTCTTGAGCTGTGCCGCCCGCTCATCCAGACCGACCAGCGCGTCCAGACGATGGTTGCCATGGACGCTCGGCTTGCCTACAACGACTGGACGCCCATCGAAGTGATGGATGGTGAAGTAATGCGTTCCGTGTCCGGACCCTGATTCGGCGCCCCGGGTCTTGCTGTACTCCACTTCCAGCACCGCCGTTGCGCCGATGCGACGCGCACGCTCCTGAAGGGTTCGCATCGCCGCATCTGGCGATTCGCGCGATGAGCCACCCACGACCCAACGACTCTCCACCAGCACCTCCCAACCCTTGATGGTCGTGTGGCGCGTTGTCGGGACATCATCAGGCAAGACGTAG
>DATNEM010000119.1:0-7405 GCA_035552995.1 Acidobacteriaceae bacterium | reverse complement strand
CGCGACAGTTAGTGTCACTTACATGAAATCCGCAACTTGCAGCAATGCAACTCGTTGGGCCGGACGATGCGCGGTGGCGCTACTGGCGCTCGCGGTAGCCGGGCCTCTGGCACGAGGACAAGAAACACCCCTGATTACGGGCTCAATCGCTTTTCTGCATGGCACGAACCGTGGCCAGACCTCCTTCTTGCCTGCGTTTATGCCGCTGGCGGTTGTTCCGGTAAAGCAGAGGCTTCTGTTTGAGACACGTGGGTTGTTTACGGAGTCGATCACGCCCCGCGCGGGAAAGAGCTATCAGACGCGCTTCGGGCGCAATTTGAATTATCTGCAACTGGACTACATCGCGAACCGGCACATGACGATTGTGGCAGGAAAGTTCCAAACGCCATTCGGGACGTACAACGAACGGCTGAGCCCGCTCTGGATCGCGAACTTCCAGGACGGTCCGCTGATTCTCAGCCTGGGAAGCAATCAAAGCGCAGGCGTCGGGGGCCAGGTGCGGGGCTCGGTGTTCGCAAACAATACGGTCGCAGTGGACTATGCGACTTTCTTTCAGGCCAATGTTGGGGGGACGCAGTTCAAGTCGTCGCGGGCGACGGGCGGGCGGCTCAACTTCTACTTTCCGGCGAGCGGCTTCGAGTTCGGGACCTCGTACGACCACATGTTCGAGGGGCAACACCCAAATGCGGCGGGCATGCATGTTTGGTGGACACCGCACAATGTGCCGATGAGGTTCCGCTCCGAGTTTGCGCGGAGTACCCATACCAAGGGCTACTGGTTTGAGGTGGGATATCGCCTGGCACGTTCTACCAGCAGTGAGGACAGTTGGATCGGCCGCCTGCAGCCGCTGTTCCGCATGCAGCAGACATTCCGCAACAGCGCAGACGGGACCGATGGGGCGCCCGGGGTGGATGAGAAACGGGTGGACTTCGGTTTGGACTACTACCTGCCGCATGAAGCGCGGATCAACACGAGCTACACACGGCAGATTGCAACCGGAGCCACCGGGAATATCTGGAAGACGGAGCTGGTGTACCGCTTCGCGTTTCCGGCGTGGCCAGGGAGGTCGCGATGATTCGTGCATGGATAGCGAGCGGATTGATGGGGTGCTGTTTTGCAGTGGCCGGCGCGCAGAACGCTCAGCCGGCAAAGGGGATGGACTCGACTCAACAGGCGCGGCAGGCGCAAAGCGGAGAACAAGGAACGGGACAAAAGCCGGCGAACACGGCGATGGAGACCGCGGGTGAGCAGAAGTTCCAGCAGAATTGCAGCCGCTGCCATAACGCGCCGCAGGAGTTGTCGCCGCGCATCAGCGGAACGGTAGTGATGCATATGCGAGTGCGTGCGTCGCTAAGCGAGGCAGATGCGAGGGCGATTCTCCGGTTTCTGGCGCCATAGCCGGAACCAGTCGAGACGAACACAAAAGGAGATAGGGAATGAGGGCAGGGATTCAACGGATCGTGAAGGCTTCGCTTGCGGGAGTGCTGGCGATTAGTAGCTTCACGGCGCTGGCGGGCCCGGCGACTGCTGCGGACGAGCCGAAGCGAATCGAGATTACGGCGAAGCGGTTCTCTTATTCGCCGTCGGAAATCACGGTGAAGAAGGGCGAGCCAGTGGACCTGGTCTTCCACACCGTGGACGTCGCACATGGGATCAAGTTCAAAGAGCTCGGGCTGCAAACGGAGATTGGCAAGGGCAGCGACGGGGAACTGCGGTTCACGCCGGACAAGGTGGGGGATTTTGTGGGGCATTGCTCTCACTTCTGCGGTACGGGGCACGGCTCCATGACGTTGATGCTGCACGTGACGGAGTAAGAAGCGATGCGCACGATGGACCGCAGGAACGGGCGCAGGATGGCGGCAGGTGCGGCGTTGATGGCCGCAGCGGCGCTGGCGGGATGCAAGGCAAGCACGCCGGGAAGGACGAAGTCGGCGGTGATGAATCGAGCGAAGCGGTGGGTATTCATCGGCGGGAGGAAGGACCGCAACCCTTTGACGGCGAACGCGCAATCGATCGCCGACGGCAAAGAAACGTTCGGGCACTACTGCATTGTGTGCCATGGATTGGACGGGCAGAACACAGGCGTGCCATTCGCGGCGCAGATGGATCCGCCGGTGCCGTCGCTGGCCTCTCCGGAGGTGCAGCGCTACACGGATGGACAACTTAAGTGGGTGATTGAAAACGGCGTGGCTCCGTCGGGAATGCCGGCGGCGAGGGGGATACTCAGCGACGACGAACAGTGGTCAATTGTGATCTACCTGCGGCATCTGCCGCCGGCGGGAAGCCTAGGGGAGCCGACGGTCTATGGGAACTAACGCAACATGGAACGGCAGTCGTGCAACGACGAGGAGTGGGTGATGGATCGCCAACTGGCAAAGGCGGTGGTGGCCGCGTTCTGTACCGACGAGCCGGAGATTGCGCGACGGCAGCTTGAGGGCTTCCGAGAACGCGACTGGACGCGAACGCGAGGGTGGTTGCACACCAGCGGAATGGCGCTCTACTTTCTCGATCGCGCGACCAGATTGGGGATCGAGGATGTGATGCCCGACGCGCTGGTGCATGAGCTTTCGATGAATCTGGCAGAGAACCGCGGGCGAATGGCTGGCCTATTTGAGGAGTTCTCGCGGCTGAATGCGGATTTCCAACGCGCAGAGATCTCCTACGTAAACCTGAAGGGCTTCAGCCTAGCGCCCGAGGCTTATGCGGACCCGGCGTTTCGCTATCAACTGGACCTAGATTTTTTGGTTGCGCGTAGTGACCTGGAACGCTGCGCGCAGATTCTGGCGAGATATGGATACCGGCCGCGCGGAACAGCCAGCCCTGCCTGGGAGTTCCAAAGGGGCATCCCGGCAAAGGTTCCATTGCGCGACCTTCACTGTGGACGGCCAGAGTGGGTTGTGGAACTGCATGCCCCGAGTGAGGATGAGACTGCCCGCGGAGGCGGCCGGCTGTCCCGGATGAAGCTGCAGGTGTGGAATGGGTTCGAGTTTCCCGCGTTGAGCGACGTCGACAAACTGCTGCGGCAGGCAGTGCATATCTTCGAACACCTGCAGGGAGAGTGGACGCGTCTGGCGTGGTTGCTGGAGTACGGCACCGCAGTCCGCGCGCACCGGAACGACGATGTTTTATGGGGCGAGGTGGTCGCCGCAGTCGCCGGCGCCCCGGAGATCCGAACGGGCGTTGCCTTGGCAAGCCTGATTACAGAGCGCGTTTTCGGCGCGACCTTCCCGCGCGAATTTCGAGAGCAAACAATCGACTTGCTGCGGCCAGAAGTCGAGTTGTGGGTCGAGCGTTACCGCGACGAATTGGTGCTGAGCCAGCATCCGGGATCCAAACTCTATCTGTTGCTCGGTGACGTTCTTGAGGGGAGGCGCGGAGAATGGCAGGCCAAGCGACGGAAGAAATTACTGCCGCTACATGCGCCGGTCAGGATAAAGCCGAAGGCCCATGGCGGCCTGCGCGCGGCACTGATGCTGGAGTTTGGGCACCTGCACTTTGCCGTAAGGCGGCTTTGGTTCCACATGGTGCAGGGCGCGCGCTACAAGCTGGAGTCCGCGCGATGGCGGAGGTTCGTGGTCCGGGCCGGGTTGTAAATGCAAGGAGGCTGATATGGAAGCGACGAAGAACGGAACAGACGCGACGCTCGAGTGGTATGCGCTGCATACGCGCGCAAGACACGAGAAGGCAATCGCGGCACGGTTGGGCGAACAGGCCACCGAGGTTTATCTGCCGCTGCATCGCAGGCGGAAGAAATGGCGCAATGGCGTGCACGCGGAGGTGGATTTTCCGCTGCTGCCTTGCTACCTGTTTGCGCATGTGGGGGCAGAGGAACGCGCCCGCTTGCTGGAGACGAAAGGTGTGCTGGGCTTTGCGGAGCAGCCGACGGTCACGGAGGAAGAGATTGCACGGTTGCGCGCGGCGGCGACCATGAAGGCGGTGCCGCATCCGCAGCCGGATGGAGGCGAGCGTGTGCGCATCGTTCGCGGACCGCTGGCAGGGACCGAAGGGTTTCTGGAGAGGACCGACAATGGGTGCCGGGTCGTGCTGGCGTTTACACCAATGCGGCGAGCGATCGCAGTGGCGGTGGGCGAGCAGGAGTTTGAGCCTTCGCGAAGGGCCGGATGAGCACAAGGCCCGGGCGAGGGTGCGCTGCATGGCTGAGGACGACGGGCAAACGCCGTCAAATCACCTCGCTCCAATGGCTTACCGGCAATTGTCAGCGTGATGTAATGAGGCTGTCATTTGTTGTGCGGCGGGATTGCATTCCGCTGACAAACTGAGAGACTTGGATTTGCGCACTCTCGGTTAGATACGAGGAGCTTCGAAGCATTCCGGAGCGCGCATAGTTTGGAGGCGTGAATGAGCGCGATTCTCGTCATTGAAGACGATCCGCGGATACAGAAGGCGCTCCACCGTCAGTTCACGACGGAGGGATTTACGGTGCATGTGGCCGGCGATGGCGCCGAAGGACTGGCGGCATGCAAGTCGCTGCGTCCTGCCGCCGTGGTGCTGGACCTGATGTTGCCCGGCATGCCGGGTCGTGAAGTATGCAAGGGGATCAAGTCGTGGTCCCCGAATACACCGGTGGTGGTTTTGAGCGCGGTCTCCGAGGTCGCGGACAAGGTACTGCTGCTGGAACTCGGCGCGGACGATTACGTGACCAAGCCTTTCAGCCCGCGCGAGCTGACTGCGCGCGTGCAGGCGGCGATCCGGCGGACACAGCGGCCGGCGAACGGAAGCGCGACGGCGGTGCAGGTCTCGTTTGGGCAGGTGGCCGCGGATTTTTCCGCGATGGAATTTTCGCGCAACGGCGTGCCGGTTGCGCTGACGGCAAACGAGATCAAGCTGCTGCGGTACTTCATCGAGCATGCCGACAAGGTGGTGACCCGCGAAGAGTTGCTGAACGACGTGTGGGGATATACCTCGTATCCGACGACGCGGACGGTGGACAACCAGGTGATGAAGCTGCGGCAGAAGCTGGAAGCCGATCCGGCGCGGCCAGTGCATTTCCGCACCATGCATGGCATTGGGTATAAGTTCGTGAGCGGAAGCTGAGCCATGGCTGAGCGAAAGGCAGGTCTGATGCATGGGCTGCGCATGCGCACCGCGCTGCTGCTGCCCTTGCTGCTGCTTTCGTTTGGCGGAACGCCGCTCAGCCTGCTGATCCTGCAGACGATCGTGAAACAGCAGGCGCGCGCCGGGCTGGCCTCTGACCTTCAGCATTCGGTGCGGACTTACCAGAACCTGGCGCAGCAGCGGCGCCAGTTGCTGATGCGCGAGTCCGCGCTGCTGGCCGATCAGCCGCTGCTCAAATCGCTGATGGTCGTCTCGTTGACGCACACGACCAGCAGTGCCGATACGCGGACCATTGCGGACGAAGGGCAGGACTTCTGGCGCGTGAGCGGTTCGGACTTTTTCGCGCTGCTGGACCGCGATGGCAAGCTGCTGGTGTCGTATAACCGCGGGGCGGCGCTGGAACGCTCTGGCGTGGAACAAGGCCTGGAGAACTGCTTGCAGCATCCTGAGGACTCGACGCTGCTGGTGCTGGATCACCGGTTGTATGAAGTCTCCACGCAACCTCTGTTTTTTGGCGACCCGGCGAGCGGCAGCCGACTGGGGTTTGTGGCGGTGGGCTACGCAGTGGATCAGAATGTCGCGCATGAGGTAAGCGAGGCCGCTGCTGCGGATGTTGCTTTCGCCGCCGGCGGAAGGATTGTGACGAGCACGTTGCCCGCTGGCCTGCAGCAACAGCTTGTGGGGAGGGCCGGTGACCTGCTGAGCACAGCGACCGAGGGCCGCAATATCGAGTTGGGCGGCGAAGAGTACCTTGCTGCGTCTGTGCCCCTGGACGCTGCAAACTCCGGAGGACCGGCAGGTGCGGGCCCGCGGCTGGTGGTGCTGAAGTCCTTCGCGCAGGCAAACCAACTCGTCGCACGAGTGAATCGCTGGGTGGTCACGCTGGTGCTGCTGGCGTTGCTGGCCGGCGCCGTAATGCTGGTGTCCGTTTCGCGTACGCTGACGCGGCCGATTGAGACGCTGGTAGAAGGCACGCGCGCACTGGCGCTGGGCAACTTCGACTACCGGCTGCACGAGGGCGGTGTGGAAGAGATCCGCGAGTTGAGCCGCGCGTTCGAACGCATGCGCGTGGAATTGCAGCGAACGCAGAGCGATCTCCTGGACTCTGAGCGGCTGGCGACGATCGGGCGCATGGCGAGTTCCATCTCGCACGACCTGCGGCATTATCTTTCGGCGATGTATGCGAATGCGGAGTTCATGAGCAGCGATTCGCTGCCTCCCGCTGAGCGCGAAGAGCTTTTCCAGGAGGTGAGCGCGGCGGTGCAGGGCATGACCGACCTGCTCGATTCGTTGTTGCTGTTTACGCAGACGGGGCGCGCGCTGCAGCCCATGCACGACTCAATTGCAGGTGTGGTGCAGCGGGCGATCAGCCTGGCGCGATCGCATCCGGCAGCGCGCGATGTGCGCATCGCAGCGGATGAGTTGCCGGCGACAGAGGCGCAGATCGATGCGAAGAAGCTGGTGCGCGCAGTCTACAATCTCGTGTTGAACGCGTGCCAGGCGGCGCGGCGCGGCAAGAAGCCGGCGGTAGTGACCGTTCGGGTTGAGGAAGATCGACAGAGAATCCGGATTGAGGTTGCGGACAATGGACCGGGTGTTCCGGAGTCGATTCGCGAGACGATGTTTTTGCCGTTCGTAAGCGAGGGCAAAGAGAGCGGCCTCGGCCTGGGGCTGACGCTGGCACAGCAGATCGCGCAGGAGCACGGTGGAAGTATCGAATTGAAGAGCGGTAGCGAGGCCGGAACAGGCAGCGGCAGCGTCTTTGTAATTACACTGCCAAAGGCCGCGCTGGAGTCGTTGGGCGGCCCGGCAGATCGGAGGGCGCTGCATGTCTAGCGGATGGCAAACGGCGAAAGGCCTGCGACGCCTTCGGCTGCCGGTCGCGATTGCGTGCGCGCTTATCAGCGGGTTTGCGATTCCTGTGCGCGCACAGGAGGCGCCGGCAACAGCGCCATCGGCAGTGGAATTGAAGCAGAAAATCGACGCGATCTCTGCCGCTCTGGCGGCGACGCAGCAGCAGATTGAGCAGTCGCAGCAGCAGATGCGGCAATTGCAGCAGCAACTCGATGAACTGAAGGAGCAGATGGGTGCGGCGGCAGCGGCGGCGCCTGCTGCTGCGGCGGGCGTTTCCACGCCGACCACGGCTGAAGCTCAGGCAGGTAGCTTGGAGCCGGCGAAGGTCTCGATCGAGGAGCGGCAGGAGACGACCGAGGCCGCGGTGAAAGTACTGGACCAGGTTAAGGTCGAGAGCGCCTCGAAGTATCCGGTGCGCGTGACTGGGCTGATCCTGTTCAACGGGTTCCTGAATCATGGCGCGCCGGACAATGTG
>DATNEM010000118.1:0-2849 GCA_035552995.1 Acidobacteriaceae bacterium | reverse complement strand
GAAGGTGGCGGTGGCCCTCGCGTTGGGGCTGGGCACGATGATTGGGTGGAAGCGCATTGTTGTGACGGTCGGCGAGAAGATCGGCAAGACGCACCTGACCTATGCGCAGGGAGCGTCTGCGCAGCTTGCGACGATGGCGACTATTCTGACGGCGGGGAACTACGTTGGACTGCCGGTGAGCACCACGCACATCCTCAGCTCCGGCGTGGCCGGCACGATGGCGGCAAACCACAGCGGCTTGCAGTTCTCGACGGTGCGCGACATTGCGCTGGCATGGCTCTTTACGCTGCCGGCGGCGGCGTTGCTGTCAGGAAGCTTGTTCTGGCTGTTCAGCAGATTTGCGCATTGAGAGGGACTAGTTGCTGGGGACCAGGGACCAGGCCACAACCCCGAGAGATGCGGCCTTACATTTTGCCCGAGCCGATGTCGGCGAGTTGATTGGCGGGATTGTCTGCATCGAGGAAGGTCTCGATGACGCTATCGAGCTTGCCCTGTGCGGTGAGGATGAAGTCGATGGCGTCGCGGCCTGCGCCGTGGCCTCCCGGGTTCGGCGTGATGTAGTGGGCGGCGGCTTTGGCTTGCGGGCGCGCGTTGGCGGTCGCGACGGCGAGGCCGCAGGCGCGCATGACGGAGAGGTCGACGACGTCGTCGCCGACGTAGGCGAGCTCGTCGATAGTGATTCCGGCCCGCTGGAGGATATCCTCAACCGCTTTCATCTTGTAGGACTGGCCCTGGTAAACGAATTCGAGCTTGAGGTCGCGCGCGCGGATGGCGACGGTGGCGGATTCGCGCTTGGTGATGAGGCCGACGCGCAGGCCGCCGAGGCGCGCAAGAGTGATGCCGAGGCCATCGTGCGCAGCGAAGCCTTTGAATTCGATTCCGGATTGCGAGCCGTCGGGGTTGGTTTGGGGAAGGAAATAGAGCTGGCCGTCGGTAAGGACGCCGTCGACGTCGAAGATGAGGACTTTGATGCGGCGCGCGCGGTCTTCGGCGGAGAGGAGTGCAGGCGGGGTCATACTTCGATGATAGCGAGTGAGCGAGTTACGGTTCGCGGGTTAGCGGATGACGCAAGAAACCCCACCCATGTCGCGACTGACGTCGCTCCATGAATGGGGCACCCAAAATGCTCAGGAGAATGAATCAGCCTAGCGCCAGTGGCCTTCGATCCAGACGTATTCACCGCGGCGATGCGCCCAATGCCCCGGGACCCAGCGCGCGCGAGGACGAGGCGGGGCGACGTATTCCCCGGGGACCCAGACGTAGGCGTGGCCGTCCCAGCGTTGATAGCCCTGATGCCAGACCCAGTCGCGATGCCCGGGCGGAGGAGGCGGAACGCGTTCATGGCGGGGCGGGGGCGGCGCGATGCGAATGTGCAGCCCTATCTGAGCGCCTGCCATCGAAGTGCCTGCGGCAAAGAGGAGTGCGCCTGCGGCCGCGAGAATCTGCTTTTTCATTTGTGTTCTCCTTCCGACACAACTGCTCCCGATTAGGACGCGCGTTTGTGGGAAGGAGTTGCGGAGGCGATGCGTAGTTTTGGTGGATCCTGCTGATTTGCAAGAGGCTCGGCACCAGGAAAGCTCGCGGAACGGCCTCCTGCGATGGCAGTGAGGATCGGTGCGGCAAAGTTCTGGCGATAAGCCGAGGAGAAGCGGTAGAGCTCTGCCGCGGTGGCCAAGTGGGCACGGACGGGAATCTGGTGGACGAAGGCGCGGACGATTTCAAGGTCGCGCAGATTGGCGACGGAATATCCGGTGAAGCCGTTTTGCCAGAGAGGCAGCTGTGAGTCGAGGCGGTAGGCGAAGCCGTGCTTGATGAGCTCTACGGCCTGATCGAGGGTCATGGCCTGCGGCGTGAGCAGCAGATGAACATGGTCGGGCATGACGACATAGGCGTGCAGCTTGTAGTGACCGACGGTGCGGTAGTGCAGAAGCGTATCGACGAAGAGCTCGGCGATGCGGGCGATCTCAAACACAGGACGGCGATCGCATGTCGTCAAGGTGACAAACGCAATGCCAGGCCGGTTTGGGCGCACGGGCTTCGCCATAAGAACCTCAATGGTAAGCAGGCGAGGAGGGCGCGAGTATCCCACGAATGGGGAGTGAAGGTCGGTGCCCTGCGCCTTTGCGCGAAGAGCGCGAAAGAACCCAGGGTCTGAGGTTCCGATCTAGTCCAACCGGAGCCGCGATGAGAGGCATCCCAACGAGCTGATTGATTCCACAACTGGGACGAGAGGAAAGTGAATGCAGCACAAGTTACTGCCGGGCCGGCCTTATCCGCTGGGAGCCAAGGCTAGTTCCAAGGGAACGAACTTTGCGGTGTACTCGGAGCATGCGACGCAGGTATCCGTATGCCTGTTCGACGATAGCGGACGCGAGACGGATTGCATTGCACTGCGCGAGCGGACGGCGTTTGTGTGGCACGGCCTGGTGCTGGGTGTGAAGCCGGGACAGCTCTACGGGTTTCGGGTGGATGGGCCGTGGGAGCCGCAGAACGGTCTACGCTTCAATGCGAAAAAGCTGCTCGTGGACCCGTATACCGAGGCGATTTCCGGCGAGGTGAACTGGAAGGCGCCGATCTTCGGCCATGAGATGCAGGACGACCTGAAGCGCTGCGATCAGGACGATGCGGCCGGGGTCCCGAAGAGCGTGGTGGTGGAGCACCGGTTCGACTGGGGCGACGACTGCCCGCCGGAGACTCCGCTGGCGGACTCGGTGATCTACGAACTGCATGTGAAGGGATTTTCCAAGCGGAACCCCAACGTGCCGGAGAAGCTGCGCGGCACTTACGCGGGGCTCGGGCATCAAGCCAGCATCGACTACCTGAAATCGCTGGGAGTAACGGCGGTGGAG
>DATNEM010000117.1:0-11185 GCA_035552995.1 Acidobacteriaceae bacterium | reverse complement strand
GGCTGGTCCGGCGTAAGGATGTCCAGCAGATGATGCGGCACGAGCGTGCGTTCTTCGCGCGTCGGTTTCGCGGTGCCGATCTCCATGCCGCGGTAGACCGCGACCGAGTCGCAGGAGACAATCTCAGCAGGAAAGCGGGCCGCGAGCGCGAGGGCGAGCGCGGTCTTGCCGCTGGCCGTGGGGCCGGCGACAACAAGCAATGGAGAATCGTGCTGCATGGACCTCACCAGTATCGCTCCCACTCATGTCAGTCCCAGGCGGACTGCGCATGAATGGGCATCTGGCCAGCTTGGTGGCCATAGCCGATAACACCGATCGGGTATATTGGACTGGCGCGATTGTGCGCCCAGAAATTGTTTCAAAACAGCCCGCGGGGCGCGAACGGCAGCGACAACAGGCTGAAGGAGCATGACATGGTGCCCGAAATTTCTCGTATTTCCTTCGCAGCCGCGACGCGCGGCAGGATCGCGAGCGGGATGTTTGCCGCAGGCGCGAGTTTGCTGCTGATGGCGGGCACCGCGCTGGCGCAGACCCCAACCATGCTGGTACTGCGCGCCGTCCCTGCAAAATCCGCCAAATCGAGCGGCGCGACCGCGTTGCCGCCGTTGGTCAAGGGAGACATCACGGAGATCAAGATCGGCGGCAAGGCAGCCGAGATTACCGGCTTCGATCCTCTGCTGAAGGGCCCGCACACGCTGCAACTGATGATCCTGTTCGATTCCATGCAAACCCTCGGCGCGCAGGGACAGTTCGACGACATCAAGCGCTTCGTCGGCGACCTGCCGAGCAACGTGGAGGTCGGCATCGGGTGGCTGCTGCAAAGCCATGTGAAGGTGACGCAACCGCCGACCAAGGACCGCGATGCTGTTTACAAAGCCATGGTCCCGCAGACGCGCGAAGCCGCGGGCAATCCGAAGAACGATAACGGCAATCCGTTCAGCTGCCTTCGCGACCTCGCCGCGCACTGGCCGGATGCCGACCCGGCGAAGCTGCGGGCGGTGCTGATGTTCACCGATGGCATTATCCGCAGCAATGCACAGCAGCAGGGCGCCGACCAGGACAATCCGGACGTGGATGGGGCGTCGCAGAGCCTGGAACGCGCGGGCATCATTCCTTTCCCGTTCTACTGGCTCGATCCTCCGCCTCCGATCGACCCGAACCGCGGTGAGGGTGGTCCGCTGGAAGGCCAGCAGAATTTCTCGCAGTTGGTCAGAGATACCGGTGGCTCTGCATTGTGGGAAGGCATGTTCGCGCCTGGCACGCCGGGACCGCTGCTGAACCGGCTGGAGGCGATCCTGCAAAGCTCGGCGGTGGTGACGGTCAACGCGCCGGGCGCGCCCGGCAAATTCCAGCGGCTGGATATCAAAACCAGCCGGGACGACATCAAGGTCTCCGGGCCGGACAGCGTGATGATCGGCAACGTCTGGAAAAAGTAGACCCCGTGCATGGCGCAGCGTAAGATGGCGTCGCCATGAAGAGCTTGAAAACAATGATTGCGGTAATTGGCCTGGCCCTCGCGGCCGGGCCAATTGCGTTTGCGCAGAGTGCGGCGTCCGCGGAGGCGAGTGCAAAGCTGCCGGAGTTTGAAGTGGTTACCCTCAAACCGACCGATCATACAGCCGGTGTAATGCACCTGGTAGGCGTACAACTCACAAAAGATCAGCTAACGATGAACGCCACAACGCTCAAAGGACTCATTTGTGTGGCCTACGCCATCCCATACTGGGAGCTTGCGGGCGGTGAGCCGTGGATGGATAAGGAGTATTACGACTTCGTTGCTAAGCTGCCGCAGGGCGAGAACTCTTACAACCTGCGCCACGGAAACTACGACATTGCAGATGAACATATCCGCGAAATGATGCAGGCCATGCTCGCGGAACGATTTCAACTGAAATTCCATCGAGAGACAAAGATGGGCACAATCTCGGTCCTGGAACAGAGCGGGAAACCCCTGCTGTTGGTTCAGAGCCAAATGCAAGCCGGCAGGCCGAATGGAGACGGATTCGGCGGCGTCGGAGCGGTAGAGGGGAAGGGGGTCGGCATTTACAACAGCTCGATGCCGCAGTTTGCGCACTTCCTCAGCGGAAACATTTTGCATCATCCGGTGATCGATAAGACCGGCTTGATCGGCGGTTATGATTTTCAGTCGAAGACAATCGTCACTGCGGAAGATATCCGGAGTGGCAATACGACGAGCATGTGGGCGCCCGCCATCAGGGAGATGGGATTGAAGCTAAGGGAGGCGACCGGGCCGGTGGAAACCTTCGTCATCGACCACGCGGAGCGGCCCTCCGCAAATTAGCCGCTGGCTTGGTGGCTCACTGACGGCCTGGCGCCCCGTGCGATACTGAAAATGCATGTACAAGCGCGTTCTGCTCAAGCTCTCCGGCGAAGCTCTGGCTGCGGGCACAGGCTTCGGCATCGATGCCGTATTCATTCACAAAGTAGCGGCGGAGTTGGCGGCGGTCCACGCACTGGGCTGCGAGATCGGCATCGTCGTGGGTGGCGGAAACTTCTTTCGCGGCGTTGCGCAGCAGGCCATCGACATGGACCGCGTCGCCGCCGACCACATGGGCATGCTCTCCACCGTTATCAATGCCATCGCGCTGCAGGACGCGATTGAGAAGCTGGGCCTTCCCTGCCGCGTCATGTCGGCGATCCAGATCCATCAAGTGGCCGAGCCGTATATCCGGCGGCGCGCCATTCGCCACCTTGAAAAGAACCGCGTGATCATCTTTGCCGCGGGCACCGGAAATCCGTACTTCTCCACGGATACGGCCGCGGCGCTGCGTGCGATGGAGATCAAGGCGGATATTCTGCTGAAGGCGACTTCCGTGGACGGAATCTACACGGCCGACCCAAAACTGGATGCGACCGCGACGAGGTTCGCCCAGATTACGTATGCAGAGATTTTGAGCCGCAACCTGCGCGTGATGGATACCTCGGCCGTGGCCATGTGCCGCGACAACAACATGCCGATGATGGTCTTCAGCATGCGAGAGACCGGCAACATCGTGCGCGTCGTCAAGGGCGAGCCGCTGGGTTCGCTGGTGACGCCGTAGGACGCTTTCCCACTCATTCCCCGTGGGGCCGGATGAATGGGCACTCCAACCATCTTTCGAACGATAAACCCTGTTAAATCGGCCGAGCCTTCGGCATCTCCGAGGCTCGCTCAATCCCTCTAAACTGGAGACCATGGCTCAGACCCTGCTCACGCCCGAGACGCCGGTTGGAAGTGTTCCCGCCGCGCGTGTGCAGACGCCGGTGCGCAAACCGCCCCTGCCTGCCCTGACCGGCGTGCGCACGTTGCTGGCGGTGAACATCATGTTCTTTCACTTCACGCCGCCGCACATGAAGCTGCTGTATCCCATGATCAACAACTCGTACGTGTTCGTGGGATTCTTCTTCCTGCTTTCGGGCTATGTGCTGGCCTACAACTACGCCGACCGCGAGGTGCCGCTCAACAAACGCCAGTTCTGGAAAGCGCGTTTCGCGCGGCTCTATCCGCTGTACGCGTTTTCCCTGGTCTTCTCGGCGCTGATGGTCGTCGAAGAATGGCATGCGCGTTCCCACGGCGAGTTCTTCGCCGGCCTCATTTTGACGCCACTGCTGCTGCAAGGCTGGGACCCGTGGCTCGCGACCTTCTGGAATACCGTCGCGTGGACGCTTTCCGTCGACCTCTTCTTATACCTGCTCTTCCCATACCTGCTGCGACTGCCGTGGCCGAAGAAGCCGCTCCATCTCGTCGCGTTGATATTTGCCGTGTGGGCCATAGGACTGGTCCCGCACACCCTCTACCTCTTCATCAACCCGGACCATCTGACTGCGCCGTTGGATCGCTACAGTTACGGCTTCTGGCTCCGCGGCCTCAAGTATTCGCCTCCGGCCTATCTCTCAACCTTCCTGGTCGGCATTGCGCTGGGCAAGCTGCAGGCGCGCATGAAACTGACAAATCGCCAGCGGATGTTGGTCGCGGTGGCGAGCCTCACTGCGATCGCGTTGTTCTTCGCGTACGTGGTGGATCGCATCCCATACATCCTCATGCATGGAGGATTTTTAGTTCCTCTGTTCGGGGCGCTGGTGATCGGCCTCAGCGGGCATAACTTCGTGGCATCCGCGTTTGCGTGGAAGCCGATCGAACTGCTCGGCCAATGCAGCTACTGCCTATTTCTGCTGCACTTCAACCTCATCAACATGATCCGCGAATACCACGTGCCGCAGCGCCTGCATATCGAGGCGTATGACCCATGGTTCTCGTACGCCGTGGCGATCGCGCTCTCCATCGCGGTGATGTTCTGGATTGAGAAACCGGCGCGCTCGTGGATACTTGCGCAACGCGAACGGCAGCTGGCGGCTGTCTCCGCGCCGTAAATACAAGTTGCCAGTTGTTGGTTCTAAGTTGTCAGTTTATCGGGAGAAGAGATGAGCAAAGTTCGAGTTTGTTGCTTTGGTATGTCGATGGACGGCTTCGGCGCAGGGCCTAACCAGGGCCTGAAGGACCCGATGGGCGAGGGCGGGATGGCGTTGCACCAATGGGCGTTTCCCACGCGCTTCTTTTGCGAGATGCAAGGCCGGCCCGGCGGCGAAGAAGGTATCGACAACAGCTTTGCCGAGCGGGGTTTTGAAAACATCGGCGCGTGGATTCTTGGCCGCAACATGTTCGGGCCGGTGCGCGGCGGCTGGGGCGACGAGAGCTGGAAGGGCTGGTGGGGCGATACGCCGCCATACCATGTGCCGGTTTTCGTGCTCACGCATCATGCGCGCCAACCGCTGGAGATGCTCGGCGGCACGACCTTCCACTTCGTGACTGGCGGCATTCGCGAGGCGCTGGACCGCGCACGCGAGGCCGCGGGTGGCAAAGACATCCGCATCGGCGGTGGTGTCTCTACCATCCGGCAGTATCTGGAAGCGGACCTGATCGACGAGATACATCTGGCGCTGTCGCCTGCGATTCTCGGCAAAGGCGAGGCACTGCTCGCGGGAATCGACCTGCCCGCTCTGGGCTTCCGCGTCACCTCGCACACCATGGGTGAACGGGCCATGCACGTGGTGATGAGCAAGTAACTCAGTTCTCAGTTCTCAAAGAAATAATCGCTCACAAACAAAATCGGTGACCCGAAGGCCACCGATTCTGACAACTGAAAACTGTCTCTACGGCTGAATAATCTGCGTGGAGTGCGGGCCGTTGGGCACGGATGTCAGGCAGGACGGCGACGCGGATCCGGGAAAGGGTGAGTTCGCCACTTTGGCAAGGGTGCCGTCATTCACCGTCACCTTGAAGCCGGACACAGTATTGTCGGACCCGTCTGAGGTATAGAGAAAATTGCCCAGCGCGGGATCGACCACGACGCAGTTGGGACCAGCTGCCGTAACAGAGGCCGCAGCCCCCGCCACCGTGGCTGGAGTGCCTGTGGCCTCGTTGATCTGATAGCCCTGCACCGTGAAAGAGTTGAAGTTGACCACGTAGATCAGCGTGCCTGTCGGGTCGATTGTCAGGCTGGCAGGGAAGAGGCCCGTGGGGAAAGGCCCGTTGACCATTGGCGTCAGTGCGCCGGTCGGACCGACGGTATATCCAATCAGCTGGTTCGCCAGCTGGTCCGTTACGTAGACGAAGCGCGAGGTAGGCTCTTCGGCGATTGCACTAGGCGCGACACCCGCCGGGAATCCCGTTGCGACCGTCTTGCCGCCCACTGTCGTGATGCTGGTGCCCGGCACAGCGGTCAGGGCGCCGGTGGTGGTGTTCTGCGCAAACCCGAGGATAGTCGCCTTCGGTTGCGGCTCCTGGTCCAGCACATAGATGAAGTGGTTGAAGTAGCTGGCGGTGACCGCTATCGGATTGTTGCCAACCGGCTGCGTGGTCTGCGTGCCCAGGCTATTGTCGGAGTTGATGGGGAAGATGGCGACGCCGCCGGGACCCGGGTTCGCAGCGGAGAAGCCTGTCTGGTAGGTAAAGGTAGCGTAGAGGAACTTGCCGGCCGGATCGATTACCAGCGCCGTGGGGCTGGTGCCTCCGGCGAGGGTGTAGGTGTTCTTCGAGGTCAGCGTACCGTCGGTGTTGACCGCGAACTCCTGCACCGTGGAATCGCCCTGGTTGACCACGTAGACGAACTTGCCATTGGGAGCAGGGACGATGCGCAACGGATTTTTGCCCGCGCTCACCGGCGTGCCAATGCTGGTCAGCGCTCCGGACTGGAAGTCGATCGCATACTGATCGATCAGACCGGGGCTTTTTCCGGTAGTCGTCATATAGACGAAGCCGACGACGTAATCCAGGCTGCAGGAGGCGAGGCCAAGCACCGCGGCAGAGACCGCAACGATGCCGGCGAACCTGCCGAGCTTCCTTGGGTGAAGTGAGTTGAGATTCATGCTGCTTCTCATGCTGCTTCCTTGGTGCGGCGCGGCCGCTAAAAGTCCGGTACTGCGGTTCCAGTCCTGCTTCGCCGCTTTTCCGGCGACTTATATCCAAACCTTATTCTGCTGCTGCTGCGTTCAGCGTAACGGCAACGCCGGTGCCGTAACGATGCAGGCGGGTAGTTCGCTGCCAGTAAAGGGCGTCCCCAGTATCTGGTTGAGAGCGCCGGTAGACTCATTCAACTGCTCTGCCGTGACGGTGTTCGAGAGCGAGTTCGAAACATAGAGATAAACAGCGTGCGTGGGGTGCGCATTGCTCGGTGCGCCGGAGACCGTGACGCAGGTTGGGCCGTTCCCCGCTTGCGCCGCAGGCTGAACCGTCGAGCGGACAGGCACGCCGTTCGCGCCGATATTGTAGATGTCTACGGCATTCGCAATATTGGCGGCGACGTAGAGATACTTGCCGCTGAGGTCAAACGACATTCCCATCGGGCCGGCATCGGTCTGCGTAATCGTGGCCGGGCCAAGCACACCGCCTGGGCCAATGGAGTAAGTCGCAACCTGGTTCAAGGTCTTGTCGGTGACGTAGAGATGGGTCGCGCTGGAGTCGACCAGCAGGCCGGACGGCGTGGGCCCGGAGGAGAAGCCGAAAGAAGGCACGTTCCCAGAGTTGATTGTGACGCCGGGCATGGGAGTGAGCTTGGGTATAGGCAGATGTGTGGAGGGATCGCTGCCCACTACGGTGACGGTGAAGCCGAGGAGGTTGGCGCCCGAGGCTGAGTCCTGTTCCGCCAGATACACGTAGTTCCCGGTGGGGCTGGTGGCGATGGCGACAGGATTGCGGCCCACGGGAAATGTGGTGGGCGGGCCGAGGCTGTTTTGGTCTGGGTCGCCGGCCTTTGTAGGAGCGGGATAGATGGGAAAGACAGTGATGCCACCGGGGCCCGGATTTGAAGTGGTGTAAAGCTGGCTGCCGTCGGGATTGGTCTGGTAGGTATAAGCGACGTAAAGGAACTTGCCGGCAGGATCGATCGCTGCGGCCACGGGCAGGCTGCCGGCGATGTTGTAGGTGTGTTGCGGATAAAGCTTGCCGTCCGTGCCAATGGCAAATTCGACCACAGTCGAATCGAAGTTGTTGACCGTGTAGAGAAAGAGATTGTTCGGCGCGACCACGATGGCCACGCCATCGCGGCCGCCGGTGTCGTTGGGCGAGTCCGGCATGTTGTAGAGGAAGCCGGACTGGTAGTCCACCTGGTAGGAGTTGATCAGCGAGTGGTTCGTGGCGCCCTGCACGCCCTGCGTGATCATGTAAACGTAGGAGACGGTGTAGTCGTTGCTGCAGGCCGTGAGTCCCAGCCCGACCGCGAGCGACAGGATGGATGCCTTCAGAACGCGGCGCTTCGATGTCCGCTTCGTAATCCCAATCATGCGCGTCAGTCCACGTTGCCGCTGACGGCGAGGCAGGTGGCCAGCCCGGTGGCCTGGAAGGTTGAGCCGCGCGGCAGGTCGGTGAGCTGACCGTTCCTCTGGTTGATGTACTTGCCGGTCACGGTGCCATCGTTGTTGTTCGAGGTATAGAGGTACTGGTTGGATGGATCCTCAACCATGCAGACTGGCCCGTTCCCCACTGCATAAGGATTGTTGGGGCCGTCCAGGAGCGGCTGCAGCTGGCCGGTAGAGAGGATAGTGAAGGCGGAGATCGTGCTGTTGGCGTTGGTCGAGTTCGGAACTGTATTGCCGTGGTTCAACACGTACAGGTATTGGTTCTTGGAGTCCGTCATGCTGTAGACAGGATCGGTGCTGCTGCCGAGATTGGCAACTGCGCCGTTCACCTGTGAGGAAAGGTTGCAGTTGCTGCCCGGCGCGTAGGGGAGGATCTGGTTGGTGCCTGCGTCCGTCAGGTAGATATTGTTGCCTGCAGCGCTGATGGAGGTCAGGTTCTTAGCGCCAGTCTTGATCGGTCCGGTGACCTGGATGGTCAGCTGGCCGCTTCCTCCGAGGCCATAAGGATAGATGGTCTGGTCGCCGGTATCCAGCGTATAGACGCAGGCTCCGGATGCACGCAACATGGTCGGCGCGGGACCGACCTCGAAGTAGTTGAGCTGCTGTCCCTGAGCATTCTTGATCTGCTGGTTCGGCACAATCTGCAGCCTGCCCGTCGTGCCGTCCACCAGGAAGACCGTGATGTCGCCGTTCAGGTCCGTAGTTCCGTTGTATGCCGGAGACCGGGAGTCCACCACATAAAGAAACGTACCCGTGGCGTCAGCCTGCGCCCAGACTGGCGATTGCCCTGCCGTGGTGTAGGTCCCCTGAGAGGTAAGCACACCGTCCTCTCCCACGGAGAAGACAGCAACGTTGCCATCGTGGTTGGGATTGCCACTGCTGTCCGTGGTGCCCTTGTTGACGACGAATACGAAATTGCCGCCAGTGCGGACGGTAATGGACACCGGATTGGTGCCGCCGGAAGAATACGGCGAGCCCACCATGTCCGTCAGGTTTCCCGTAAAGTCGTCGATCTTGAAGCCGGCGATCTGGTTATACTGCGTTCCCAGAACCCACATGAAGCCGACCGTGTAGCCACCGCACGCCGACATTCCCAGAACAACTGCCATAGATGCTACGAGGGCCCGGGAGATGCGGCCAATCCTGCTCAACGTCATGTGTTTCCTTAATCCTCGCCGGCGGCCGTACGCGTGCGGCAACGCCTCAGACTGCGAGCCAAACTTTGGGGATACAGTTGCTCCGCTTATTGTAGAAGCTGACGCGGCTTTGCGCCACCTCTGGACTGCGAATTGCGCCGTGTGAAAGGGACGCGGCAACGAGCAAGCCGTTAGCAACCAACCTGGCTCGCTGGCCGACCGACCCGCTAGAAAATCTTCATGTGAATGGTCAGGTACTTTTTCGGGTCCTGGCGGATGGTCGTCACCAGGTTCGTACTCTCTGTCAGCAGCTTGTTCAGGTTGTCCGCGGTCGTGGGATCCTTGATCAGCTTGGTGATCGTCCCATTCCCGCTGTTGATCTGCGTGACCAGTTCGTCCGCCTGGGTGAGCGTGTCCGTCAGCTTCTTGGCAAACGCAGGGTCCTTCAGCAGTACGCCCACGCTGCCTTTTCCTGCCTGTGCGTCCGCCAGGATCGAATCCAGATTCGTCATTGTGTCGTTCAGCTTCTTCGCGAAGGCCTGGTCTTCAAAGATCAGGCCGAGCGCGCCCTTGCCGCTTTTCATGTCCGCGGTGACATCGTCCAGCCTGGCGAGCGAATTATTCACGTGGTCGTACATCACGCCCTTGTCGTTGAAGAACTTGCCCACCGTGTTGTCGTCGGAGTTGAGCTTCTTGGCAACCTGGTCGATCTGATTCGTGGTCTCGACAAACTTGTTATACAGCTGGGGATTCGTCAGCAGTTGACCGAACGATCCTTTGCCGGATTGCAGATCGCTCACGACATTGTTCAGCTTGGCGAGGATGACGTTCAGTTGGTCGATGGTTCCCTGGCTGGCCTTCATCACGTCATTCAGGTTCGGCTGCTCCTGCGTCTTCAACTCGTCGCCATCCTGCAACATGGGGCCGGTGGCGTACTGGCTGTTGATATCGATCAACTCGTCGCCCAGAAGCCCCTGGTTCGTCAGGTCCGCAGTCGAGTCCTTGTGCAGGCTGGGCTGGTACTTGCCGTCGATCTTCATCACCACCTGCACCGGCGTCAGTTTGCGGTCCGGACTGGTGACGACCGTGACGGTTTTGACCGCACCGATCGTGACCCCTTCCAGATTCACCGGCGCCCCCACCTTCAAGCCGGCGGCGTTCTCAAAATAGGTTGTGACGGTCAGCTTTTTGGAGAAGAAGCCCAGACCGGAGCTGCTGGTCATCAGGAACAGCAAAGTGGTGAGGATAATGGCGGACACCAGCACGATCACGCCGACCTTCAGCTGCGACCACTTCACTTCCTGCTGGCTGGGCATACCCCTCCTCGATCACTGGTGCCGTCCTGAATCCGTCCGGACACCAACAACCCGCTACTGCGGGCTCTCGTCTTGCTTAAGGGCACGGCTTCAGCCGTGCCGTAACAGACCCTCAACACCAGAAGGGCTCTAGCCCCTGAGGGCAAAATCGGACAGCAGGGCTTCCAACGAGGGTACCATTCCACTGTCCCTCGTGCCGCGCCCCTTCTATTGCCCTAACTCCATGTAAGGATGGATGCACGAACCCGCTCTGGGGTTCGAAAAACCGCGTTTCCGTGAGGCGAAACAGTGGTCGTTGGCCTGGGCACAGACCTGATCGAGATCGTCCGCATCGAGGAGAGCGTCCGTCGCTTCGGCGATCGGTTCCTCGAGCGGGTCTTCACGCCGGCCGAAATCGCCTTTTGCCGCAAGAAAAAGAACGCCGCGGAGAGCTTCGCCGCTCGCTTTGCCGCCAAGGAAGCCGCCGCGAAGGCGCTCGGAACAGGAATCAGCAGGGGAGTCAGTTGGCAGGAGATCGAAGTCGTCCGCCGTCCCGGCGAGCGGCCGGAGATTGTCTTCCATGGCCGCGCAGCGGAGCGGGCGCGAGCCCTCGGCGTAGCCAGCGCAACCATCTCGCTGACCCATAGCCGCGAGATTGCCATGGCAGTGGTGGTCCTGGAGCAGTAGCGGTATGGGGTCTAGGAGGTTCGCAATGCCGACTCGATCGACGAATTCACCTCGGCCTGCGCATACTCCGCCGTCACGCGGATGCCGTTCATGATCGCCCGCTCCCCCGACGACCCATGTCCAACAATGCATGCGCCGCGGACACCGAGCAACGGCGCGCCGCCATACTCTGAATAGTCGAGCCGCTTCTTGAAGTCGTTGAACGCCCGTCGC
>DATNEM010000116.1:0-4089 GCA_035552995.1 Acidobacteriaceae bacterium | reverse complement strand
ATTGGCCACAGCGGTGGCACTCACGGTCACGGAGGTGAGGTGAAACAGCTTCATGAAATATGTGGGAGCGGCTTGGGTCGCAACAACCTGATAACCGGAGGGAATGATGCTCTCGGTAACGGTATAGCCATTTGTCCCATCCGTGACGCCGTTAGAGGCCGCTATCGCCTTGGCAGCTGCGCTTGAGTTGTTCCAGTAAGCCTCGGCAGCCGCCGCGATAGCGCCTGCATCGGCAGCAGTCTGCAGCACGCGCTTGGCGCGAAAAAGCGTGCCTACATCAGCCGACAGTCCTGCCATGCCGCACAGCGTAAAAATGCTGAGCGCTATGACGACGGTGGTTTGTCCGCGCTGGTCGCTGAATCGTTTCATCGCATACCCTCGCTCGCTGGTTGGTGTGGGAATCGCAAGGAGACCTATCAGGTCCCTTATCGGCAGACTAACGAAGGGTCTGAGGGCAGAGACATTCCCGAATGGTGCTATTAACCGATTGGCAACGGCCGCGATTACCCCGGAGGGCCGGCTGGCGGGATGCACACAACCTGTTAGCCATCAGCGGGTTACACCTGCCGGGCGAGCACCAGCGTAATGTCGTCCGGCTGTTCGGCGGCCCCAATCCAGGCGTCCAGCGCAAGCATCACCTGCGCCGAGATGACATGAAGGGGCTGGTCGCGATGCCGTGCCACCGTCTCGATCAGCCGTGCTTCGCCGAACTCGCCGAAGTCGTTTTCCGGCTCGGTGACGCCGTCGGAGTACGCGATGAAGATGTCGCCGGAGCGGAGTTGAACGCTGTCGTCTTCGTACTCGGCCCCAGGAAGCAGTCCGACGACGGTGCCCCCACGGTCCAGCCTGCGCACCGAACCATCGCGGCCCAGAATGATGGGCGGCAGATGGCCGGCATTGGAGTAGGTCAGCTCGCCGGTTGAAGCGTCGTAGTGCGAGAGGAAGAGAGTTGCATACTTCTCCGGCTGCGTGCTCAGGTAGAGATGGCGATTGACCAGAGACAGAATACGCGCCGGCGATGCAAACAGCCTGCCATCCGCGGCCGGCGAACCGTTCCGGGTAAGAACAGCAGACGCAGCGGACGATGCTCCGGTCGCGTGCGCAGAATGAAGCGACGCGGCGGGTGCCGCGGACAAGCTTCGCCGGTTGGCCACATCCTCGCTGGCCAGGCGATACGCGCGAACAGCCGAGTGAAGTGTCGCCATCAATAATGCAGCAGAGATTCCTTTCCCGCTGATATCCCCCAGCGCGATGCCGACTCCGGCTTCCGCGCCGGTGCCGCCCTCGGCCTCGGCAGGCCCATGGAACACGAAGAAGTCGTAGTAATCTCCGGAAACGCTGCGCGCCGGGCGGCAGATGCCGTGAACTTCCAGCGAAGGAAGGCTGTGAACATGGTGCGGAAAGAGGTTCGCCTGCACCTCCTGCGCGATGGTGAGCTCGCTCTGCATGCGCTCTTTTTCCTGCTGCTCGATCAGCAGGCGTTCGAGCGAGCCGGTCATGCGATTGAAAGACCGGGAAAGGTCGCCGAGCTGGTCCTGCTTGGAAGCGTGTTCGGATGGGATCAGGTGCATGAAGTCGCCACGGTCGATGCGGCGCGTGGCTTCATACAGTTCGTGCACCGATGCGGTCAGGGCACGGAACAGGCGAATGGCCATCCATAACGCGAGTGTCTCGATCAACCCAAAGACCATGCACAGCGCAATCAGGCCATTGCGCATGTATTGGTTGACGATCCCGCCCAGCGAACTGCCGAAGAGTTGCCGATAGAGCAGGGAGGGACGCGATTGGACTGTAATAATCGCCGGGGCCGAGGGCGGCTGGCCGGTATCCCAATCGGTGGTATCCAGAGTGGAATTGAACGGGAGACGGAAGTCGCAGAAATTCACCGGGAGAGGCTGAACGCCGCCGAATACCGAGACTTCTTTGAAAAGTTGGCCTCCAAGGCGGCGAGAGCTGCTCCTGTGCCGGTTTCCGGGTTCCGAGCTCGGGGTTGAGGTAACAGTTGTGACCTTCGAAGTTTCGGGTCGCAGTCCCGTCAGTTGCACCCAGCCCAGCCCTCTTGCCAGCAGGTCCATCAGCGAACCATCGACAGGCAGGCTTGTGACCGACGTGAGTATCCCCTTCCCTTCGACATGGCGCTGATCGATAGCTATCAGATAGAGGTCCTCGCCATCGAGCACGAGTCCATGAAACTCTTTGTCGTGAAGATCGGCAGCCCAGGCCGGTAATCCAAGCGGATCACTTCCCTCGCCATTTTGAAAGGCGCCCGGACGCACTCCTGGTGGATTCCATGGCACTCCGTTGAGAAAGGTCCGGCTGTGGGGGCGGAGTCGCGCGCGGAGCACGTCCGGCAGCGCCTCACTGGATGGCGTCGCCTGCGCAAGCCCTTCCGCCGCAGTCTGCGGAGCCTGTTCCGCGTTGCTTTGTGCCGCGGCGGTCTGCGTGCCCAGCGCTGCCGCAATCTGCTGACCGGCCGGTGGAATATTCTGGCCTCTGGCCGCCAAAGGCGTCCGCGGCCGCGGCGGTCCAAGGACCCCCGAATCGACAAGCTTGATGATGCGAGCGGCTCCCGCCACGCGGGCGGCATTCTGGGCGCTCAACTCATCCAGTTCCTGATGCATGCGCGCATCCGCCAGATGAATCGAGAACTGCCCGGTAGCGAAGTAAGCGAGCACGATTGCCAGCGTTACCAGCATCACCACCGGCGCGAGTCCGATCAGCAGATAGGTGAGGATGAGCTTGTTGCGCAGGCTCCACAGAAAATGCCGCCGGACGAGCCGGACCGCGAGCAAGAGAGTCAGCGCAAACAGCGTTGCGCCGACAAGTATCTCCGTCCAGCCAAAGAACCTTTGGCCCGGCAGCGAGGTCCTGCGCAACAGCCAGAGCAGCGCAAACCACAACGCAAGCCAGAACACGCCGCCGCCAAGTCCCGTGGGAATGCGCCGCCATACGGCATCCAGGAAGCCGCGTTTTTTGGAATCAGGCACGGACGGCATGCGCCTCAACCTCCCGATCGAGCCCATCCTGCTGTTCTTCGCGAGCGACCGCTAGCGCATGCCGCGTGGCGGAAAAATGCGCGCCGGCCAACAGCAATAAACCCGAGAGGAATGCCCAGATCATCAGCGTGACGGAAACATAGAAAGGGCCGTAGACGGCATAAAAGTCCAGACGCGGCAGCAGAAAGATGTAGAGCAGCCGGGCGCCTTCCCACAGCACACCGACAACAATCGCGGTGGGCAGCACGGCACGCGCGGGAACCTTGCGGTTCGGCAAGACCCAGTAGATAAGGAAGAAGATCAAAATGCTGGCGGCCAGAGAAAGTATCCGCAACAGGCCTCCGTCCAGCACGGTATCGAGAAACCGGAAGACGGCGTTGTTGGTGTGCTCGAAGAATATCCATCCCAGGGCGCTGCGCTGCCATGCCGTCAACGCGACCGAAGCCATTGCCAGCAAGCCGATCGCGAGCGCGAGGCAAAGGGAAACCAGCTGATTGTGTACGTAGGAGCGATTCTTCCCGCTTCCCCACACCTGATTCAGCGCAACCTCCAGCGGCAGAAAGATTCCGGTGGAGCTGATCAGCAGCATCGCAATCGAATAAATCTCTGTTGTCTTATGCGGATGCGCCAGCATGTCCATGTTGTGCAGGATGAAGTATTGATTGGACGGCAGAAAGTGCGTCATCATCTCGATGACAACATTTGCCATGGCGGCGGAATGAAACACGGAATGCGAAAGCGTCAGCATCATCACAATGAAGGGAAAGAGCGATAGGATCACGTTGGCCGCGACGCTGAAAGCGTAGGTGTGCACCTCGGTTCGCGTCATGTACTTCGCCAACGCGACCAGCTGCGCGCCCAATCCCATACCGCGCACGACCGGCTTCACCAGCGCGATCGGGACCGTCGGTTGATTCTCCTGCATGTCGAGTGCCGTCATGGCAATTCACTCTAGGCTAGCAGACGGATTCGGGCCCTCTGGGGCCGCAGTTGGAGCCGCTTTCCGTCCGGAACTCTGAGCGGTCGCGCCCACCTCACGCGCGAGAATCTGTTTCCGGGCCCACATGGCAGCGTTACGGATAGCAACGTCATT
>DATNEM010000115.1:0-3390 GCA_035552995.1 Acidobacteriaceae bacterium | reverse complement strand
TTCGATTTCGCCCGACGGCTCCTGCGTCTTCATCTTTCGGTGCCCCACATCTCGATTCTGGGATGTGGGTTTGATCGCTCTCCGCGCAAACAGCCGCGCCGGGATCACGCGCGAGTCGTTCAGCACCAGCAGGTCCCCTGCTCGCAGAAACTCCGGCAGCTCGCGAAACCATGCATCGCGCAGGGCCCGACCCCTGAACTCCGGCGTGATCTCTGTTCCTTCGTCCGTGTTCCCTGATGCCTGTTCCCTGCTCATCACCAACATGCGGCTGGCGCCGCGCTCCGCCGGCGGATGTTGCGCAATCAGCTCCTCCGGCAGATCGAAATGAAAATCGGAAACAAGCACTATAGTCCGCTCTCGTTTTTAAATCTGTGTCATCGGTGTGAATCGGTGTTAAGCCTTTGCCTTTGTCTCTTCTTCCGCCATCGCGACAGCCTTATCCAACGCCGCCTGCACCGTCGCCGTTGTTACCTCGCTCGCGGGCACATGCGCCGGCCACGTCAGCACCACGCGCGAGAACGGCTTCGGAATCATGAAGCGGTCCCAGGACTTCAGCTCCCATGCACGCTCCGGCAGCGCATAGAAGCAGCCCACCCAAGTGCCCATGGTGCCTGAGAGTCCCTGCTCGCCGACCAAGTTCGCCAGCTGCGCGGTGCCCGGCTTGGCCACGAACTTCGGACCGCGCGGGCCATCGGCTGTAAACGCGCAGCGATGCCCCGCCGCGTACGCAGTCCGCAGATTGCGCAGGCCCGCTGCGCCTCCACGCGAGCTTGATCCGCGAATCGCCCTGAAGCCCAGCAACTCTACCGTGCGCGCGATCAGTTCCCCGTCGAAGCTTGGGCTGATGAGGATCGCGATGTCCAGGTCCTTGAAGCGGTGCGCGCACGCCAGCAGACAGCGGTGCCAGAAGGCAAACACGGTCGGCCCCGGGATCGCATATCCCGGCGTTACGCCCGGCTCGCAGCGGTCCTCATAGCGCAGCGTCATCCCGAGAAGGCGGATCACCACCGCTGCCAGCGGGGGCGCGAAAAACAAAGTCAGCCGCTGGCCGAAACTCAGCTTCGGCGCCGCCGAAGCAGGCTCAACCCCGCTGGCAGGCTGGTCCAAAGGTGTCGTTGAAGGCGCCACACGAACCAGTGTAGATGGCCTCTCACCGCTCCATTTCCCATGCGACACTCGCGGGTCCTTTATGCGAGAATAGAAGCCGTGCAGCCGGCGTATCCCCGCGCCCACCGCTGCCAGGAGATTCTGTATGGGCGACCTTTTACAACCGTGGCACCTACTCATCCTTGCGTTGATCGTGGTACTGCTGTTCGGCGGCCGTAAGTTGCCGGAGCTGGGCAAAGGTCTGGGCGAAGGTCTGCGCGGCTTCAAAGAGGGCATGAAGGGCGTCAACGACGAAGTGAAGAGCGCCACGAGCGACGCACACACCGTCACCCCCAAGCCCGAAGAGACCGCAACCAAGTCGTAGCGCTTTGGAGGCGGAATTTGGCAACCGTCCACATCTCGGAGAACGAAGCTGTGCTTGATCTGCCGGGACTGCTGGCACGTGTCCGTGCAGGCGAAGAAATTGTGATTGAGAAGGCTGCTTCGGTCTCTGTCGTGCTTCGCACTGTAGAGCCTAAAGGACGGCTGCTGTCTGAATCCATCGCGCTCGCCAAAGCTCACGCGAAGGAACTAGGGTACGAGCCACGTATGGATCCCGATTTTGCCGCGGACCTGGAAGAGATCATCCGTGAGCGTAGACCGCGCTCAACCTCTGCATGGGACTAATCCTCGATTCCAGCATTCTGATCGCTGGCGAACGGCGAGGAGACACTCTCCAGCAGATTATCCATCGAGTCAACGCTGCCCATGGCGATCTGGAGAGCGCGCTTTCCGCCATCAGCATTATCGAATTGACGCATGGCATCTACCGATCGAAGACACAAGCTCAGAGGGCTTCCCGCCAATCGTTCGTGGACGAACTCTCCCGTGACATGATCGTCCATCCCGTGTCCATCGAGATCGCCAGATTGGCGGGCCGGATCGAAGGTGAGCAGGCGGCGAGAGGAATCTCCATCGCGGTTGAGGACCTTGTTATCGGGACCACTGCACTCGTTCTCGGCTATGGCGTCGCGACGCTCAACTTAGGCCATTTTCAAGCAATCCCAAATCTTCGAGTAGTCACGCTTTAGAGCGTCGCGACAAGGGCCCCAACGTTGCGCTCCTCACAGCGCGATCATCAGCACTGCAGCGACCGCAGCCAGCATTCCCACGGCCTGCCGCTTCGTCGGCAGCTCGCCCAGGGTCACGGCCGCGAGCAGAATGGTTGACGCCGGATAGAGCGACGCCAGCACGGACGCCACGTCCAGGCGCCCCGCGCGCGTCGCCGCAATGAAGAGCAGGTTCCCAGACGTATCCAGCAACGCAGCGGCTAGCGCCCAGCGCACCGCCGCGCCGGTAATGCGAACGCCCGAATCGTCAGCCCGGTCCCAGCGCCGCAGACTCCTTCCCAGCAGCATCAGCCCGCACACCGTGAGGCTGCCCATGCGCGCTGTCGCCATCGGCCACACTACGCCGGCCGGGTTCGCCATCTTCAGGGCGAAAAAATAGATCCCAAAGCCGGCACCGGCCAGCACCGCCAGCAGCATCGTCTGCCGCGAAGCAGCTCGCCGGGCCAGAATCATTTCTGCCCGAAGCGGCGCATCACGCGCTGCCGCATCCGCAGCGTCATGTTCGTGCACCGCCTCCTCCGCCGTCTCCACGCCGTGTACTCTTTCGCCCGCGGCAATCAGCCAGATCGCCGCCGCCGCCACCGCGAATCCAACCACAGCCCGTGCACCCGGCGAACCCTCCTGCGCCATCCCGATTCCCGCCGGAATCGCCGCAGCCAGCAGCCCGCTGACCGCCGCCGAAGCGCCCATCGCTCCGCGTGACAGCGCCGTATAAAACGCTGTCAGCGACAGCCCGCCCGCTACTCCCGCAGCAATCCCCCAGGCCAGCACCGCGCCATGCGGAAACGCATCGCCGCGCACGCGTTCCACCAGCAGCAGCGCCGCAAAGCTGGCCGCGTGACTCATCAGCACCACCCGCAGCGCCGCTCCGATGCCGCCGCCGGCACGCTTGACGCCCATGCCGCCGGAAAAGTCGCCGCCGCCCCACAGCGCCGCCGCGGCAAGGCCCATCAACGCGCTTTCCCGCACGACGCCGCGCAGCAGTAGATTCATGGATTTTTCACGTGCTTATTTCAGCGGAGTGCCGCCTGGCGTCGGCGGCGCACCCAGCCCGGTCGCGGGCCGCTGTCGCAACTCCTGGGCCTCCGGATAGTAGAGCGGTGGCGCAATCACCGTCAGCCCGGGCCGCAGGACCGTAATGTTGAGCGTGCGCGATTTGCCATCGGTAAAGTCC
>DATNEM010000114.1:0-7120 GCA_035552995.1 Acidobacteriaceae bacterium | reverse complement strand
GTAGATCGCGCCCGCGCACATCGCGCACGGCTCCGTGCTCGCGTACAGCGTGCACTCGGACATCTCCGCCTCGGTCATCTTCCGCGCCACCGCGCGGCACGCCAGCATCTCCGCATGCTGCGTCGGATCGCCCGCCGGCCGCACCGCATTGTTCCGCGCCTCCACAATCGTCTCGCCGCGCCCATTTACAAGCAGCGCGCCAAACGGATGCCGCCCCTCGCCCCGCGCCTTCGCCGCCAGCTCAATCGCGCGCCGCAAAAACCCCAAATCCCGCTCATCAATCTCTTCACTGCGCTCGCTCACCTCACCCCCCATGCGTACACTCCGCCGCCGTCATCCTGAGCGTAGCGAAGGACCCCTGTATTTGTCTCTTGCCCGAATCGCCACCAATCCGTGCCCATTCATCGCGCGTCTTTGCGCGATGGGTGGGATCGTGCCACGACCCTATCGCGTGCCGTCATCCTGATCCCGCGAAGCGGGAGAAGGACCCCTGTATTTGTCTTTGCTCGCACCCCGCACAAATCCAGCCTGCCCTGAGCGAGGCGCAAGCCGAGTCGAATGGGTGCCCCATTCATCGCGCGTCTTTGCGCGATGAGTGGGATCGTGCCACTACCTCCAGCCCTCGTCATCCTGAGGAGCGCACCGCGCGACGAAGAATCCCCGTATTTGCCTTTCGGGAGGAGCAGCGGGCTTCAGCCCGCGGGAACGCAACCCAAAAACATCCCGGGCTTCAGCCCCGGCATCGCCCTTTACGCATCGAACACCTGGCTTACTCCACGCGAAGGAACCGCTTACAAATAGCCGGATGGCTCGCCTTATCGGAGGAGCCTTGCATCGCGCGAGCCCAAAAATCATGTCAAGCCCCTTCGACCGCCCAATTTCGCGTAACCGCATCACTCCATAGGCCTAATTTCGTTCAGAAAGTTGGCATTTTAGTTTTGCTCCGCTTGCTAAAATAGAAACAAGAGAGTGAAGAGGAGCAAATTCTCCCCGAATCAGACAGGCCCGGCCATCACGCCGGGCCGCGGCACTTAACTCGTGTGTTTTCAATATTGCTCCGCTAAGTCCTTTGTCTTCTAGATCCAGAGACGCAACGCTTTTGTTTTCTAGATTATGCAATTTTCACTGGGGGGTACCCCCCTGACTGACAACTGTGAACTGACAACTGACAACTGCCTTTTATGAATCACTTCGCCTACTTCACCGAGATTGAGGACCGCTTCGCCCAACGGCGCGGCTCGCTCCTCCTCCTCTCCACCCTCGACTGGGCACTTATCGAAACCTGGCGCGAGGCCGGCGTTCCCCTCGAAGCCGTCCTCCGAGGCATCGACGCAGCCTTCGACAAGCACGAGTCCCAACGCGCCCGTCTCGGCGCCCGCCGCCAGCGCAAGGTCAACGGACTCGCGTGGTGCGCTCAGGCCGTGATGGAAGCCGCCGAGCAGGCCCGGGAAGCCAGCGTCGGCATGGCCGCCAAGCCTGAACGCGAGTCAGGCTTCGAGTCCGCCCGCATCACCCGCTTCCTCCTCGCCAACGCTGCCCAGCTGGAAGCTGCCGCCGCAAAGCTATCGCCTGTTCCTGCGGCTGCCGCCGCCGAAACCGCCACCCGCCTCCGCGAGCTGGCCGCGGATGGTTTGGCATTCCGCAGCGATGCCACTAATTCCAATTTGTCATTCCGCAGCATTCGACGCGAGTCGAATGCGGAGCAATCCGCTTCTCCCCCGAACCCCGAACCGCGAACCTTGAACCTGGAGGACACCGACCGCGTGCTCACTGTCCTCGAAGAAAAACTCTTCGCCGCCATTCTCTCCGCCACGCCGGAAGCCGAACTTGTCGCCCTGCGCGAACAGGCCGCCCGCGAACTCGCTCCCTACCGCGGCAAAATGGGCGCAGTCCAGATCAAGCAGGTGCAGCAGCAGTTCCTGCACAAACGCCTCCTCGAAAGCCATTCGCTCCCGCGCCTCTCCCTCTTCTACATGCCCCACGAAGACGGAGACGCAACATGAGCGAGCAGCACGCCACTCCGCCCTGCCCGCACTTCGGCGCCTGCGGCGGCTGTCAGCTCCAGCACCTCGCGTACCCCGCGCAGCTCGACCGCAAGGCCGCGCGAATCCGCGATCTCCTCAGCAACTTCTCGCCTCCAGAGCTTCAGCTTCATGCTTCGCCGCCGCTCGCGTACCGCAACCGCATCCGCCTCACGTTGCGCGAAGTCGACGGCCAACTACGCGCCGGCTACCTCGGCGGCGCGGAGGCCCACGCGGGTGCCCCATCCAAGCTCCGCTTGGGTGGGGTCGAGCCACAACCTCCGGGTGCCCCACATCTCGCAGAGATGTGGGATGAAGAGCCGCCGAGTCTGGAGGTAAGCGGAAACGTCGCCTTTGTCCCCATCACCCAATGCCCCATCGCCGCGCCGCTGCTCGGGCGCGCCGCCGAAGCTTTTCTCTCCGTAGCCAACAACGCAGCATGGCTGCGCAGCGCAGCCCTCGTGCCCGACCAGCTCGAACTCTTCACCACCGCCGACGAATCGAAACTACAGATCACGCTCTTCCTCCGCACCCCCCAGAAGAATCCGCCCAATCGCACCGCCGCGGACTTCGCGGTGCTCTGCGAATCCCTCCGCGCTCAGGTCCCCGAACTCACCGGCGCAGGCATCGCACTCCTTCCATCCGTAACCCGAAGCCGCCGCATCGAACAGCCGCGCCCCGGCCCCGTCTGGGGCCCACCCGGACTCAACTACTCGCTGCCGACGCTCCCAACCTCGAACCTCGAGCCTCTCCAGTACTGGGTCCCGCGCGGCGCATTCTTTCAGGTCAACCGCTTCCTGCTGCCGGAACTCGTAGCTACGGTCACTACCGCGGCCGCAGCATCGCCGGATCGCGCTCTCGCGTGGGACCTCTTCGCTGGTGTCGGCCTCTTCTCCCGCGCCCTTGCCCGCAACTTCGCCGCAGTTACCGCAGTCGAGATTGCCGAGCCCGCTGCCACCGCCCTCGCGCAGACAAACCTTCCCAGCCTCCGCGCTGTGAAATCCACAACGCTCGATTTCCTTCGCGCCGCCGTTCTGCAGCGCGATCGGCCATCGCTCATCGTCCTCGATCCGCCGCGCAACGGCCTCGGCGACGAGATCTGCTCGCTGCTCGTGCGCATCGCGCAATCGGCTGGCACAGCGGCGCCCACGCTGGTTTACGTCTCCTGCTCGCCAAATGCGCTCGTGCGCGACCTCGGTAACCTCACCGGCTATGCGATCGCCGAGCTGCACCTCTTCGATCTCTTCCCGCAGACCTCGCACATGGAAACAGTGGCGATCCTCACGCGCTCCCAATAAGGGGAGACGGCGGACCGCAGCTTTTTTCTTGGCGCCGAATCGCCGATCTGAAAGAATGGCCGCGACCCTACGGGTAGCCTGCTGTGGCTGCGAACGCTGGTGCCTCCAGACCCGACCTTGAAGCACGCCTCTGGCCGCGCGCCGGACGCCCTGATTCGCTGCGTCCAGACGCGCTGCGTCTGCGCCGCGCGCCTCTGCTCGCCGCCGCCATCTGCTTCGCCCTCGGCGAATCGCTCACGCTTCTCCCGCCGCGTGAGCCGCGTCTCGTCGTCCTGCTCGCTGCTGGAACTGTGGCGTTGCTCGCACTAGTTCTGCTCGCTCTCCATCGCGCGCAACGTGTTGCGGCGTGGTGCGCCGCTGCGCTTTGGATCGCAACCGGTCTCTGGTCGGCGCAGCTCGAACCTGGGCCCTCACCGCAAACGGCTCTGGCCCGCTACGCAGACGGCCTCAGTCGAACCATCGAAGCGCGCGTCATCCGCGTGCGCCAGTTGCCGCAACGCACGAGCGCGAAGGATTCTGTCAACGACAGCGACCTCGATCCGGACCAGTGGAACGAACCCGGATCGGCAGCGCTCTCCATCGATCTCGATCTTACCGCCATCGAAGACGTCACGCCTGACACTTCGCGCATGATCCCCATCTCCGGCGGCGTGCGCGCCACGCTGCTCACGCTGCCAGTTCACAATGCGTATCGAATGGGCCAGTCCTCGCTTGCAAGCGCGCTTCCGCAACTTCGTTGCGGCGATCTGCTTTCCGCGCCCATGCGGCTGCGTATGCCCGAGCGGTATCGCGATCCCGGCGCATGGCAATACGCCGATTTTCTGCTCGACCAGGGCATTGCAGCTACAGGCGCCATTCATGCCGAACAACTTCGCACGAACCCGGCCCGCACCGCGGGCACCTCTCACGCAAACTTGCTTGCTGTCGGTGGTTGCCACGTCTTTGCCGCACAAACATGGGCTGCGTCGCGACTGCCCATGTTTGTCCGCTCTGCGGCAAACAAGGGGCTGCCGGCTGCACTGCGTCTCACGCCGGACGACGCCGGCATGTTGAACGCCATGCTCTTCGGTGACCGCTCGCGCCTCACACGCACGCTGCGCCTTGGCTTCGAGCGCACGGGTTCATTTCATCTGTTTGTCGTCTCCGGCATGCACGTTGCTCTGCTCGCGGGCCTTGTCTTCTGGATTGCGCGCCGCCTGCGGTTTGGAGAAATCGCCACGACATCGCTAACACTTGCTCTTACCTCTGCGTACGCGTTGCTCACAGGTTTCGGCGTTCCGGTGCAGCGCGCGCTGCTGATGACGGCTGTCTTCCTGCTGGCGCGGCTGCTCTGGCGGGACCGCAATGTGCTCAATGCGCTCGGAGCGGCCGGGCTGGCCGTTCTGATCTGGTCGCCGCATGCACTCTTCGAGGCCAGCTTCCAGATGACGTTCCTCGCCATCGTCTCGATTGCAGGAATCGCAGTGCCACTCGGCGAGCGGAGCTTCCTGCCCTACGCCCGCGCCGCGCGCCATCTGCGGGACCGCTGGCGCGATGTTGCAATGCCTCCGCGCCTCGCACAATTCCGCGTGATGCTGCGGCTTTGGAGCGAAGTCCTCGCCGGCGTTTGTGGCCGAAGAGCATACGGGTTGCCTTCCGCCACGCTGTGCACTTTGCTATGGCTTTTCGAACTCGCGCTCATCGGCGTGGTTGCCGAAGCAGTAATGGCGCTCCCAATGGCGATGTACTTCCATCGCGCGACGGTCTTCGCGCTGCCGGCCAACATGCTCAGCATTCCGGTGGTCGCAGTGCTGGCGCCGCTTGCTCTGATTACGTTCCTTGCTTCGCTGGTCAGCTCCTGGCTTGCCGCTTTGCCAGGTGCCGGGCTCGCGCTGCTGCTGCATGCGATCACTGGAGCAATCCAACACCTCAGCCACGCTCAGACAGCCGATCTGCGAGTTCCCGGCCCGACGCTTGCGCACATCCTGATCGCGCTGCTTGTCCTCGCCTTCTGCTGCTGGGCCGTGCGCCGCTCGCGCGCACTCGCGGTGGCTGCGGTGGCTGCGGTGGCTGCTCTTCCGATGATCACTCTCGCTGCGCTGTCGCCGGGCGCGCCGATCGTTCATCGCGGCAAGCTTGAGGTCACATCAATCGACGTTGGCCAGGGCGATTCGCTGCTTGTCGTTGGTCCCGGCGGAAAGACCATGCTCATCGATGCGGGCGGTCCTACCGGCGCGGCAGCCAATGCCGAGAACGCCATCGGCTCGTCCGGCTTCGATGTGGGCGAAGAGGTCGTCTCGCCTTACCTGTGGTCGCGGCAGATAAGACGCATCGACATACTTGTTCTCACCCACGCGCACTCCGACCACATGGGCGGCATGGCGGCGGTGCTGCGGAACTTCCGGCCCCGCGAGCTCTGGGTCGCTGTCGATCCCGACTCTGCGAGCTATCGCGAACTGCTTGCCGAAGCGGCCTCGTTCGGCGTTTGCGTCCGGCATCTGCGAGCGGGCGACAACGTGAGCTGGCAAGATGTCGCGATCAACATTCTCGCGCCTTCATCCGCCTACTCGAATTCCGGGCCGCCGGTGAACGACGATTCGTTGGTGCTGCATCTTCAGTTCGGGCAGGCGTCGGCGCTGCTCGAAGGCGATGCGCAGGCGGCAAGCGAAGATGCGATGGTCGCGCGCGCGGACGCGGGAGACGCGTCAGCCCGCATCGGGCCGGTGACGCTGCTGAAGGTCGCGCATCACGGCAGCCGCACATCGACGACGCCGGAGTTTCTCTCACTCGCCGCGCCGGAGGATGCCGTGATCTCGGTCGGCGCGAACAATACCTTCGGCCACCCGCGCGCGGAGGTGATCGCGCGTCTGGCTGCGGGGCACGCGCATGTCTTCCGCACGGACCACATGGGCGCGACGACCTTCCTGCTGTCGGCGGACGGTCGCATCGCGGCGCTCGATTCCGCGTCTAATCCCTAATGGACAACTACGGGAACACCGACGGAAACAGCACTCGCGAACTGGAGACCTCAGGCCAGCCCGCATCGGGGATGAGCGCGGCGGAGATGGAAGAGGAGCGCAGGCTCATCCGCCGCATGCAGATGATGATGACCCTGGTGATGCAGACCATCGCGCAGGACTCCTCGCTGACTTACGATGAGGCGGCGCAGATGATTGCCGACGCGCGCCGCGCCGCGCTCGCCATGTTCCCGGACAAAGAGCTGGCGTACGACCTGATCTGGCGGCCGCGCTTCCAGCGCCTGATACGCGAACGCTTCCTGGTGATGTAAAGCCCTGCGGCTGCCACTTCTGCGGGGGGAAGAGGAGGTACCCTCCTAGGTTAATCGTAAAATCTTGAAAACGCTTCGGTTAGATACCCTGTCCCCGCTAAAATCTTGATTCGGCTGACTGCCATTCTGAAAATCTTGAAAATATGAGGCTTACGCTTGTCTGGGTGAACCGAACGAGGGCCAGGCAAAAAGCCGCGCGCCTCACTGGTCTTTCTTCCATTTTACAGCGGCTGTCAAGAGGGCGAATCCGTTTAAAACACAACCGCCGCCTGCATGGCTGCAAGCGGCGGCTGTGGTTGAGGTGAGCTTTAGAAGTTGAGGCGAGCAGCAAGCTGCGCGTCGCGTGGCTGGTTGACTGGCGCACCGGCTGTACCGAAGGTTGCCGCGCCGTTTACGCCGCTTGCTCCACCGTTGAGGTTGCCCCAAACGACGTGATTGGTCGCGTTCAGTAGGTCCGCCTCGAACTGCAGGCTGACATGCTCCCAGATGGGAAAGCTGCGCTTCAGGCCCAAGTCAAAGTTGTAGGCACCCAT